>JBALTG010000040.1:0-34341 GCA_036964625.1 Motiliproteus sp.
TATTCACAAGCTGCGTCCCTGCAGCTTGCCCTACGGGCAGCTATTGCTGTGTAAATCGGCTGTCCTGCCGATTTATCACAAGCTGCGCCCTTGCAGCTTGCCCTACGGGCAGTTATTGCCGTGTAAATCGGCTATCCTGCCGATTTATCTTCGCAAACGACCGATCAATCTGACTCAAAATGCGTCTCTCTCGCTACGGTCGCAATTCTCGGCCAGCCTCCTAGACACCTTTACCCCGAATATTCAGCTCGACCCGGCGGTTTTGTGCACGCCCCTCTGCCGAACCATTATCTGCTACCGGATAACGCTCCCCCCAGCCCCTGCTTTGCAACCGGGAACGCGCAACCCCCAACCCCGACAAGTACCCCTCTACGCTACTCGCACGCTGCTCCGACAAGCCTTGATTGGATTCGAAACTTCCCTGGCTATCTGTATAGCCATCGATCATCAACTGAGTCTTATCAAATTTTTTCAACACCTTAGAGACGGAACCCAGTACCGGCAGAAACCCTCCTTCCAGCGCAGCAGCCCCCGTGTTGAAGGTGATATTTCCAGGTAGAATCAAGCGAATGTCATCACCCTGACGCTCTACCTGAACACCACTGCCCTGGAGTTCCTGACGCAGCAGCGCCTCCTGTTGATCCATGTAATAGCCGACGCCTCCGCCGATCGCCCCACCCACCAACGCACCGGTCAACGCGCCTTTTTTACGATCACTCTTAGAACTGGTTGCAGCCCCCAGCACCGCCCCTGCCAACACCCCAATACCCGCACCCACTGCGGCGCCACCTACCTTTTGCTCTCCGGTGTAAGGGTCAATGGTTTGACACCCACTTACCAAAAATACCACCAACCCTGTAACCACAATTTTTTTCACACCACTCTCCATGAATAATATACTGGCCCTATTCTCAACCAAAAGCGCACCTCATATAAACATCTTTTCGCTAGCAACCAAACAACTCTGATTATAAAATAGCCCCCCGTTATCGGCTCCACAACCGCGCTCAAGGAGATATTGTTGTCCAATCTACCCGTTATAATCGGCTTCGGCGGCGTCAACCCTGCTGGAAGATCTTCGTTTCACCATGCATACCGCCGCCTGGTCCTGGACAAAATCTCGCCCGGTGACGCGCAAGCAACGCTACTAAGCCTAGCCACGCTGACGGGCGAGATCCACCTCCATAACGGCAAGTTGCTGGACCGATCAGACACCGAAGTCTCTCTGGAACAACTCAATAGCCGTTTTAAACCACTGTTGCTGAATAACAGCTTAATCCGCAAAATTCATCCCGACTGGTTTGACATCGACAACGTCACGTTTAATCGCCCCGCGCAACTGCTTTCGCAGCATGGCAAGCAGCATTTCATCCTCAACAAGCGCCAACTACCCAACAAACTCCCACCTAACTGGACCATTACCGACCAAGGGCAGGGAACCGTTACCGTTGAGGTTCATGGTGGACTGGATGCCATACTTCCAGATTATAAAGTTTCATCTGTTCGCGCCGCGGGTCAACTGCCAACCGGATTCCGACCCGGCACTCTCTACCAGTCACGCAACCACCCACGCAACCTGCAGATGACCGTGTACAGCGCGTCTGATGCCATCAGCAGCATGGGCATTAGCTGGGAGCAGATTCGCGACCTCCTGCCTCCCGACCAGATAGCCGTCTATGCTGGCAACTCCATCGGACAACTGGACGACGAAGGCTTTGGCGGCATGCTGAAATCTCCTTCGGTAGGCAAGCGCACAACATCCAAGCAGATGCCGCTTGGCTATGGACAGATGCCAGCTGATTTTGTCAATGCCTACTTGCTTGGCAATCTGGGCAGCACCGGGTCCTCCCTCGGCGCCTGCGCAACCTTTCTTTATAACCTCAGAAGCGGCGTTGAAGACATCCGCAGCGGCAGGCGCAAGCTGGTACTGGTAGGCGGTAGCGACAGCCCCATCACTCCTGAAGTAATCGAAGGATTTCGCGCCATGGGCGCACTGGCCGAAACCAAAGGCTTAATAGCGCTTGATGGAAAATCCCAGCTGAACGATGATGACCTGCGCCGCACCTCACGCCCGTTTGCCAACAACTGCGGTTTTACCATGGGCGAGTCCTCTCAGTTCGTTGTACTCTGCGACGATAGCCTGGCATTAGAACTCGGAGCACAAATTTTCGGTGCCGTGCCCGACGTCTTTATCAACGCCGATGGCCACAAAAAATCCATCTCTGCCCCCGGTGTCGGCAACTATATCACTCTCGGAAAATCTGCTGGACTGATTCAAAGCATGCTTGGCGAGCAATCTCTGCGCCAGCGCAGTTACGTCCAGGCCCACGGCACCAGTACGCCCCAAAATCGCGTTACCGAGTCCCACGTTATCAATCAGACCGCCAAAGCCTTTGGCATCGACAACTGGATTGTTGGCGCGCTCAAATGCTACATCGGGCACTCTCAGGGTACCGCCGGGGGCGATCAATTATCGCTATCACTTGGCGCGTGGAAGTACGGTTACATCCCTGGAATCACCACCCTGGATACCATAGCGGATGACGTACACCGCTCCAACCTCAGGTTTGAGCAACAGCATATTGAGGTCGGCGCAACCGGAATGGATAGCGTACTCCTGAACTCAAAGGGATTCGGCGGCAACAATGCCAGCGCACCGATTTTGGCACCTCATGTTACGGCCCGCATGCTCGAGCGCAAGCACGGAAAAAAAGCGATGACCGCGTACTACCACCGACGCGAAGAGGTCCAACAATCCGCCGCTGAATACGACTTGGAAGCCTGCAATGGACAGGCACGGCCCACGTACCTGTTCGGCCATAATGTCCTTGAAGGAGATCAGCTCGAGATCAGCGCTAAAAAAATCTGCATCCCAGGGTACAGCCAACCGATCAGCCTGGAGATAGACAATCCGTTTAAGGATATGTGCTGAGCAGACAGCAATCGGCCGCAGCTTGATATCAGGCGGATGTCAAGCTGCGTATAGATTGACCCGCCTCGTGAGCAAGACATTTGAATCCCTTCAAACCCAGGTTATTGCGCCCAGATCTCTGGCCTGTTAACGACGGTCCATCGCCACCTGCCCCTGAAGAATATCCGCACCCTCTGTTCCCATCACCCCTGTGGTCTTTCAGACAAGGCATGTAAAAATTATCAGCCCGGGCAACCCGACCTACTTTAACATCAGCTCAATCTGCCTCAGCACCCACTGGACAGGATGATTCCGTCAACACAACCCTATCTCAAGATAGAGTCACCCACGAAACTGAGTAACCACAGAACTCATCTCCTCAGCCACACGCTCTAATTCACGAAAAATAAAGCAAAAAAACAACCAAAACCGGCTTTCCTGCATGGATCTAGGAGGCAGAGCAAGGCAGGTGCGATTGCCGAGTAGATTAGCATTAGTCCGACAGACTGCCTGGCCGGTTAATAGACTGATAATTCACCCAGGGCCAACTCGCTATTACGCCATAGCTTCGCCGCCAACTGCTCGCTTTGCCCACCCCACAACCCCAACAAAACCTTAAAAATTTCGGGCAAATAATCGGGACGATTAAGCATTCCTTGACGCCCCATCAGAGGCATATCCGGAGCATCCGTCTCTAACACCCAATGATCTGGCCCCAATTGCTGCAGAGTGCGCCGTAATTTTTGCGCACGAGTATAGGTCACCGCCCCGCCAATACCCAGCTTGAAACCCAACCCTATATACTGCTCTGCCTGCTGCCGACTACCTGAAAAAGCATGCACTATCCCACCACAGTCAAACCGCGCCTGACGCAGCTGTTGAATCACCCGATCGTGCGACTTGCGAGCGTGAACAAGCACCGGCAAACGATGCTTTTTTGCCAGCGCGAGCTGCCGAGAAAACAGCGCCACCTGGGCGCCTATATCGGCATCCGCGAGCCAGAAGTCAAGACCTATCTCTCCGACAGCCACCACTGGCGA
Organism: Motiliproteus sp.; assembly: GCA_036964625.1. Taxonomy (GTDB): domain Bacteria; phylum Pseudomonadota; class Gammaproteobacteria; order Pseudomonadales; family Balneatricaceae; genus Motiliproteus. Next base: position 3,952 of record JBALTG010000040.1, read on the forward strand.
CTGCCCCAGCAGCAATTCAAGCAACCGCAAATGCTCAGGACAGTGCTGATCCATAAAACAGGGGTGCAACCCCAACGCGGGCCGAAGCAGCAACGACCCAGATACAGTCTCTGCCTGGCACAGTCGCAACACACGAGACCAGTGCTGTGCCAAAACCCCGGGGACCACAATTGCCCTGACACCCAGAGCAACACAACACCGGAGCATATCATCACGAATCCCATCGAACCGATCAAAATCCAAGTGACAATGCGTATCGCAGAGTTGAAAATCTCTCATTGCACTCAACTCCTTAGCCGAAAACAGCAGCAACAAGGGAAGCACCAGGACAAGCACGAGAACCGCTCACAACAGCGGCGTCGCCGCAGCCGCTACGCACCATAAAACCCGGATAACCCGGAAAACCCGGAAAACCCGGAAAACCCGGAAAACAGAGGTCTATCAAGGCTGCCGAAAAATAAACCAGGATCCGCTTCCAAGCAACAATCAGGAGCCGGTAGACGGAACATCGTAATTGCGATAGATGGCCCGAATCATCAACACCAACACCCCTGCCAAACACAGGATGAAACCTGGAATCGAACCATAGAGCCCTGCTACCTGAGAAACCAAGACCAAGCCCATAGCCACATAAATAAAGGGTAAATACTCATAAAGCCGCTCAGGAAACTGCAACAGGCCCTGTCTATTTTCAACGTTATGCTTGGAGTTTTTACGACGGTACGCAGAGCGCGCCACCCACACAAAGGCTCCTGCAGCATAGAGCAGCGCGGCACTAGAATAGACTAACGGACTGTCCAACAACTCAAAAAAAGCGACACTGGGAAAGAGCGAGCCCGCCACATAGATGGCAACACCAACGGCGATATAAAAATAGGGCAATGCCTCATACACAGACTTATGAATATACAAACTAAACCTCCTGTCAAAACGGGTGGACCTAGCAAGCTAGCGAATTACCTACCTACGCCCATGCAAAACTATCGACCAAGATCCACTACATCCTTGTGATCTTTGCACTCAAAAGAATACCAAGCAAAAACAACACCAACAATTCAACAAATTGATAACATGGTCTTTTTATACAGAAACAAACACTCGTTTGGTCAGTATGTAAAAGAAACAGACAACACTAAAACCATCACACGGCTAGAGAACAAAAAGTCCGCAAAGTGCGGACCTTGGCAGGAAATAAATTTTTAATGCTCACGAGTGGAGCGGAAGTCTATATCAGGCCAGCGCTCCTCGGTTAACGACAAATTAACTCGACTGGGCGCCAGATAGGTCAACAGACCACCGCCATCCACGGCCAGATTATCGTGCCCCTTGCGCCTAAACTCTTCTACCATCTTGTCGTCACCGCACTCGACCCAGCGCGCGGTCTGCACTGACACTGGCTCATAAACACAGTCAACCTTGTATTCATCCTTGAGTCGAAACACCACCACCTCGAACTGTAACTGCCCGACCGCCCCCAGTACCAGACTGTTATTCTTCATCGGCATAAACAGTTGCACCGCACCCTCTTCGGATAGCTGCTGCAGCCCTTTTTGCAGCTGTTTCATCTTCAGCGGATCAAGCGGCCTGACCGCCCGAAACATCTCCGGGGCAAAGTGAGGGATACCCGTATATTTCAGCGACTCCCCCTCGGTGAAGGTATCACCGATCTGAATGGTACCGTGGTTATGCAAACCGATAATGTCACCGGACCAGGCCTGATCGACACTGGAGCGATCACCCGCCAAAAAGGTTACCGCATCGGCAATTTTGACATCCTTGCCAATACGACAATGACGCATCTTCATGCCCTGCGAATAGTTCCCCGAGCAGATCCGCATAAAGGCGATCCGGTCGCGATGCTTGGGATCCATATTGGCCTGAATCTTAAAGATAAAGCCAGAAAATTTATCCTCATCCGCCGCCACCTGGCGCGCCAGCGTGGCACGCGCGATCGGTGCGGGCGCCCACTCCACAAAATCATTCAGCATCTCCCTGACACCAAAATTACCCAGTGCGGTGCCAAAGAATACCGGGGTCAATTTTCCGGCCAGAAACGCCTCCTGATCGTAGCCGTGACTGGCGCCACGCACCAGCTCGATCTCATCACAGAAACGCTCATACAGATCACCCAGATAATCACGGGCCGCATCGCTATCCAGCCCTTGGATCTGCTCATCATCGTGGAGCAAACTGCCTTGACCCTGCTTATATTTGATGATCGTATCGGTATACAGGTTATAGACGCCGAGGAACGCCCTGCCCATGTCGATAGGCCAGTTGATTGGCGCTGCCTGAATTTTCAACACTGCTTCGATCTCGTCCAACAACTCAATCGGATCGCGGATATCGCGGTCAAGTTTGTTAACAAAAGAGAAAATCGGCGTATCCCGCAGCCGGCAGACATCCATCAACTTTATAGTGCGCGCCTCTACCCCTTTGGCACCGTCCACCACCATCAACGCCGAATCCACCGCGGTCAGGGTGCGATAGGTGTCCTCGGAAAAATCTTCGTGTCCGGGCGTGTCCAGCAGATTGACGATACGATCGTTATACGGAAACTGCATCACCGATGAGGTAATGGAGATACCCCGTTCCTGCTCCATCGACATCCAGTCCGAGGTCGCATGACGATCACTCTTACGCCCCTTCACAGTTCCAGCCTTCTGAATCAACTGACCGAGCAAAAGCAGCTTTTCTGTAATCGTGGTCTTACCCGCATCGGGGTGGGAGATGATGGCAAAAGTGCGTCGATGGGCGACCTGTTTAGAAACTTGGGACATAATAATTTCTACTTTGGAACTAACGAAACGGACGGCATACGCCAGCGCGAAAAAACGGCCTGCAGTATACCGCGTCAACAACAAGTCTGCAGCAGCGGATCGGTCCTCACTGCAAGGTCAGCCTCCTAGAAACTGGCCAAGATAGTGCAAAAAACGCACATTCATCATTGTGCCGCTGAGCACAGGCTGTATAATTTGGCGCCTTTAAACTCTCCTGTGCACTCAACCCAATCAGGACTAACGCAGCAACGATCCTTTCGGCTATTTGTGATGCCGCTATGCTCACCTCGTTGAGCGCAATAATCCGGAGTTTTCGCGCGCAGCAGTCCGTGCGTTCCATTTACCCGTTCCATTTGCCCGTTCCATTTGCCCGTAACAACAGAGGCGTTACATGTTTAACCTTGTAGTCAACCGATCTCAGAATATTAAAAACGACATTTTGTCGGGCCTTACCGTTGCCCTGGCATTGGTTCCCGAAGCGGTCGCCTTTGCATTCGTGGCCGGTGTAGCCCCGCTGGTTGGTCTTTACGCTGCATTTATGGTGGGATTAATCACCGCTGTAATGGGCGGCCGCCCAGGAATGATCTCTGGTGCGACCGGTGCCTTAGCCGTGGTCATGGTCGCCCTGGTCGCCGAGCACGGGGTGCAGTATCTGTTTGCTACAGTGGTACTGATGGGAATACTGCAGGTTGGCGCTGGCGTATTACGGCTTGGTAAGTTCATCCGTATCGTGCCGCATCCAGTGATGCTCGGTTTCGTTAACGGTCTGGCGATCGTTATTTTCTTGGCTCAGCTAAGCCAGTTCAAATTTATCGATGCTGCCGGTCAACAGCAATGGCTCCAGGGCAACATGCTGTACATCATGCTGGGGCTGATCGGCCTGACCATGGCAATTATCCACTTCTTGCCCAAACTGACCAAAGCGATCCCCGCCTCCCTGGTCGCGATCCTGACCGTCACCCTGGCCGTTATGTTCGGCGACTTGGACACTAAGACAGTCGGCGATGTCGCCTCGATAGCTGGCGGCCTGCCAAGCTTTGCCATCCCCTCAGTGCCGTTCAGCCTGGAAACCCTGTTCATCATCTTTCCCTACGCAATGATTCTCGCGGCCATCGGCCTGATCGAGTCACTTCTGACCATGAGTCTGATTGACGAGATCACGGGCACCCGAGGCCAAGGCAATAAAGAGTGCGTAGGCCAGGGCACGGCTAATATTGTCACTGGCTTTTTTGGTGGCATGGGCGGCTGCGCCATGATCGGTCAGAGCATGATCAATATTAATTCCGGCGGCCGTGGACGCTTATCCGGCATCTCAGCTGCGCTTTTCCTGCTGGCATTTATCCTGTTCACATCCAATCTGATCGAACAGATCCCTGTTGCCGCACTGATCGGGGTGATGTTTATGGTGGTACTGGGGACGTTCGAATGGTCCAGCTTTCGGATCATGCGCAAGATCCCCAAGGCCGATGCCTTTGTGCTGATCCTGGTCTCCGGCGTCACTGTCGCGACCGACCTTGCCATCGCCGTTATTGTCGGCGTTATTGTCTCGGCGTTGGTGTTCGCCTGGCAACACGCCAAGCATATCCGCGTGGTCACCAGCATGGAGGGCGAAACCAAAATTTATCGCCTGCACGGGCCGATCTTTTTCGGTTCGGTAAACAATTTTCTGGAGCTGTTCGATCCGAGCAACGACCCGGATGAGATCGTTATCGAGTTCCAATACTCGCGCGTATCAGACCACTCTGGGCTCGAGGCGATCGACACTTTGGCAGAACGCTATACTAAAGTGGGCAAGAAGCTGCATCTGCGCCACCTCAGCGCCGAGTGCCAGATCCTGCTGCAAAAGGCGGGCAGCATGGTCGAGATCAACCCCAGCGAAGACCCCAGCTATCGCGTAGCCTCGGACACCCTAGGGGGCTGACCGACAACAGGCTAAAAGCCATTTCAGAGCGGCTCCACAAGCGATCAGGAGCCGCTCTGATCAATAATCTGCTCGTACACATAACCAGAAATGTACACTCTGTCCTCATCACTGACGTCAATAAACTGCACCCCGTATTGAAGTGCCGCCTGCTCGGGTGAAGCACCGACTTCAGCGATACTGCGCACGATCGCTTTAAGCCGAGAGATCCGCTCGACGCCATCGACAACCACCTTAAACGACAACTTCAGCTCACTGCCAACCGCCGCGATCGGCAGCTGGGTATGCAAACATGCGCCGCCGCTACTCAGATCAATAAACAGCGCTTTTTTAGGCCACTCGCCCGGCAACTCGCCTGTTTCGTACTCGTCAATCCGAACCGGCAGCTTCAAATCGACCCGGCTCGCCTGGCGAACCGCTACCGACGGTATACTGAGGGGATACTTAAGATGGGAATAGAGGTAGGGAAGCCGATTACTTTTCAGCACCTGAGTCTGGAAACCGCAGGCGACATTGCCCGCCATCACCCGGACTCGCAGCACCTGCCCCTCAGGCAACAAAAATGATTTCCCCTGGACGCTAGGGGCACTGACGATCAGACTCTGGCCTTCGTTGAAACCCAGCAATCGGACCGGATAACGTTTTGGGGGGGACACCGTCTCAACACTAAACAGATCGCCGATTCTAATGCGTAAATCATGAAACTGTTCTGGGACTGCCGCCATCTAAGAGTTGATTCACCGACCAGAGCGAACGCATCCAGCAGAGCCAGAGTGCCCTTGTCGTCAACAGGTTATTCCAGGATAAAACCCGCCCTACGCATAACAACTGCATCCTCAGACCCGGCCTCATCCGAATAATAGCCTTTGCGGACCGCCACTGACTCAAAACCACACTTGCGGTACAGCGCAACAGCGGCCGCATTCGACTCGCGCACCTCGAGAAACAACCCATCGGCCTGTTCGCTACACAACCGTTCAATCAGCTGCATTAACAGCCGCTGCCCTATTCCGCTACCTTGCTGGCGTGGATCAACCCCGATAGTCAGCAGGTCGGCAACCCCTCCACCGTAACTCGCCACCAGATAGCCGACCAGAACATCTTGCTGCGTAGCCACCCACATCCAGCGGCTGCCGTGCAGGCTATCTTGCAGCTGCGCCAGACACCAGGGAGAGCTAAACAATTGTTGCTCCAACAGCGCAACCCGATCCAGATCAGCCTCGACCATCGCCCTGATATGAACCCTGCTGTCAGTACTCACTCGGGAGCTTCCGCAGCGGCTGCAACTGCCGCCAAAGCTCAGCCTTAAGCCCGGGCAGTCGCAACACCTCGTTCAGACCGTGGCAACAAAGTGCCGAACGCCCCTGATAGTCGATCAGCTGCCCCTGAGCCACATCCTGCTCCGGCGGCAACAGGTATTGCTGCGCACTGCTGCCCATCAGCAACAGCACCGAATGCGCTGCCTGCTGCTCTCTGGCCACCGCCACTTGTAGCGCATGCCGCGCAATCGGTGCCGACTGGTCGAATCGAGCCAGCGGATCCAGCGGCCACTTAAATTCACAAACGTTGGCCGATGCTTGCGATCCGTCCCCTAACCCCACGGCAGTCAGGATCGCATCCAATAACTGCTGATGCTGCCCAGACCACGCCTGGGCCTGACTTGTCGGCAACTCAGTAACAACCATGCAATTGCTATAGCCGATCATTGCCAGCCGGAAGCGGGGCACTGTGGACGCTGCTACCTTAGGACCCAGCCCTGATTCAAGCCCTTGCTTAACCTGGGCAACGACCTCAGCCCCGGGCTTAACCCGGGCATCGGTTTCGACCGTAGCGGAAGACTGGAGCTCGGCAGCAATCGCCGCTGCCTGGCTCACGGGAGGCGCTGTAACCGCCGATGGGTGCACCAACGCGGCAGCAGACCCTGCCTCAACCGGTCGCGGTAACAGCTCCCGTATCTGCGCTGTATTCGCCACAGGACGCGGAGCGCTGGAATCTGCCGACGCATCGGTAACCGCAGCCTCCAATCGAGCTCCCGCGCCAGACCTCGCCGCCTGGCAACGCCAGGTCGGAGAAGCGGCAGCGCCCGGCAGCGCCCGTCGCGGCAGCCACAGGGTCACCCCTATCGCCGCCAGATATTGCTGCCGTAGCTGTTCTTGCTGGATCGCGATCAAGTTATCCTCAGACAGGCTTAGACCTGCGGGTGGGGTTTTTCAACATGCGACAATAACAGATTAGCCGCGTTGAGATAGGCCTTAGCCGATGCGATCACGATATCGGTATCAGCACCCAGACCATTAACAATCCGTCCACCCTTCTCTAACCGCACGGTCACCTCTCCCTGCGAATCGGTACCACTGGTGATGGCATTCACCGAGTATAACTCCAGGCTCGCATCGGTATGCACGATACCCTCGATCGCCTTGTAGGTCGCATCGACCGGACCACTACCCTCGGAGGTGGCGCGGATCTCCACGCTATCAACCATCACCACCACTTCGGCAACCGGCGTTTCACCGGTCTGCGAAGTCACCTTCAACGAGCTCAGATGAAACTTTTCATTGATCGCCTCACTGCGCGCACCGGAGACTAACGCCTGCAGATCCTCATCATAGATCTCGTGTTTCTTGTCGGCCAGATCCTTGAACCGGGCAAAGGTCATGTTCAGCTCCGCATCGGTGTCGAAGCTGATTCCCAACTCGTCCAGACGGGCGCGAAATGCCGCCCGTCCAGAATGCTTACCCAAGACCATCTTGTTCGTGTTCCAGCCCACATCCTGAGCGGTCATGATCTCGTAAGTTTCCCGATGTTTGAGTACACCGTCCTGATGAATACCCGACTCATGAGCAAAGGCATTGGCGCCGACGATCGCCTTGTTTGGCTGTACCGGAAAACCGGTCACCCCTGAGACCAGACGCGAACAAGGCACGATCTGGGTTGCATCGATACCGGTTTCCAAACCGAGAATATCCTTGCGCGTACGCAACGCCATTACCACCTCTTCCAGCGACGCATTACCGGCCCGCTCACCCAGACCGTTGATGGTACATTCGATCTGGCGCGCGCCGTTGGAGACCGCCGCCAACGAATTGGCAACAGCCAGCCCCAGATCGTTATGGCAGTGAACCGAAAATATCGCCTTGTCAGCGTTAGGTACTCGCGCAATCAACTGGGCGATGGTATGGCCAAACTCCTCGGGTACCGCATAGCCTACGGTATCGGGAATATTGATGGTTCGTGCACCCGCATCGATCACCTGTTCGACGATCCGGCACATAAAATCCAGCTCGGAACGGCTCGCATCCTCCAACGAAAACTCGACATCGTCGATCAGATTACGCGCCCGTTTAACCGCATAGACCGCTTGTTCGACAACCTGATCGGGCTGCATCTGCAACTTGTACTTCATATGGATCGGCGAGGTCGCGATAAAGGTGTGGATACGGCCGGAGTTGGCGTTGGCCAAGGCCTCGCCAGCACGATCAATATCGAGATCCAGAGCACGGGACAGGCTACAGATGGTACTGTCTTTGATGGTATCGGCAATCAGTTTGACCGCCGCAAAGTCGCCCGGACTGGCGACAGCAAAGCCTGCTTCGATCACATCGACGCGCATTTTTTCGAGCGCTTTGGCGATCCGCAACTTTTCGTCCCGGGTCATCGAGGCGCCAGGGCTTTGCTCACCGTCCCGCAAGGTGGTATCAAAAATAATAACGCGATCATTGCTCATGGTATGGCTCCACCGGGACCGTCACTATAGGCCCCTAAATCTATAATTAGAGAGTAAACGAGGTGTCGAAGATAAAAACTATAGAGACTGCCTACGGCAGTCGCAGGAGCAGCGGACGTGCTACCTGGTACGCCACGCCCAGCGCCGATTGTGCGCCCGCTGCAGCCGAGGCTCTGTGGTTGAAAGTGAATTGCATCGTGCTTCAACATCCAGGCTAGGTATGCGCCCAATATTACTGCTTAAATAGTCGATTGCAAGCCTATACAATGCCTTAATACCCTATCAGCCACGTTCAACCAGAGTTCCGCCATGATTCCGCAAAGCCCCCTGCCGTCAGACTTTGATCGCGAAGTGGATCGCACCCGTACGTCCAGTCAAAAATGGGATAAATACGGTGACCGCGATATCCTGCCGATGTGGGTTGCCGATACCGATTTTCGCTCTCCGCCGGCAATCATCGAAGCCCTGCAACAGCGCGTCGAACACGGCGTGTTCGGCTACACTCTGGCCCCGGCAGAACTCATCGAAGTGACCCTTGAACGATTGCAGCGACTCTATCGCTGGAAGGTAGACGCCGAATCGCTGGTATGGCTGCCTGGGCTGGTGTGCGGATTGCACCTCGCCTGCCGCAGTGTCGGCGAACCGGGGTCGGCAGTGATCGCCCCCAAACCGATCTACCCCCCTTTTATGAGCGCCCCCCGGTTATCAGATCGACGCCTGGTCAGCGTGCCGATGCGGCAATACGGCCAGCGCTGGCTGATCGACTTCGACGCTCTCGAAACCGCAATCACCCGAGAGACCCGGCTGATCTTATTCTGCAACCCTCAGAATCCCGGTGGCAGCGTCTATCGTCGCGCCGAACTGGAGCAACTGCTGGCGATCTGCCAGCGTCATCAACTGGTGCTCTGCTCCGACGAGATTCATTGCGACCTATTGCTCGAACCCGGCGCTGAACACATCCCCGTGGCCGCACTCGACCCTGAGGCCGGACAACAGAGCATCACCTTGATGGCGCCGAGCAAAACTTTCAATATCGCAGGGCTAGGCTGTTCATTAGCGATCATTCCCGATCCACAGCTGCGCCAGCGGTTCAAACGGGTGCAACGCGGTATCGTCCCGGACGTCAATCTCCTCGGCTACGCCGCCACCCTCGCTGCTTACCGCGACTGCGATGCATGGAACCGCCAGCAATGCGATTACCTGCGTCACAATCGCGACTATCTGCTGCGCGAGATCAACGCTATCGACGGCCTCAAGCTCGACCCCTTCGAAGCCACCTACCTGGCCTGGATCGATGTCTCAGCACTGCAGCTAGACAATCCTCCGGCGTTCTTTGAGCAGGCTGGCGTGGGTATGTCACCGGGTGCCGATTTTGGTGATAGGCGCTTTATGCGGATGAACTTCGGCTGCACCCGCAGCACCCTGGAGGAAGGGGTGCGGCGAATTCGCCAAGCACTCTCCCAGACCTAATCAGACCTAATCAGACCTAATCAGACCTAATCAGACCTAAACTTGATCTGCAGCATATTAATATAAGCGCGCACTGATGCTATGGCGGCTAAGTTTAAATACAATAAAACCTGCTAAGAAAGGATCTTCCTACTCCGTTATACGATTTCTGACGAGATGCCACGTTATTATGAAATCCAAGCAACAACGTAACAAACAAAAGCGTCAAGAACGAAGAGCTGTGCTAGTGATCAGCTTAGCGGTGTTCGCCATCGTCGGTTTTGGCATGGTTTATAAAGCTGAACTCATTCCAGCCGAAGCTACGATAGAACCCGAACAAAGCCAAACGCGCATCAGCCAGCTTTGCCAACAGAAACTGCTTGATCACATTAAAAAAGGGGGTGTAGATCTGCAAGCAGAGATGAGCTACGGCGACTTACAGGGCTGCACCTTTGCCAGCGAATCCGAACAACGCAAGCCAAAAACCCAAGACATCGAAATGAGTATCATCAATAGGGACTCTATCCTGTAATAACCTGTGTTAAGCAGCCAGACCAACCTAAACGGGAACGCCTGCACCCACGACAGCAGGCCGCAAATGACGATCAAGCGGCCCCTGGATTGCCCGCCACCGGGTTTTCAAACGGTCCAGAAGGGAACCGATGCGACTCCCCGTATCTGCTGCTTCGATACCCCTCCCGTTCGGCTGAACGTTCGTTATAACTCAAGCCAGATAACTATCGATTACTTTGCGCGCCCCGCTGCATCCGTTAACATGCCTATTTACCCATACTGGATTCCGATTATGCTTGGCAATAAACGTTTTCATCTTGCACTCTTAGTTTCCGCCATCGCCCTCACCGGCTGCACCCAGGAAAGCCAGAACAAGCTCGGTCGCGCAGTGCAAAACTGGACCGGAACCAACGGCGTGCTGGAGATCTATGCTGGCGAAAAACTGGTAAAACGTTTTCTTGAGATCGACAAACTCTCCACCGCGACCGGCACCGGCGACAGCAACCCCAGACCCTACAGGTTCGGTTACGGCATCCTCGATACCAACCTCAATGGGCGCAAAGACGCGGGCGAAAGCAAGGTCTATTTTGAGTTTAGCGACTACTCGACATCCTACGTGTTCTTCGAGCAGCCATAATCAACGAATCACTGTCACTGATGCTGATTGCCGCCCTGGGTGGCCTAGCGTCACGTTGCAAGGTCAGATGATGGGACTGATGGACCGTAGTCTGGGCACCCTTGAGAGCGTGTTTATTACCTATGTGATCGGCGGCGCACTGCTGCTGGGGGTCTGGTTAACCCTACGTCAGGAAACCGAATAAACATGATGAGCCGACTTTGCAACTGGATCGCCAAACGCCTGGGCTGGACCCTGGTCGATGAACGCCCCGAGGAGAAGCACTACGTCCTGGTCGGCTACCCGCACACCAGCAACTGGGATTTTATCCTGGCGATGCTATTCAAGTTTGCCAAGGGACTGCATTTCAACTGGGTCGCCAAACATACGTTGTTCGCCTGGCCCTTTGGCGGGCTGATGCGTGCACTCGGCGGTATCGGTATCGACCGTAGCCGCCGTCAGGGTTTTACAGCCGAGCTAGCCGAAGAGTTCAAACGACGTCCAGAGATGGCGGTCGTGATCGCCCCGGAAGGCACTCGCTCCTATACCGATTACTGGCGCTCAGGCTTCTATCATATGGCCCGAGAGGCTGGCGTCCCCGTGGTGCTGAGTTACGTCTGCTACAAGAGCAAGCGCGTAGGCTTTGGTCCGGCTCTGTATCTCAGTGGTGACCAGGATGCGGATCTGGCCAAAATACAGGCTTTTTATGCCGACAAAGTGGGCCTGCATCCAGAGAAAGCTGGCAAGATCGGCTTTCGTCCCAAATAGCCCGGCGCTTAACTCAGTAGATAGCCCGGTACGGCAATCATCAAACCGTTAGCTCGGATCGAGCTCCGCAAAGGCATCGCGAGTCAGGTTTTCGATGCCGTCGGCCAACACATGGATATTATCTTCGATCCGAATCCCTCCGTAGCAACGCAGTTTATCCAGCTTGGGCAAGTTTATCGCATGTCCCTGCGGACTGGTTGCCAGTTGCGCCAACAGCGGCTCAATAAAATACAGCCCCGGTTCGATGGTCACCACCATGCCCGGTTGCAGGGTGCGAGTCAGGCGCAGCATCGGATACTCCGCAGGCGGGGCCAGCAAAGCACCCAGGGGATCGGTTTGGCGGCCACCGGCGTCATGCACCAGCGTTCCCAATAGATGCCCCAGACCGTGCGGCATAAAAGTGCGGGTAATGCCCTGCGCAACGATCTCATCAGGCGTCAGCCGGACCAGATCGAAACGCGCCAGAATCTCAGCCAGCTGCTGGTGGCAACGCTGGTTTAACGCCACGAAACACTGCCCCGCGACCGCCTGCTGACACAGCTGTAGCTGCATCTGCTCCATGGCCTCGATCAGCTCGGCATACAAAGCACCCGCCGGCGTATGCTTGCGCGCACCTGCTGCGACATAGCTGCGGCTGATATCGGCGGCATAACCCTGTACCTGCGCACCCGCATCCAATAGAAAGCTGTAGCTCTTTTCCGGCCGCTGCTGCGACTGCTGTTGATAGTGGAGTATTGCCGCGTGCTCATTTAACGCCACGATATTACCGTAGGGCAGCTGCGACTCCCGTTGCCCGGTCGCCGCCAGGTAAGAAAGATTGATCCCGAACTCGCTGTACCCTTCGGCGAACGCCTCGGCAGCAGCCAGATGCCCCTCGGCCGCCACACTGTTGGCCTCGCGCAGACACTCCAGCTCGTAATCGGTTTTGACCCCAGCGGCCCAGTCCAGCGCCGCCAACAAAGGCTTAGGGTTGATCTGAGTAATCCCCCACTGCTGCGCCAGCGCAGCCTCTTCACCGATAAAAACGGTCCGTTCAGGCTGCAACAGGTCGCTACCGATCTGTTCCAGAGTTTCGATCTCGATAATCTCTACGCAATCGACCCAAAACCCTTCCGGGTCACCTGCACTCAGGTGCCAGAGGTCGGTCGGGTTGAAGTAGTACAGCCGCGGCTTTTGTCCCGGACGGATCAGCAACGCGCAGTTGGCATGCTGCGACAACGGCAACCAGCGCCGAAAGTAGGGATTGGCCACAAAAGGAAAATGATGATCATCCCGGAACAAGGTTTTCTGGCTACCGCTGAAAATCAATAAATGTTCCAGGGAGTGCTCTGCCAACAGCGATTCGGCCAACTGCAACTGAACGGCGAAATGATTGGAAAATATCTGCTCTAAAGACAACGTGAACAACCTCATACTCAAGCACAGGCCCAAAGGCATGTAGGAAAATTTAATTAATCGGGCGCGGCGGCACCCGCCGACGGCAGATCAGCTGCGATGATCTGCCGCCAGAGTGTATCGAGACGCGGTGAGACATTACTCCGCATGCGATACAGGCGTAACTCCAGATCGATCGTCCAGGAATCGTCACCCGCCCTGACCAACCCCTGCTCACCCCCGTGCTGCAACAACCGTTGCGGCAGCCAGCCTACACCATAACCTTGTGAAATCATCGCCTTGACACTAATCGCCTGGGAGTTCTGGGTGACCTGCAGCAGCTGTGGCAGCTCCTTTATCCGGCGCAGATGATCGGTGATCACCGGGTTGAGGAAGGTGTTGCTGTTGTAGCTGATATAAGGCAGGGGCGCATGATCAAGGCCGGGCAGCTGATACTTAGGTCGGCCCTGCGCATTCAACGCGGTGACCGGCAGCAGGCGCTCTTTCGCCACGCAGTAGTAGAGATACTCCCGGCCTTCCAGCGGACGCAGAAAATCGATCGCCGGGTGCCAATAACAAAGCACCAGATCGCAGTCGCCCTGCTGCAGCGCCGTGACGAAATCGCTGCCAACCCAGCCGGTGGAGTTTAGATCGAGGGTCAGTTCGGCATCGCCGCTCAACTGCTCGATCCAATGTGAATAAAAACTCAGATAGAGGGTTTGATTGGTGGCAAAGCGCAGCTTATCGGCCTCCGCCCGCTCCAAGTTAAGGCACTGCTCCTTCACCTCCCGTACGGTAGTTAAAATCTTTTCTGATGCAGCAAGAAACAGCACGCCGGCAGGCGTCAGAGACAATGGCAGGGTATTACGGTCGATCAGCTGCACCCCCATCTCCTCCTCCAGCATCTTGATCCGACGGCTGAAAGTTGGCTGAGTGACGTTCTGTTCGTCAGCCGCCCGAGAGAACTGTCTAATCCGGGCCAGGGCGCAGAAGTCATCCAGCCAGCGGACCTCCATCAGTGACTCCTCGGGTTGTTTTCAGCTGCACTCATCGGGATGATCTCAGTGCCGGTACCGGCAGGATAAAATGTTGCCGCTCCGCCGCCCAAATTCTCGGCCCTTAGCCAAACGATCAGGACAACTGTGTGCCACCAGGCTATTCACTTAACGCAACCGGTCCAGTAGCGATAGCATAGGCCCTAATAGCGCGCGGCCCAAATGCTGGCTGCGCTGCGGCGACCAACCATAGCGCGAATCGGGACGTTGCGCATTATCCTTAAACGGTAATTCAAGGGTCAGCGACAGGCAGTCAAAGCGCTGCCCCACCTGATTGCTGGCCAGGGTCAGAGTCTCCTCGCCAAACTCATCGACGGTATAACCATAACGGTTCTGAAAATCGGGGGATTGCTGCAACAACGCGGTCATAAAAGCCGTCTCAAGCGCTTCGATACGGGCTGAAAACCCGGGATTAGCGCCACAGCCAGCGACGAAATTGTAGGGCAGCGTCTCGTCACCGTGAATATCCAAATACAGATCCACACCGGTTTGCTGCATCCGCTCCAGCACCCGGTAAACTTCGGGGCTGCGCGCCAGAGAGGGTGCCTGCCATTGCCGATTGAGGTTAACCCCCTGAGCGTTGGTGCGCAGATGACCGCGCACACTGCCGTCCGGATTCATATTGGGAACCAGGTAGAATACCGCCCGTTCCAGCAGCGCGGAGACGACGGGATCCGTGGCATCAACCAGCCGGTCGATCAACCCCTCCATCAGCCACTCCGCCATCGTTTCGCCGGGGTGCTGCCGCGCTGTCACCCAGATCCGCAGGCGGTTATCGGCTGGCGCGCCGATCTGCAGCAGATCCAGCTCGCGGCCGTCCAAGGTACTCCCTAGCGAGTCAACCCGAACCCCTGCTGCGTGCTGCAGTTGGGCTAATCGATCCTGGTGGCGCTCCCAGCTGTAGGGGGCGAAGTAGGCGTAGTAAACGCTATTCTGCTCGGGTCGATGGTCGATGATCAGTTCGCCCTGCTGATAACGGGTTGGAACCCGGAACCAGCTCTGCCGGTCATAGGAGGCCACCGCTCGATAATCTTCCCACCCCTGCGGGTAGGAAGCCCCGGCCGCGTTCACCAGCCGCATCCGACAATCGCAGCCCTGGGCGCCGACCAGCCGGTAATAGAACCATTGGTAGAACTGACCGCCGGCGTCGGGCCGGATGCGCAACTGAATATCGTCGGCACGCTCCAGCGCCACCACCTCTATATTGCCGCCTTCGAAGGCCGCGTTGATACGTAACCGACTCATGCCTATCGCACCCTGATTAAGTTCTTAACCCTGCTTCTTATTAACAGAACTCTGTATAACAGCACGTCTTATAACTGTACTCTTTATAACAACAGTTATTATAACCATACTATTTTATAGCCGTCCTTCCTCAATCCCGTGACAGGCGACTTGTGAGCCATCGCTCTGCACGATCAGCTCCGGCACCTGCTGCTTGCAGCGCTCGTTGGCGTGCGGGCAGCGGCCGTGGAACACACAACCACTGGGCAGATTGACTGGGGTCGGCACCTCTCCCTGCAAGCGGATATGGCTGGGACGGTCGTCCTGCAAGCGCGGAATCGCGCTCAGCAGGGCCTGGGTATAAGGGTGCTTGGGGCTACTGAACAGGGTCTTGGTGGTTGCCAGTTCACAAACCGTGCCCAGATACATCACCGCCACCCGGGTGCCGAAATGCTCTACCACCGACAGATCGTGGGTGATAAACAGGTAGGTCAGGTTATGCTCCTCCTGCGCTTTCATCATCAGGTTCAGCACCTGCGCCTGGATCGACACATCCAGCGCCGAGATCGGCTCATCGGCGACAATAAATTCGGGTTCCAGGGTCAACGCCCGGGCGATCGAGATCCGCTGCCGCTGGCCACCGGAGAATTCGTGCGGATAGCGCACGCCCCAAGCCGGATCGATGCCAACATCGAACATCACCGCCTTGATCCTGTCCTGAATATCGATCTGCGATAGCCCCGGATTATGAAACCGCACCGGCTCCTCCAAGGTCTGGGTGATGGTCATGCGCGGGTTCAGCGACGCATAGGGATTCTGGAAGATCATCTGCATCTTCTTGCGATACGGCAACAGATCCCGATCCGATAGCTGATCAATACGCTCACCGGCGTAGTGGATACTGCCGCCGGAGGGCTTAAGCAACCCCATCACGGTGCGCGCCACGGTGGATTTACCGCAGCCGCTCTCGCCGACCACACAGAGCGCTTCGCCTTTCATCACCTCGAAGCTGACGCCGTTGATGGCGTGAACATGTTCCTGTTTGCGGACAATACGTCCGCCTTCAAACTTAAGCTGATCGAGAAAATCGCCTGAGATATTAAAACGTTTCTCCAGATTGGCGACCTGCAACAGCGGTTGTTGTGCATTCATCGATGGCTCCTCAACGTTCGGTTGCATTAATCTGGATCGCATTCGTTTCAATCTGCGCCTCAGCATCGGCGGACTGTTTCATCGCCCGCACCATATGGCAGGCCACTGTGCAGCCACCGGAGCGGGTAAACTCCGGTAACCGGGTCAGACACTCATCCATCACAAACTCACAGCGGGGATTAAACGAGCAACCCGCGGGAATATTTTGCAACCCGGGCATCGATCCGGGGATCTGATTCAGCCGTTTGCCAGGAACAGTCTGCTGCGGCAGCGCATTGATTAGCCCCTGGGTGTAGGGGTGCTGCGCATCGTTGATAACCTCCTTGGTCGGTCCCTGCTCGATGATCCGCCCGGCGTACATCACGATCGCTTTCTGAGTCACCTGCGACACCACCCCTAGATCGTGGGTGATCAGGATCAGACCGACATTGTTGGATTCACACAGGTCCAGCAATAGCTCCATGATCTCCGCCTGAATGGTCACATCCAGCGCGGTGGTCGGCTCATCGGCCACGATCAGCACCGGATCGAGCAGCAGTGCAATAGCGATAATGATGCGCTGGCGCATCCCCCCGGACAGCTCATGCGGATACTGGTCGATACGCGTCTCCGGGGACGGAATCTGCACCTGGCGCAGCTTGGCGATCGCGATCGCCCGGGCGTCGCTGCTGCTGATCTTGCGATGCGCCTTGAGGCACTCGATCATCTGCTGCCCCAGGGTCAGCACCGGATTGAGGGTCATCATCGGATCTTGGAAGATCATCGCGATCCGGTCACCACGAATCTCGCGCATCTTCTTGTCGCTGAGCGTGGCTAGGTTGTTGCCTTCAAACAGGATCTCGCCGCCGGTTATCTTGCCTGGGCGACTGATTAGATTGAGAATCGAGAACGCCGCCACCGATTTGCCGGCCCCGGACTCGCCGACAATGCCGACCCGCTCTCCACGCTCAACCGTAAAGCTGACATCACGCAGCGCCACGACTGCGCCCTGACGCAAGCCGAAGGTCACTTCGAGGTTTTTGACTTCTAATAACGCCATGGTCGTTTACCCCTTGTACAATTTCGGATTGAGAACATCACGCAACCAGTCGCCAAGCAGATTCATCACCAGCACCAGCACGACCAACACCACCGCGGGAATCACCGTGATCCACCAGGAACCGCTGAAGATATACTCGAAACCACTGGAGATCAGCGAGCCCAACGAGGGCTGCGATACCGGCATCCCCAAGCCCAGAAAGCTCAACGAAGCCTCGCTGATAATGGCGTTGGCGACCTGCACCGTAGAGATCACCAGAATCGGCGACAGGGTATTGGGGAGGATATGCCGCCACATGATGCGCGAGCTTTTAAACCCCATCACCCGCGCCGCATCGACGTACTCTTTGTGCTTTTCAGCCAGCACCGAGGCCCGCACAGTCCGCGCATACTGTGGCCATTCGGCGATACCGATCACCAGGATTAGCATGATCACCGCCAGATCCGCGTAAAGTTCGGCACCGAAGGAGGCCTGAAAAATAGCCAGTACCACGATCGCTACCATCAGGGTAGAGAAGCTCAGCTGTATATCCGCCACCCGCATCAAAAAACTATCAATCTTGCCGCCAAAATAACCGGCACTCAGGCCGATCATGATGCCCAGCAACATCTGTAACGCCACCGCACAGAGCCCGATCATCAACGAGGTCCGGGTGCCGTAGAGGATGGTACTGAGCATGTCCCGCCCCTGGGCATCGGTACCGAGCCAAAAACGTTCATCAACATCACCCTCCTGCCACAGCGGCGGGATCTCCGAATCCATAATATCCATCATGGCCGGGTCGTACGGATCAAAGGGGGCCAGCAGCGGCGCAAACAGCGCCAGCAGAAGATAGAGCACGAAGATACTGAAGCTGACCATCGCCACCCTGTCGCGGCTGAAGCTGTGGAACAGATGGGTGTCTTTAAACTGTTGCCAGCGCGTGGGCTGCTGGGGAATTGCCAAAACGTCGATGCTCATGCTTTGCCCTCCGCTAATTTAACGGTTGGATTTACCAGACCGTAGATCAGGTCAACCAGAGTGTTGGTGATCACGAAAATCAGCCCCACCACAATCAGATAGGCCACGATTAACGGGGTATCGACCCGGTTAATCGCTTCCAGAAACAGAAAACCCATCCCCGGCCACTGGAACACCGTTTCGGTGAGGATGGTGTAGGCCACCATCGTGCCGATCTGCACCCCGCCGACGGTGATCACCGGTAGCATCGTGTTCTTCAGCGCGTGTAGAAAATAGATCCGCGTCAGCGGCAAGCCCTTAGCCCTGGCAAACTTGATGTACTCGGATTCGAGCACTTCCATCATCTCCGAGCGAATCAGGCGGATAAACAGCGGCAACATGATCGACGCCAGGGACACACAGGGCAGCAGCAGGTGCCGCAGTCCATCGATGCTCAAAAAGCCACTCTCCCAGCTGCCCCAGATCGCCACCGTATCCCCGCGCCCATAAGAGGGTAGCCAGTTCAGCTCCACCGCAAACAGGTAGATCGACAGGATAGCGGTCAGAAACACCGGCACCGAGATACCGATGATACTGAGCCCCATCACCGTCTTGGAGAACCAGCTATGCGGCTTGATGGCGGAATAAACCCCCAGCGGCACCGACAGACAGACAATAATCAGGGTGGCGCCGAACACCAGTTCCAGCGTTGCCGGGAGTTTTTTCAGGATCACATCCAGCGCTGGCTGCTTGAAAAAATAGGAGGTTCCCAGATCACCCTGCAGCGCCTTCCCGGCAAATCTCAGGTACTGGGTCAGAAATGGATCATTCAGGCCCAGCTCGTCGCGCAACTCCTGGCGCTCCGCTTCGGACACAGACTGTCCCACCAGCTCACGCAGCGGATCGCCCAGATTATCCTGGATCGAAAAGCTCAGCAGACTGATAACAAACATGACGACGAGTGCCTGCAGCAGGCGTCGAATAGTAAAGGCGATCATGGCGATTGATCTCGTACAGCGTAAGCAGCGGCTAGATGCCGGGGCACCTCCTGACCATTATGGTCAGGCTGCTGCGTAACGGTTGATTCAGAATAGTGCTGAAAAGGCCAGTTCCAAACGCTCGCACGGTGAACGTGGATCTGACAATAAAAGTCGGCGAAGCCGAACTGTGCATTGCAGGGCGGGACAAACCCGCCACTGCATCCGGCAATCAATAAAACTCGACGCCTTTAGTTTTCGCTAGCCTCAGCCTTAGACAACCTTAATCTTCGATAACAAGGTCGCCCAGGTAAGGAAAGTTCATCACGTTAACCACTGACTCGACGTTGACGTTCTTAGCCGCAGCCCAAGCCAGGTTCTGCCAGTGCAGCGGTACAAACGCCGCCTCATCAAACAGAATCTGCTCGACCTGCTGTAACAACGCAGCGCGCTTGGCCGGATCGGTCTCGGTGCTGCTCTGTTTCACCAGCGCGTCCACCTGAGTGTTGCAGTAGTTGCCGCTGTTGTACTGACCGGCACCGGTGTCCTTGTCAGAGCACTGCGTCAGGAACTCGCTAAAGTTGGCCGAATCTTCGGTATCGGCATGCCAGCCGATCAACATCATATCCGCCGCGCGGGCGTCAAACTCGGGCCAGTACTGCGCCTTGGGCATGGTCTTCAGATCGACCTTGATGTTGATCTTGGATAGCATCGATGCCACAGCCTGGACGATCTTGGCATCGTTCACGTAACGGTTGTTCGGTGCCATCATGGTGATCGAGAAACCCTTCTCGTAACCGGCCTCCTTCATCAGCTGCTTGGCTTTTTTCAGGTCATAACGCGGCTTGAGGCTCTCCTTGTAACCGGCATACCCCTTGGGCCCCTGCTGAGCGGCAGCGGTAGCGAAGCCCTTCATGATCTTCTTGACGATGCCTTCGTTATTGATCGCATGCACGATCGCCTGACGCACCCGCACATCTTTAAACTCGTCACGGCGCTGCTGGTTCATCTGCAAGGTGATGATCCGGGTCCCCCCCAGTGTCACCAGCTCAACCTTGCCATTGCCATTGATGCGCTTGTGATCCGTTGGCGGAACCGGTGCAATAAAGTCCACATCACCCGACAGCAAGGCGGCAACCCGGGTCGGTGCTTCCTTGATCGGGGTCATCACGATCTTATCGACGTTGCCTTTGGAAGCCTTATCCCAATAGCCGGAAAAACGTTCCAGCACAACTTTAACGCCCTGTTCACGGCTGGTCACAATAAAAGGACCGGTGCCGGAAACGTTGGTGGAAGCAAAAGAGTTACCATGCTTGACCAGCAGGTCTTTAGCCTGACCGTTGGCGTCGGTGCCGCTGTAGAATTTGGAATCCATCGGAAAGATATAAGTCGCAGAGTGCATCACCAGCGGATAAGGCTCGGTGGTGACCAGATCGAAGGTCGTATCATCGATGACGTTGATGCCTGCGAACTTACTGAACACGCCTTTGAAGTCGGGGCTCGTCTTCAGCCGCTCAAAGGTCCAGCGGACATCTTCAGCGGTCAATGGGTTACCGGAATGGAAGGTCACGCCCTTGCGCAATGTAAAACGCGTGGTCTTGGCATCGATTCGCGCCCAGCTCTCGGCCAGACGGGCGTCAAACCCCAGATCTTTGTTCCAGCGAACCAGCGGGTCAAAGTTCAGGTGCGACTGCTGCAGGGTACCCCCGGACAACTGCTCATGCGGATCCAGCGAAACGGGATCGGCATCGTAGGCCATCTTCAAAGTTGCCGCCTGGGCACTCAGGGAGAGTCCCAGCGTCAGTGCTGCACCCGCGATCAGAAAACTGATTTTTTTCATCGTCACTGTCCTTTCAGGAAAGCCCCGCTGCAGGTCGGTATCAACCCGACCCGAGGTCCCTGGATTGTTGTTATAGTTTTTACATGCTGATTATTCATCGCTGAGACTAAGTGAGATAGCGAGGCAGACACAATCGAAATTGTGACACGAGCCTATACGTAAAACGCATATTACCGCGCAATACGCGGCTTAAGAGCAGCAGTCCGCCCCATAGAAAACCCATTAAGGGCGTCTAATTCACACTTTTTACCGACCCAATTCAAAACAGCCGTCCTGTGTTGCTATCCAAGAATTCTTTTCTACACTCAATGCACCGGTTCAGCATCATCACCGGGCCAGGGGGATGGATGCGGTTCCCCCCTCTTTAAATGGTCAAGAGTTGTTTTTAAAGGAAATGACTCACACCAAAACGAGGAATTGAACGTGAAACAGAAACAGCAGAGCACCGACTGGTCGGCGCCATTACAGCCATTAGTTGATATGGCGATGATCAACTTCAGTGCTGCGCAAAAATGTGCAGAAATACAATCTAACTTTATCTCCTATCTTCTGGATGCAAACCTCAAACAGTTTCAGGCTCTGGCTGACGCCAAGGATCCGAAGAGTGCTCTTACCAGCCAACTCGCATTTATCAAAGCGATCGATACCCGATGGTGCGATACGGCCGAACAAGAGATTGAGACGGCACGGGATGTTCAGCATTCGATTGCCGGGATACTGGAAAAAAGCATCCAGGATGCAGAGCTACCCGAGGCGTTTAATAACCCTCTTCAGAAGCATTAATGCCGTTGCCTGGCGCGCCTTCAAACCCAACGGCGGCAACGCAGTTCGATTGGGGCTGCGCCAACGCCTTGCTTGCCGAGCCTTGCTTGCCGAGCTTTGGCTTACTGAGCTCAGGCCTGCTGGACAGCACTCGCAGTCAATCTAAGACACTCCGGCATCAACCCTTAGACGCCAGCAACCAGAGGTCAATCGCGGACGCGGATCCAGGCTTGCGATAACGGCGTCTTGACCCACCACAGGAGAGTTAGCATGAACGCTATTGAGCTCAAGGTTCAGAGCGATCAAAAGCCACAACATAACGCTGCAGATCCTTTCGGCATGTTTGACGCCTGTCGACAAGTGCAACAGGCCTGGCTAGACCAGCCCCAGGCGTTATCGCGAAAACTGTTCGAGCTAGGCTCCGGTCTCGCAACCCTGCAGCTACAAACCGCCTGTAATCTTGCCGGAAGTAACCAGTGCGATCTAGTCCCTGCGGTCAGCTACGACGAACGATTCCAAGACCCTATCTGGGAGGAAAACCCGTTCTTCGATCACCTCAAGGAGGTCTACCTGCTGTATACCCATTGGCTGGAAGACGCCATCTATGCCACTCCTGAGTTAGCCGAACCGGCACGCCTCAAGGCGGGATTCCAAGCCCGACAGCTCCTCAATGCGATCGCGCCAGGCAACTTCTTCTGGACCAATCCTGCGGCACTCCAGCGCTGCCTCGAAACCGGTGGATCGAGCCTGATCGACGGCATAAGCAATCTACTCAGTGATGCCCAGCAGGGCAATATACGAATGGTCGACGAGGATGCGTTTTCAGTCGGGGAAAACCTGGCCACCACAGCAGGGGCGGTGGTTTATCGCAACGAACTACTGGAGGTGCTTCAGTTTGCAGCAACCACGGAACAGGTCCATCAGGTCCCGATCGTGCTGATATCACCCTGGATTAATAAGTACTACATCCTCGATCTAACCCCCGCCAAGAGTCTGATCAACCACCTTACCGAGCAGGGATTTACCGTATTCGTCACCAGCTGGAAAAATCCGGGACCTGAGCTGCGCGATACCAGCCTGGACGACTACATGCTCAAGGGAGTACTGCAGACGGTCGAGGTCGCCCGTGAGATCTGTAACGGATCTCAGGTACATCTCACCGGATACTGCATCGGCGGCACGGTCGTCGCCGCCCTGATGGCCTGGTTAAATAGCGGCAAAGCAGAGGATATCCCCGTCGCCCACTGGTCGCTGCTCACCACCCTGGTGGATTTTAGCAATCCGGGTGAGATCGGAGTGTTCATTGATGAACCGGGTATCGAGCATCTGGAACAGAAGATGGCGGAGACCGGTTTCTTGGAAGGCAAGGATATGGCCGGCACCTTTCGCGCCCTGCGCTCCAACGGCCTGATCTGGCACCAATTTATTCACAACTATCTGCTAGGAAAAGAAGCACCTAAATTCGATCTTTTGTACTGGAATACGGACTTCACCCGAATGCCCGCAAAGATGCACTCTTTTTATCTGCGTGAGCTTTATCTCAACAACCGGCTGGCACAACCGGATGCCCTCAGCTTGGGGGAACGCAAACTTAACCTCAAGCGCATCACCCAGCCGCTGTACGCGGTGGGCGCAGAACAGGATCACATCACCCCCTGGAAGGAGACCTTCAAAACGACCCAGCTCGTCGGCGGCCCCGTGCGTTATGTACTGGCCACCTCCGGTCATATTCAAGGGATTATTAGTCCGCCGGTGACTCCGCCTAAACGCCGTTATTGGGCAGGCAATGTAGAAACGGATTGTTCAGCTGAAGCCTGGTGCGAGGGTACTGATAAAGCGCCCGGTTCCTGGTGGCAAGACTGGGTGACCTGGCTACGCCCCCAGTGCGGCCCACAGCAAACACCACCCCCGCTCGGCAGCGACCTCCATCCTGCGCTCGCCGATGCACCGGGCCAGTATGTGCTGGAGCGCTGAGCGTTCTGGTCAAGCATCGCCTATTCATGGATGCGGCATCAGCGCGCTGCTAGGGCGAGCAATACGAATGCGAAGAATCAGTTCCGTGCATTACAGGGAATGATGGTGCGAGTGGGGGTTTAGGCGCTCTGGGCCTGCCCGGATATAGAAAACACTCGGACGCTGGAGCTTGGGCTTGGGCTTGGGCTTGGCGTGATCATGACAATGCGGGGTACAGCACGGGTCTACTCGATCCTAATGGATGCTGTACCTGGCATGATGAGCGGTGCTTATCTCTTTATCGAACTCTTTATTTAACTCTTTATTTAACTCTTTATTTAACTCTTTATTTAACTCTATTTCGGCATCGTTTTCCTGCGGTGGCCGCCATCCCTTTCCTAATATTCTTATATTGCCCATGTCACTAACGATGTTTTCTGGGTCGGTTTTTTTTAGGGTGCGATTTTTTATGCAGCGGCGCCAGCTTAGGGTTATTGATTTTAAGTTGGTAATAGCCTGCCACCAGCACCAGCAGTAAAAGCATGAACGAGAGCATCTGGTTTAGTTTCAGCGTCTCTAGGGCGACCTGCCAGACGATCAGTGACACTGCCGACCACCCTAGCACCATCCACAGATTGCGCCCCTTCATGCGCCCTCCCAACTCCGCCCAGTTATAGACCCAAAATACCGCCAACACGACAACAACCAGTATCCAGATAAACATCGACTTGCTCCCCGTGGAATCCGTTTCACCCTGATCATAGCGCAACGTTAACAAGCCGGTATCAAAACTTCAGTAACAAATAAATACCTAAAGCCACTGCATGTTGGCCACCTCCAGCTAAACCGGCCTCTTTACCCCGGGTTTTTCACAAAGGCGCTAAAAACAGACCTGTAATGCTGATGTTTACTGAACCTATGCTTGCATTAGAAAGTTACACTTTGTTACCGGTAGTGCTGATCGATGAGCAATTACCGCCTGACCGCCAACATCAAATGGACCAGCAAGTACAACGCCAAGGGTGCCATGTGCCCGCGCCATGTGATCGACAAACCCAGGCTGATGACGCCGGATACCTATGCCCGGATGATGCAGCGGCTACAACCCCAGGACCTTTGCCGTGTCATCATCGCCGGCTATGGCGAGCCAACCACGCATCCTGCGCGCCTTACGCCCTGAGTTTCGATATTCGCCCAGCGGATTATTGAGGAGGGAGCTGCCTGAATCAGTTTCAGCCAGCGAGGTGACGGTCAGCCTAACCGGTGGACGCCCGTTGATGCTCCCGGCGAACGTTCAATAGGCCTCATTCCCCACCGCTAATCGTCGGCCTCAATCGCGCTGCATGAAAACGTAGATGCTGTTCGATAAAGCTGGCGATAAAGTAATAGCTGTGGTCATAGCCTTCATGACGGCGCAGCTCCAGCGGGTAGTGATTCGCGCTAGCCGCGGCTTCCAATCGTTCTGGTTTGAGTTGTGTTTCCAGGAAATCGTCCGCCTCCCCCTGATCGACCAGGGCAGGTACCTGGCGGGTTGCTTCACGCATCAGCTGGCTGGCATCCCAATCTCGCCAGCCATGGGTCGCGCTGCCCAGATAGGCCGATAGCGCCTTCTGGCCCCAGGGGCAATTCATGGGGTTGCTGATGGGACTGAAAGCCGACACCGAGCGATACAGATCCGGATTACGTAAGGCGATCATCAGCGCACCATGCCCCCCCATCGAGTGCCCGGCAATGGCCCGCTGATCGCTGACCGGAAACGTCGACTCGATTAACTGGGGTAGCTCGTTAACGATATAGTCATACATCCGGTAGTGACGATCCCAGGGTGGCTGGGTCGCGTTGACGTAGAATCCGGCACCCTGGCCCAAGTCATAGCCCTCATCATCGGCCACCCCTTCACCGCGGGGACTGGTATCGGGTGCAACGATGGCAATGCCTAGTTCGGCAGCCACACGCTGAGCACCCGCCTTTTGCATAAAATTCTCATCGCTGCAGGTCAACCCGGACAACCAGTACAACACCGGCACCTGTTGACCACTGGATGCCTGAGGCGGCAGGTAGATGGAAAAACGCATGCGACAGTTCAGCGACGTAGAGACGTGGTTATACTGCTTTTGCCAACCCCCAAAGCTCTTATGACAGCTCAGATTTTCGATACTCATGCCAACACTCTCTGAATACATAAAATTGCAGCCCGACAGGCTCCTAGGCTGCAACCAGGCAAGACGGCCTACTTATTGAAGTGGATCACAGAGCGTATGCTCTTGCCTTCATGCATCAGCTCGAAGGCGGTGTTGATCTCTTCAAGACCCATTGTATGGGTAATGAAGTCATCGAGCTTGAACTCGCCTTTGAGGTAGCGTTCAACGTACTCGGGCAGTTCGGAACGGCCCTTCACGCCACCGAAGGCGGTGCCACGCCAGACCCGTCCGGTAACCAGCTGGAACGGACGGGTGGAGATCTCCTGGCCCGCACCGGCAACACCAATGATCACCGATTCGCCCCAGCCTTTGTGGCAGCACTCCAGCGCCGAACGCATGGTGTTAACGTTGCCGATACACTCAAAGGAGTAATCCACGCCGCCATCGGTCAGCTCTACGATCACGTCCTGGATCGGTTTGTCATAGTCTTTCGGGTTGATACAGTCGGTAGCGCCCAGCTCTCGTGCCAGTTCAAACTTGCTCTCATTGATATCGATGGCGATGATGCGGCTAGCTTTGGCCATAGTCGCGCCGATAACAGCCGAGAGGCCGATCCCGCCTATTCCGAAGATGGCGACGGTGGCCCCCTCTTCGACCTTAGCGGTATTCATCACCGCACCCATGCCGGTGGTCACCCCACAGCCCAACAAACAAACCTCTTCCAGGGGCGCATCTTTGTTGACTTTCGCCAGAGAGATCTCCGGCAGCACAGTGTACTCGGAGAAGGTCGAACAGCCCATGTAGTGGTAGATAGGTTGTCCGTCTTTGTAAAACCGGGTGGTCCCATCGGGCATCAGGCCCTTACCCTGCGTTTCACGGATCTTCTGGCATAAGTTGGTTTTACCCGATTTACAAAACTTACATTCGCCGCATTCGGGGGTATAGAGGGGAATCACATGATCACCTACCGCGACACTGGTCACGCCTGCGCCAATCTGCTCGACGATACCGCCGCCCTCATGCCCCAGAATAACGGGAAAGATCCCTTCCGGGTCATCACCGGACAGGGTGAAAGCATCGGTATGACAAACACCGCTGGCAACGATACGGACCAACACTTCGCCAGCTTGCGGGGGCATCACATCGATCTCTTCGATGGATAAGGGCAGGCCTGGCCCCCAGGCAACGGCAGCTTTCGATTTGATCATGATGTTTTCCTTTGGATGGGTGGCTGACTTTCAGATAACGTCATTGTAGTCGCTTATCTTTAGATGATAATCTGCCCCAAACACAAATCACCTTTGCACAGGTGTAACAATGTCGAATTGGGAAGGTGTCTGCGAGTGCGCCGCTGTCGCAGAGGCAGGCAGCTTTACCGCAGCCGCTAAACAGCTGGGGACGTCGGTCGCAAACATCAGCAGGCAGATCAGCGCATTAGAGATCCGCCTGGGTGCAAAGCTGTTCCACCGCACAACCCGCAAAGTCTCGCTCAGGGAAGAGAGGCGTACTTACTACCAGCACTGCCGGCAGATCCTCGATAGTCTTGAAGAGGCCGAACGCGCGATCACCGACCTACAGAGCAAACCGACCGGAAAGCTAAAAATGACCTGCATCCGCGTCCTCCGCTAGCGTTGTTCTGTGCAAATCCAAATAAACACACAGCTGGCCAAGTAAGTATTGACAATAAGCTTTCACTGTATAGAATGCGTACCAGCTTGTAAGTACGCTTTAATATTTGTGCACTACTTTTCGACCTTCTACATTTAGTAGCTCGTTCTGTTTACATAAGTAATACCTCTGCTTTCAATCAAATTGGCCTTTTCTAAGGTCGTCATTACTCTTGAATAAACAGGATACAAAATATGTCTACTACTACTGGTACCGTTAAGTGGTTCAACGAAGCTAAAGGTTTTGGTTTTATCGAGCAGGAGTCTGGTCCAGACGTTTTTGCTCACTTCAGTGCGATCTCAGGCTCGGGCTTTAAGACCCTAGTCGAAGGCCAGAAAGTCCAGTTTGCTGTGACCCAGGGACAGAAAGGCCCCCAGGCAGAGAACATCGAAGCGATCTAATGATTCGCGTGCTGTTTGGCTTACTGTGAATTTCATAGAAGCCAGACCTTCAACCTCAAGGGGTTGAAAACAAAAAAGGGTAGAACTGAAAGGTTCTGCCCTTTTTTTGTTTGGTTGAGATCCAAATTCCCGTATTGACCAGCCCCAGCCGGAATGGACACACGTCACCTGTTATTGGACGCGACCTCCTTAAACAGGCACAAAAGCTGGCCCGATGCCCTCTATTTTCCTGCTTAGTCGCTCGTGACCTCGGCAGCGCGCCAAAAGCTGTTGCCACTCTTTTCGATGCCTTTATTTTTTATTTGCGCTGGCCAACCGAAAAACCTATCTGGCCCTTGAATAACAAGCCCATGCAAGGTGGAATGGACAGAATTAATAAACCTTCAACAGAGGAAGACAACATGTACGTACTGATGGATATTATGGTTTCACCCGGCGGCGTGGGGACCTCTGTATCCCCTTATGTGGCGATGTGCCAAAAGATATTTGAGCAAGCCGGACTCACCCACACCATGCACGGTTACGGCACTAACGTAGAGGGTGAATGGGATGATGTGATGGCCGCGGTTAAGCGTTGTCACGAGGATCTGCACGAGGCTGGCGCAGTGCGTATCACCAGTCACATAAAGCTCGGCACACGTATAGATAGAGATCAGACGATGGCGGATAAAGTAACCAGTGTTCAGGAAAAACTCGCGTCTAAATAACAGCTATGTCTCAGCTCAGCGGATGGTCGAGACAACAGGGATCTGTTTTCTATATCGGCACCTCCCTGCTGGATACTTACGGGTTACACCCTCGCTGCGTTCGCTCTTCAACCCCGCGATGGATAAGATCAACGGCTAACACGCGGAACGACTGCCGCGGGTGATCGTTCGCCTGTGACAGCCAACACCGCCGCTCAAAATGACCGGAGAAGTAACGCATGACCACTCTGCTGCTAGACGGCAAAAGCCTGGCTACAAGCCGTGAGGCGATGCTAAAAAAAGCTGTTGAATCACTGATCCAACAGGGCGCCAGACGCCCCATATTGGCCACGCTGCTGGTCGGCGATGACCCGGCATCTGCCACCTACGTGCAGATGAAGGTCAATGCCTGCGCCCGTGTCGGCATGGGCTCGCGTAAAATAGAAATGCCCGCCAGCACCACCACCGAGGAGTTGCTGGCCCAGATCGATCAACTCAACGCTGATCCCGACATCAGCGGCATCCTGCTGCAACATCCGGTACCGGGACAGATCGACGAGCGCGCCTGTTTTGATGCGATCGCACTTAAAAAGGACGTAGACGGTGTCACCACCCAGGGTTTCGGACGTATGGCCATGGCCGAACCGGCCTATGGATCAGCCACCCCGGCGGGGATCATGACCCTACTGCGCCATTACGATATCCAATTGGAGGGCAAGCATGCTGTGGTTGTAGGCCGCAGCCCAATCCTCGGTAAACCCATGGCGGCCATGCTGCTCAATGCCAACGCCACGGTCACGGTCTGCCACTCCCGAACCCGCAACCTGGCCGAACTGGTAGCCCAGGCCGACATCGTCGTGGGTGCGGTCGGCCAACCCGAACTGATCCGGGCGGAATGGATTCGCGACGGCGCCGTGGTTGTGGATGCCGGTTATCACCCCGGCGGTATTGGCGATATCGAGAAGAGCGGACTGGAAAACCGGGTTTCGGCCCTGACACCGGTCCCTGGCGGGGTCGGACCCATGACGATTAACGCATTAATCAGCCAGACCCTGGATTCGGCCGAAGCCGCACAGGCAGCTGTGACCAGTGCATCGGTAGGGTCTTAACACCGCGCCCTGACCCTGTACTCTGACCCTGTACTCTGACCCTGTACTCTGACCCTGTACTCTGACCCTGTACTCTGACCCTATGCTCTGGCCCTGTACTCTGACCCTGTACTCTGACCCTATACTCTGGCCCTATACGCTGGCCTCAGCAATCTGAGCCTAGCACTCTGACCCCTGTATTCAGGCCCAGGCATCCAAGCCTAAACACCCTGGAGGTCACTCCGGGTAAGCCGGGCACTCACCCCCAATAAGATCATGGATGTGGCTACAACCCCGGTGCCCAGCTGCGCGGGGGG
>JBALTG010000041.1:0-34336 GCA_036964625.1 Motiliproteus sp.
GTCATAGGCATACCAGCTTGCGAGAATAGATCGGCTGCATCATGACTGAGGTTTATGGGTAATCAGGAAATTTATTGCACCCTCAGACCCCACCCGGATCGGATAGATCGATGAATCCGCCCAATACCTCGTACCTTAGCAACACTGGGGAGCACACCAATACATAGACCAGCACCCCCGCAACCAGCGCCAGCAACACCCCAATGCCGTGATACTCCCATTTCCACACCGGCTCAACACGCCATCCATCCACCGGCGCGGCAGCCAGTTGCCAACTCCCCGAAGGCACGCTGACCCGAGCGGTCACAGGATAGTTATCAAACACCGCGGACGAGCCAAAAAAAACACTGCCGCGTTCGCCCTTGCCATCAACACCCCGCAGCCCAATCAACAAATTGCTGATGCTGGGATCGAAAAAACCAGCACCCTGATACAGCGGCTCAATATCCAGCAAAATCGCTGCAAAACCCCAAAACTGCTCCTGATCACCGACACGCTGATAGATCGGCAGACGACCTATCAGCGCCGTACCGCCCTGAATTAACCGCACCGGTCCTGCCAGCACATAGCGCTTGTCATGGATGGCGCGATTAACCGCAGCGCGACGGTCGGGATCCGCGCGCAAGTCATGACCCACAATGGCCTCGTTACCCTTGAGCGGGTAGACATAGCTCACCACCGCGTCGGCTGCAATTGCAGACTACGAATACCGAAAACACCCGCCTGCAGTTCGCCAGCAAAGCGACGAAACTCATCAACCAAAACTCACGCCCGGAATACAGAGAGGTTTTAACGAAAGCGCTCAGCCCCTGAACCAGCGCCAGACGCGTATGCAGACCCGATTCGAGATTAGCCCGCACCGAGCTCAGATCACGCTCTACCTGTTGCCGCTGCTGCAGATAATCATTTTCCTGAAAAAAGTCACCCAGCCGCCAAACAGCAACCAACACCACCAGGGTCACAACCAACGCGCTGAGCAAGGGAAGAGTTCGATATCCTACAATAGATGACCACCCGCTCGAAAACATAGAGGATTAAAACCACATCGACATATCACGGCGCACGATAACAACCAGCCAAGACCGCAATTCAAGACAAAGGGCTACCTTAGACAAAACGACCAATAAACAAAACGGTTATTTATCAACCAGAAAACAACAAGAGGAGGAGGAGTTTAGCGGGAAAACGTACTAATAGCGGAAAACAAGCGGAAAATAAGAAGCGGGGGCAACGTCAAATGAAATCGCCCCCCGCTGGCTTTACTTGGACATGAACTCGATTGCAGCTTTCAGCTCTGCATCGGTGCAATCCATGCAGAGACCTCTAGGAGGCATTGCGCCTTTACCAGAAATCGAAGTCGCCAGCAAGGCATCCATACCTGCTTCAAGGCGTGGGGCCCACTCGGCAGCATTGTGCGCCTTGGGTGCACCGGCTACGCCCGCAGCATGACAGTTCACACAGGCTTTGTTGTATACAGCTTCGCCATCAGCAGCGAATACAGCGGAGCTCAGCAGAGCGGCAGCAGCAAATGCAAGTAGTTTTTTCATAGTTTTGGACCTATTACAATATTACCTAAAAGCTCAATCTGAGCAGCGGGTGAATATAGCAGAAGATAGCCGATTTGAATAACCTCACAGTACTTCTATCGGCACTTCGCTACATTCGGAAAACATTAAACCTAGCCGGGAATAAAAATCCCGCCGGTGCGTAGCGCACGCACGACCTGCTTCCGTGCCGCCTCCAGCCATTCGATTCCAGTCACATGATCGCCGTCTGCAGCAGAACTTTCGGCCTTGGCACGCGCCTCTTCTGCCACACTGATATACTTATCTACCTGCTTGGCAACGTACGCCGAGGACGCCCGCTTGTCCTTAAGCAGCACATCCACCAGCACCAATTGCGACTTGTAACGTTCTAGCTCGTATACGTATTCATCCTTCTTGGTCGCAAAATTGAGACTCCGTACCAGCGTTTCACCTTCGCGCATCGACTCGATCGAATCGCGCAGCATCTCAAAACTCTCGCGCAACAACAGCTGCGCCTTAGGATACTGCTTGGCAACAACCGCCTTATCCGCCTCCGCGACCAGAGTCCGCACCTGTGCCCGCAGCGCATCGCCCTCACTGCTCGAGCCCTTTTCATCGCTGATACGCGCCTGCTGCTCCATAAAGGAAACGACCGAGCGCTTCAGCTTTTTGTAATCGGTCTCATGCTTCTCCGCCAGCACCGACTCCATGGATGCGGATCGAATCGCGGTATACATGGATTTAACGGACAAATTCAACAGCCGTGAAGCCTCGGTTTTATCCCCGGCATGCAACGCCTGGTCATACCACGCCTTTGCCTTAGCATGGTGCTCATGTGCAACCGGGTTATCGCTGCTGATCACCTGTTTCGCACCCGACGAGCGATTAATCAGCGTGCCGATCTTTTCCATGCGCGGATCCAGGGTCTTCGCCCGAGCGGTCACCACCGGCGCCGCAGTCCGCTTAGGCGGGATAAACACAACCTTGGGCGCCGTTGCCACAACCTCAGCAGCCGCAACCTCAGCCGCGATAGGCGCAGGTGCAACAGGCTCGGAAATCACAGCAACCGGGACGACCGGAGCCGGAGCCGGAGCCGAAGCCTGAGCCTGAGCCACGATCGGCTCCGAGGATTTAATCGGCTCAGCCGCCAGCGGTTTTTCGGGCACCGAATTACAGCCGGTCAACAGCACTGCCCCAAGAGCAACAAACATGACCTTTTTCATAGAAGGGATTCTCGCAGAGTAAACCTGAATACCCGCTGAACTATGCCGGGAAATACGCAGTAGTGGAAAGAGGACAGAGGACAGCTGGCCACGCGGGGTGGCCAGCCAGTACGACTACTCTTTAAAACCAACAGCCTTCTTCTTGTTGGAGTGACAGCGCTTACACTCGGTCACCGGGAAGGCCACCTTGCCGTGACAGACACCGCACTTCTGGCCGAGCAAAATAGCCGCCATGCTGATCTGATTGGCACCCTTCTTGGGAATAAAGATATCCGGGTGACAGTTAGAGCAATCCAGCCATTCGGTATGCTGCTTATGCGGATAGACCACATCCGGCATCGAGCCCTTCACTTCACGGATGATATCCAGATCCATCACAAACGGACGCTTATTTGGGTCAACCCGGTCGTAGCGCGGAGCAATCGTGCCATCCGCCAACGTCTTCACCCAATCCACCCGATTGCCGGCGATCCCCTTAGCAAAGCCCGCCATGCCATCGCGTGGCGATTGCAGCAGGAAGGTACCCTCATTATCCGCGTCATGGATACCGTCTTGGGCAGGCGCAGGATTCCACTGATCCGCAGACTTCATCAGCCGGTTGAAAGAGATCTTGGGGCGTGCCACAACGGGCTTAGGCTTAGGCTTGGCCTTAGCTACAGGCTTGGGCTTAGGTTTAGCCTTGGGCTTAGTGGCTGCTTTTTTTGCCACCGGCTTGTCAGCAAATGACAGACCCGCCTCTTTAACCATGTACGCGATGACATTACTCAGATCATCTTCCGTCAGCGTCGGGTTTCCGCCCCGCGCAGGCATGTTATTAAGGCCATTCAAGCTGTGCTCCAGCAGCTTTTTTTGACCCTGCTTCACACGCGGGACCCAGTCCTTTTTACTCCCTAGCTTGGGCGCACCCATGACCCCGGACTTATGACAAGCAAAACAAGCCTTGTCATAAACCGCCTTACCTGCAGCAGGGTCATTCTTGGCGAAAGCATTAGACCCAACACCCACTAATGGCAACAAAATTGCGATCATGGCAGAACGCTTAAACAGATTCATGTTCACGATCCACCTCCTTATTTACGGTCAACTAGTTTTTGTACGGTACTGTGGTGAACCTGAGTCTGGGTATTCGGCTTTCCCGAATGGCACAGATCACAGTTCTCGGTCGACCAGGCGATCTCACCGTTGTGGCATGCACCACAGAACTCTCCATCAATAATCTTCAGCATATTGATCTTGTTACCACCTGCCTCAAACTTGAAACCCAGGTCCGCGTGGCAGACCTTGCAGCGGAAACGTATGCGGTGAAACCAGTGCGGAAATACCGCTGGGCGCATACCCGCCTCATCGGAATAATTATTAATCACGATATCACCATACTCCGCGTGGGCCACTGTAGCACCCAACCCCCCTCCCAGGAGGACACACAGCATCAGCGTGATACGCCGCACCACCCTACTCATGCCAGCTTGATAAAACATAATTGTCTCCATGATGTACTTGTATTACACAAGATCTAGTCACACCCAATAATTTGAGAGCAAGATTATAAAGCAGATGCGGCAATAAATCTGCCGACCTTAGGCTAGGAAAAATTGATCTGGAGCAAAAGAATGACCCTGGACTACAAATAACTGAACCAAAATCAATTCAACGGCCGCCACAGCCGACGAGCCTCAATACGTAGCCCCGCGTCTGCCACCTCGCGAGTACCGCTGAAGTCTAAAATCCCAGACAGCGATAGCAACCCCCAACTCCAGCGCAACTCGCTAGAGAGCGTCCAGGTCAACACAGACTCCTGGGCATCACCCTCCGCCGCCTTAATATTGTCCAACCAATCCAGCCGCGCTTCGGAATGATAATTGAGGCGCGAAATAGCAAAAAACGAACTCTCACGATAACGCACCAGCGCCGCAGCACTCACCCCAATACTTTCAGCCTGCTCCACATCCACAGCGCGAAACAGTTCCGCATCCCACTCGGTTTCCAGCACCCCGCCATCGATATCGAAGCGACTGTAACTATAACTGCCGCGCAACAACTGATTATCGGTGTTATCAGTATCAAGCTGGCGACTATCCGAGGCACTCAACTGCCAATTCGAATCTGACTCATCGCCGCTGTTGCTACGGGAAAACGAAACCCCATGCGATAACGAATAGACAGGACCCGAGTCACCCGCAAACCAACTAGAACCCCCTCCCTGATTTAAGTCCAACCTCGCTGTAGCCGCCCCCGGCTGCTCGATTTCACGACTTAGACGCTGATTGAGTGAGACCGAAGCATTCTTAGTATTTCCTTGATCAGATTGAGAAAATCCGATCGAACCACTACCACCCCAGCCATGCCTCCACGCTCCCCACTCCTGCTGCGGCGGAGAATAGCTCAGCCCAACGCTCTCGTTTGAAACGACATATCCACCATCGAGCACACTAAAACCAAGATTCGCCGTCGCCGATAGATCGGGAGTGACCCGGTAACCCAGCGCACTGCTATGCACCAGCTGACTATTACTCTGCGCAGACCCAAACTCACTCACAACAACTCGCGATGTCCCCCGGTAATCCAACCGCCCCAAATATACCGGCGGCAGCCAGCGGACGGTATTGTAAAACTGATTAACCTCCAGCCCGCTACTGCCACTTGCTTGCGAATCGATCCGGCTGACAAAGTTGGTTATCGACACGCCTCTATCAGCCAAAGCAACCGAGTGACTTCCCTGCAGGCTGTAGGAACTATCCTGCCCGGCCAACGGACCCTCATCCCGGTTAACACTCCAATCGAAATCCGCATCCAAATCATGCAAGCCGATCCGATCCCTCGCCGAAAAGCTAAAATCTTGACGGGTAACATCCTGATCCAGACCCAGACTATACCGCCCCACGAGCTGCAATGAACGCCGCCTCAGCGGGCTGAACTGCTGCCGGATAGTGAAACCGTAAGTCCATGAATCCGCCCCCCGATCCGACACCCGCTGCGAAGCATTCATGCTCAGTTCAAACGGCATCCGGGTATCTGGCAACAGACTCAGACGAGCGCCGAAGCGATTGCTCAGATTCCAATTGTCACTCGAAGACCGCGCATCGGCGGAACTTAAATTCGATTGCAGGTAACTGTACGACCCGTCGTACTGAAGCGACAACTGGGAAAACCAGGGCCTCCACAGATAGCCCCGCGAGAGTCCAGACAGATTAAAATCATGCCGCTGCTGCATCCCCCGACGACTAGAAGACCCACCCATGCTCGATCTCGATAGCCTCATCGTCACAGTCGACTGGCCACCCACTTGCAGCTGCAGCGGAGACAAATAAACGCTCTGCGCCGCAACTGGCGCAGACAGCACCACGACCATAGCGACGGTGCGACTGATGCGCCTGATGCGCCTGATGCGCCTGATGTGCTTGATGTGCCTGATGTGCCTGATGTGCCTGATGCGCCTACCATGGCAAAGACTAGGCATATTGGTACAATCTCCTAAACACCCATCTTCTGCAGCAACTCTTCGTTCAGGACGACATCAGCCTGACTGCGCAACCGAAACCGCAGCGCCTTCCAGGCCAGCTCACCCAGCTCGCGCGTCAGCAGCCCGCGCGCGCGCACGTGCACCTCCTCAAAAGTCCTCTGCTGCGATTCGACACGTGCATTCAGCCGAAGCAAGGCAACACCATCCAGGAGACTCAAGGGCTCCGCGATCTGTCCCGGCACCAGCGCCTCCAGAACCGCCTCGACCTCCCCCCCCAAGAGCCCGCGATGCATCAGCCCCATCGCCCCCCCCGCTATCGCGCTGGCATCGCCCGAATGGATCTCTGCCAGCTCTTCAAAGTCCGCACCCTGCTCAAGCTCCAGCTTCAACGCCAACGCTTGTTGCTCCGTCTGCTGCCACACCTCGGTCGTCGAACTAGGCTCGACTTTGAGCAGAATCGTAGAGACATCCTGCTGCTCAGGGGTCACAAACTTCTCCAAATTCTTCTGGTAATAGGCTAAAACCTCCGCTTCACTGGGATCAACAGCGGCCCGCACCTGCTCTTCAAGCAGAGCCTGCAAACTAGCCCTGACCTCAATGGCCTCAATGCGCGCCAACCAAACCGCCCGGGCCTCAACCCAACCGGGCTGGCCGGAGGCACTGTCATCAAACGCCTGCACCGCCGCAGCCGCCTTGGTCATATCCGCCGCCAAGCCACGCCTTAGCGCCTCCTCAGCCAATAGATAACTGTCGACCAACTCATCCAACAACTCCCGCTGGTAGCTGCGCAGCTCCGCTTCAGGGATTTGACCGTGGTAAAAACGCGCCTGAATCGCCTTGCGCGCTATATAGACAAACTCATCAACCAGCACCCCCGTACCAGCCACCGTAGCCACGAGCTGGGGCGATACCGCCTGGGACGAAACTGCTTGGGACGAAACTGGCTGGGACGAAACCGCCTCAGCCCGCGCCACCGACGTTAACAGCGCCAAAAAAACAGCCAATAGCAATGGATTCATATCTGCACCGAATTCAAAATAATGGAGGCATTATATGCGAGATTCGACCCACAAATAA
The DNA here is from genome assembly GCA_036964625.1 of Motiliproteus sp. Lineage (GTDB taxonomy): Bacteria > Pseudomonadota > Gammaproteobacteria > Pseudomonadales > Balneatricaceae > Motiliproteus. Next base: position 7,287 of record JBALTG010000041.1, read on the forward strand.
CACACGCTAAACCCTCAACCAAAAAAAAGCCCCGTTAAACGGGGCCTTGATTACATCACGCGGAGATCACTTATCATGACATGCCAAACAAACCGCACTGCCCGTGTTAACAACACGCAGGAAGGTAGCAACTTCGGTATGCGGGTCGTGACAGCTAGCACACTCTACGAACGGCGTAGCCGCGCCGCCCTCGATACCGGTCACGCTACGCGTATACAGCTGCATATCGGTCTTTTCTCTCGTGCCATTTCCACTAGTCTCGGTATCAACCCACCAGACTGTGCTGGTATTAGCCGACCCCTGGACGAAATCCTTGAAGTCCTTATCCTTACAGTCGGTATCTGCAACAATGGCCCCCGGTGAGGTCGCGACAGTACCGCCACCACAGTACTGAATACCGACAGGGTGGTCATTTTTCAGATCCGTACCCAGCATAGGTATCGGGCCGCCGACCATCTTACCAGTGCTGCCAGCAGCACTGCTGGCTGTCGTCCATGTCATATCTCGACCATCAACACCACCACCATCGGCAGCATAACCACCGGAACCCGGAGCATTGATCATGTTATCCATCGCCTGGCTACCGTCATGACACGACAGACACGCAAGAGACACCGAACCCACCGAGGCCACGGAACCATCGAGAGAGCTGGTACCTAGCTGATCGTATGTTGTAAAGCTACTGGCTGCAGGCAATTTCTTGTTCCACAGCGGTACCGGCGCACCGGTATCCGAGCCGTGCGGCGTATGACAGAAGACACAGATCTCGCCAGTGCTCAGAGCGCCACCCGCCGTGGTCTTAGTATCGCCAGTTCCGCTAGTACCCAGGTTGTGCTTGGTATTACTGATACCCGCAGTCCCCAGGCTTGCCATCCCGACGGCCGACGCCGCAAGGATGGCCAACGCCAATTTATGTTTTGAAAGTTTCATTTTCTTCACCCTTATAGATATGCGGGCCACGCGACCCAGTGCTTACTCTACAACACTTCCACACTAAGTAATGCAACACCTAAGCCAACTCACCAAAATACAATAAAATAATAATAAAACTTTATAAACAATAGCTTATAAAAAACATAGGATACCCAGCAAGCCTGGTGCGATCCGGGCAACCGCCCGCTTTCTCAGTTTTGATAACCGCCGCTCTCAACTTCGGGATTACTCTCTCTGAAACTCAGTGCAGCTCCGCAATCCGGGCAATACCGCCAAAGCTACCCACCCAAAACGCCCCGCTTTGATCACGCGCCATCGAGAACACCGAATTCGCATAGAGCCCATCTTCGGTGGTAAAGGTCCTGACCACCTGGCCATCGGCGTCCAGCAGCGACATGCCATGACTGGTGCCGATCCACAATCCCTGCTGATCGTATTCGGCCATAAACACATGATTCGCCGGCAACCCATCCGCGGTTGTAAAGGTCACCCACGCCTTGCCATCGTAACGACTCAGCCCAGCCCCCCAGGTACCCACCCAGACCCGGCCCAGATCATCGACCGTGATCGCCACCACATAGTTGGGATTATACGCACTGTTAACGCCGGTCAGACCCTGCTCCACTTTCTGCCGCGCATGATGCGATGAATAATCCGCGGGATCACGCTGGAACGGGTTGCTGTCTTTCACCTGCGCATATTCAACCCCCAAGCCGTCTTTGTGAGTCCAGTGCTGCCAACTCGCATCCGCATAGTTAAAATGCGCCAAGCCGCCTTCGGTTGCCATCCAAACATCGTTGTTCTTGCCTTCATACAAACCGTATATCCAATCGTTGGGAAGCCCCTGATTGGCCACCCCGGTGGCCGTATTGGCAACGGTATAGACTTCCCAGGCATCTGGATCGTCCAACCGCCCGCCGATAACCCGGTTGACACCGGTCCAGGTAGCGATCCAGATATCCCCATTAGCCACCTCGATCAAATCATAAACAAAGGCATCCCCCAACCCTTCGGGGACATTATAGATCTTCCACTCATCGGTCTGCTCATTGAGAATCGCCAGCCCGCCGCCGTAGGTGCCAACAGCTATCCCCTGGCGGGTACGGCTGACATGAAACACGCCATTAGCCAGTAGCCCACTGCGCAGATCATAGTGGGTATAGTCATCGGTGTTCAGATCATAGCGCACCACCCCGCCGGAAGTACCCACCCAGACCACATTATCTGTGTCAGCATAAATCGACTTCACGTTGCGCTGGCCGATCCGGTAATGGATAAATTTACTCTTGGGATCGGTAGTGGCCACCGCGGCCGGTGCTGCATCCGCATCGACAACCTCAGCGGGCACCACAGACCGAACCACTGCGGGCTCGGCCTGCACCAGAGCCGGATCAGCAACCTTAACCGGCTGATCGGCGGTTTGTATCACAACCAGCGCGACAGCAAGACCTACCACCACCACCCCCAACGTCAATCCCGCTTTCAAATCCATTTTCACACTCACTCTCCAACCACTCTAGTCAATTAACACCGCACCCAAAGCAACCACATCACTTCTTTGCGATCTGCACCACGGCACCACGCACACCTGCCCAGATATCACCCTGAGCATCAACCACCAGCGCATACACATCCCCTGCGGGCAACCCTTGCCCAGGACCGATCGTCTGCCAGCTTTCACCATCATAACGAGAGACACCGGCATTGGTGCCAAACCAGTAGTTACCGACGTCATCGCGGGCGATGCTGTAGACAACATCCCCTGCCAGGCCATCTTTACTGGTCAGATTGCGCCACTGCCCCGCTTCGAAAATACTAACCCCGGCTCCCCAAGTCCCGACAAACACCCGATCCTGCTCATCGATCAGCACGCTAAACACATAGTTCGGGTTATAGGTTGCCTCACCACCCGCCAAGATACCCAGATCATGCCGATTACGTGTGCCCAGCCCGGTATTGATGCTGAACGGTAACTGGTCATTATTCTTGGCACCCATGCCGTCCTCATGAGTCCAGGAGGCCCATTCACTGCCATCATACCGACTCACGCCGCCTTCGGTCCCAAACCAGATATTGCCCTTGCTGTCCACACCAAGACCGTAGACCCACTCATTGACCAACTCCTTGACATAGGTATCCATCTGCTCTGTCTGCCGGTTCATATGATTGGCGCCCGCCCAGGTGCCGATCCACATCGAACCATCCAGGGCATCGACAAAGGAGTAGATCCAGTAATCAGCCAAGCCGTGCATCGGGAAAAAAGTTTTCCACTCGCCATCTTTGTAGCGACTCATGCCGCCGGCGTTGGTCCCGAACCATTTATAACCATCAGGATCCACATGGATCGCAAACACATACTCGTTGGCCAAACCATCATCACGGGTAAAAGTATTGAGCTGTGTCTGCTCGGCCAGGTCGATCTCATGCACCCCGGCAGAGGTCCCGACCCACAGATGCTGATTACTGGCTTCCACCGCCAACGAGCGGACATAGATATTTTCACCGACCTCAAAGCGATTCTTGATGGCGTAACTGTCGGCACTCAAACGCCGCTCGAGCGCCTCCTCCAGAGAGCCTCTGCCCTGCTCCTGCTTATCCGCACCACAGCCTGTCAGCACCGCGCCCATTACTACCCCTAGCGCCAGCTTACCCAGCCATTCCTTGTTAATCATCAACGAAGCTCCTTTATATAATCTATCAAATCATCGATCTCCACAGCGGAAAGAAGCCCCTGATAGCTAGGACAGAGCCTGCCGCCAGTCTCTATCCGCCGTTTTAATTCCCGCCCTGGCGTGCGCAGCACATAGTTCGAAAAATCTCTCGAGGCACGGCTGCGCCAATCACCCTGCGCCTGCTCATGGCACTGGGTGCAATAGCGCTGGTAAGACGCCTTGCCCTCGCTCGAACCCGCTACCGCAGGTGCCACCATTGCCGCGGCTGCAGCCAATGCCAACACGATACGCAACCCGCCCACCACTACCGACCTAAAGCCGATCATTGCAACCGCTCGTTCAAACCTTCGGCCCGGTCCTGGTCGACCGGCGCGCCTAACTCGCCATACCAGTACACGCCGATCAAGCGCTTAATCGCAGCCTTCATACCCGCATCCGCGAGCTCCTGATAGAGGCGCAATGCTTGAGTATCGTCATCGCCCTCATAGGTAAGGGCCAGCGCAAGCTTGGCATGATTGTCCAATACTGATCGCTGCTCCAACCAGGCCCGCGCCTCAGCGCTACGCCCAATCTCATTTGCGGCATGCTCCACCAAAAGACTTAAATAATAACCCTGGGCCTCACTATCACCCGCAACGGTCGCCGCCCTTAACCAGCGCGCCGCATGTTGCTGATCCGCACCACCCTTCCACAGGATATAGCCCAACCGCCGCTGCGCCTCTACCACTCCCTGCTCCGCGGCCTGCTCGAAATAGGGCATAGCACCGATCGAATCGCCGCCGTTATTGAGCTTAAGCCCCTGCTGATAGTTAGAATTAACGATCTCGGTTTTGGTCTCGGTTTTGGTCTCGGTTTTGGTCTCGGTTTTGGTCTCAGTTTTGGTCTCGGTCTCGGCCCATGCGCCGCCGGCGCTCGCGAGTAATAACAAAGCCCAAACCACCAACGTTCTCATCTGCGTCATACTAACCCTCCTCAAGTTTGCGGTACAAACTAGACAAACCCAGCCCCAACCGCACTGCGGCAGCTCTGCGGTCGCCATTATTATCTTCGACGGCCTGTTTAATGACCTCCATTTCAAACTGCCGCACCTGCTCACGCAACGTGGTACCGGTGGAGATAAAGCCCAACGGCTCCTTTAATAAAGCCTGGGGCAGATCCGTTGACTGAATCACACCCTCTTCTGCGAGTATTAGCGCCCGGGCGACAATATTTTCTAACTCCCTGATATTGCCAGGGTAGCCATAGGAGCGCAGCAGCTGCCTGGCCTCAGCCTCAATCCTGAAGCCGCCTCCCAGGCCCATTTTTTTGGACTCTTTGGCCACGAAAAAATCCACCAAACCATCGATATCCTCTTTGCGCTGCGACAACGTCGGCAATTCTATATTGAAAATATTCAACCGAAAATACAGATCCTCTCGAAATGTACCCGCCTCGACCATCGCCGGCAGATCCCGATTGGTTGCAGCGATGATTCTAACATCGACACCCAGGGTCTTTTCGGAGCCCACCGGACGCACCGACCGGTCCTCCAAAACATGCAGCAGTTTGACCTGTAAATTCAACGGCAGTTCACCGATTTCATCTAAAAAAATGGTGCCCTGATCGGCCTCCTGAAACAACCCCTTCTTAGCCTTGCTGGCGCCTGTAAACGCGCCTTTAACATGCCCAAACAGCTCGCTTTCGATCAACGTATCAGGGATCGCACCGCAATTCACCGGAATAAAAGACGCCTCACAGCGCTTACTGTGCTGATGTATAGAACGCGCAGTAACCCCTTTACCGGTGCCGGAATCGCCGCTGATAAACACCGTACTGTCGGTCACCGCAACCTTGGCAACCAGCCGTTCAACTTGCTGCATCGCTGGCGACTGCATCGAGTACTGCTGCCCCTCAAACCCCATCACCAGACGCCGCAAGGCCTGGTTTTCTGAGCGCAGGCCGATCATATCCGCCAACTTTTGCAACCGATTTAGCAGGTCTTCGTTACGCAGCGGCTTGATCATATAATCGTGAGCACCACAGCGCATCGCCTCAATCGCGGTATTCACCGACGCGAACGCCGTCATAACCAAAAACGCGGTGTCGATGCCCGCTGCACGCGCCTTACTCACCACATCGATCCCGGACATATCGGGCATCCTGATATCGCACAGGGCAACATCGATACTGTCTCGTGCCAGGATCTCCAGCGCCTGGGTGCCGTTTTCAGCCAGCTGCACAGAGTGCCCCGCCTTCGTTACGACATTACCAAGAATCTGCCGCAAGGCTGGCTCGTCGTCGATAACCAACACATTAAGATAACGCATCACTGCCCTCTAATCTCTGCGATCCGTCGCCGCTTAACGATTCATAATTAAAAAATATTCGCACCTCTGTGCCTGCGCCTGGCGCCGACTCCAGCTCCAACAAGCCACCGTGCTCTTCAATCAGCTGCTCACAGATCGACAAACCCAACCCGGTTCCTTCACCCTTCGGCTTGGTGGTGTAAAAACTATCAAAGATATGCAGCATCGCGTCCTCAGCGATGCCGCAACCGTTATCCCGAATAACCACCCGTAGTAGCCCGCTGGTGAGCTTGCGGGTCTCAATTAACAGCCGCGGATGCGACCCGGCACACCCCGCCAAGGCATCCGCCGCATTCACCAGCAGATTCATAAACACCTGGGTCAGCTGATCGGCCACCCCCTCGAAGGCGGGCAACTGGGGGTCGAGATCCAGCACCAGATCAATACCCTGCAAGCGCTTATCATAACTGAGTAGCTTGGCGGTACCTTCAAGAAGGGCGTTGATACTCAGCCATCCGCGCTCATTTTGATGCGGCGAAGCGAACCCGGCTACGTCCTGACTGATGCCACGAATGCGATTCGCCTGCTGCATCACCAACTCTAAGTTGCTCCGGTGCGCGTCTGATAACAGGGTCCGCTGCTCGCTTTCACCATCGCCGAGCACCTCTTCCAGCAGCCCCTGAATGGCGGCGATCGGATTACCCACTTCATGCAGGATACCCGCCATCAACAGCCCAATCTGAGACATCTTCTCTTGCTGAAAGTACTGTCGCCGCAGATGATCCAACTCTTGCTCTGCAACCTTACGCTCGGTAATCTCTCGCACGATCAGCAGCAACCGATCATCCCCCGCGATCCGCAACAGGCAATAAGAGACCTCCACCGGTACGGTATCCCCGCCCGTACGAACACCGACCAGCTCTTGACGACGATAATCCTGAGCCGACGCCAGCAACTGCTGATAGATCTGCCGATAATCCTGATCTGCAGCCTGATACGCCGAGGGTAGCAAACGCTCCACCGGACGCCCAGTCAACGTCCCGGGGCAATACCCAAACAGTGTTTCAGTGCGGGTATTACAACTCTGGATATCGCCATCCATACCCAGCGTGAGCATGCCATCCGAACTACTGTTAAGCAGACTGTCGAGAAACACGCGCTGATCATGCAGATCAGCCAGCATATCGGCCTGCTTGCGAATAATCCGTTGCGAGTAGAAAAAGATAGCGAAGGTCAACACCATAAAAGCCAGCAGCACATAGCCCGCATGGAGCCAGAACGTGCGCCAATGCTGCGCAAACACCTGTGGCGGAACCCAGGACAACAGCCGCCAACGGGCTATAACATCTGCGTGCGCGAGCTCCGTAAGCAGGACCGGGTGAACAATATACAGGCCGAAGCGATTCTGATACTGGGCGGAATCAGAGACCTTAATCCGCGCCAGCCGATCCGCCCCGCGCACGATATCAAGCGTCGCCTGCTCATCCCGCCACGGGTACTGAGCATCGAGCAGCAGCGTCTGCACCTGATCCTGATCCTGATCCTGACCCTGACCCTGACCCTGACCATGATAATGATCAGGATAGCGATCGCTCATTGGCGACTCGAGCAGCCCGACGAGCGAAAGGTCGACCCGCACACGCGCCCGCACCCCGCCCGCCGCATCCAGCACCGGCAACAGCACCCGTACCTGCTGACGCTCGAGCGGAGACTGCTGCCCGAGCAACTCAAGCACCACCCCTGGCACCACCGACGGCATCCCTGTGCCGGGCTCATCCTGCCCATTAAAAGCCTCGTGGGAGGTCTCTTTTACAGCACCGTGAGAAGCCCCGTTACAACGTTGCTGCTGGGAAACGCCAGGACCGGAAGGCTGCCATTGCACCTGAACAAACGAAGCATCAATCTGACACAGCTGTTGCGGCAGCGAAGGCTCCACGGCGGTTGACGCCAACAGCTCGGCACGGCCCACGAACTGGCGCAATTCAGCGATTGAATATTGCAACTGACGGGTCAGATACGCCTCTTTAAGCTGTAAATGCTGAACTTCATCACGGACCAGTATCCTCCGGCTCATGTCGATGTCGACATGGTAAATTAACCGCAACGTCAGCCCAAACAGCAGCAGTAGCAGCAGCGCGACCAGAGTCGATATCGGATTGGTGCGGAAATGCAGCAACACTTCACGGGCGGTCACCTGCATTAAATGGGCTCCCCTCGCGTCTTGTCCGCCGACAGCCGCTTTGAATCCCGAGGCAGGTAAACCTCAACACTCAACCCCTGAGTCGGACCAGGCAACAGCCGCAGATAGCCGTCATGGCCCGATACAATCGAAGAACAGAGCAGCAGCCCCAAGCCAGTACCTTTTTCCTGCTTAGAGGTATAGAACGCCTCGAACGCCCGCTCCTGCTGCTCCTCGGTCAATCCACAACCGTTGTCACTGACACGGAGCAACACCCCGGCATCCACCACCGCGGTTTCGATTAAAACCCGGGGTCGCTCTGGGTGCTGTTTTTCAATCGCCTCAAACGCATTGACCACCAGGTTCATCAACACCTGGGAGAGCTGATCACTATCCCCCATGATCGCGGGTAACTGGGGAGCAAGCTGCTTATCCAGAGCGATGCCATACCAGCGCTCATCGTAACGCAGCAGGTTATCGACCTGCAGGACCAACTCATTCAAGTCCATCCAGGTGGTCGCCTGACGCGGTCGATTAAAGGCGGCCATATCCTCGGTAATTCGACCCAAGCGCTCAGCATAGTCGACGATCATCACCAGGTTAGCGCTGACCGCATCGCTATCGGATAAGGCCTCCTGACTCTCACGGGCCAACCCCAGAATCGCCGCCACCGGATTGCCGACCTCATGCACCAGCCCTGCCGCCATATGCCCAATGGCTCCCATTTTATCGACGTGAAACTGTTTATGCCGCTCAATTTCCAGCTCCTGTTCCCGCTGCCGCAACCGGTTCGCCATCTGATTAACACCCGTTATAAGCTCGCCCAGTTCGTCATCGCGTTTAGACCCCAGAGGCAGGCCGCGATAGCCATCAACAATCTCCCCAACGCGTGCTTGGATCTGTTCTATATCGACGACCTGCTTACGAAAGAAGATGGCCACGAACCACCCCAGCAGCCCCAGCCCCATACCGGCAAGCACCAAGGATACCTGGGCGACCCGATCACTGTGCGCCTGGTAACCATCCACCGCCTGTTTATTCTTGACCCGATTGAGTGCCAGCAGCTGATCCAACTCGCGCTTATTAGCGGCCAACGCATTCCGCAACACCAGCATATTCTCCGGACTAGGCCGGACCAGCGTATCGGCTAGACCCCGCAACATCAGACGAAAGTCCGCGGCCCGATCCGGCTGCAGCAGCAGCAGCCCGGCATAACGCTGCTGCAGCTGGATAAACTGCTCGTGAACCTTATTCAGCACCCGCTGCCGTCCTCCGGGATCGGCCATCACAAACAGTTCAGTGATCGCCGAATATGCGGCCAGATCGGCATCAACCAGCGCTTCCTCCTGCTGCTGCAACTGGTCGATAGCGTTCAATTGCTCGAGTAGGGAAGCCTTTTGATACAGCACAAAAACGGCCAGCAACAAGCTGTAGGTAAATAACACCACCAGAAATAGGATGCTTTTCCCCCGCAGCGAACGGATGAAGGGCAGCCGGGTTGATGCCGTGATCTGACTTAACTCCTTTTCCGCGTTCATCTAGCGCCCCCCTGCTGCCTCTAGCAATGGCTGATAATAGACCGGATCATCCCAGGCCCTGCTGCCGCTAATACTGACCTTCACCACACCCTGCGGATCGACGATGAGGGTCTGAGGAAAAAAGCCAATTGCGAGCAGATCGCTCGAAACCGCCATTGATACATCCGTCAACTGCAGGAAACTGATGCCGTATTTAAGCACGAACTCCCGCACCAGGTTCAGATCCTGATCGACATTGACGCCAATGACTCGATACCGCTCCGGATCAAGCTGTTCACTCAAAGCCTGCAACGCTGGCATCTCTTCGCGACAAGGGCTACACCAGGTCGCCCAAAAATTCAGCACCAACACCTTATCGCGAAACTGCGCCAGACTTACCGAGGACCCATCCAGCTCAGGCAAACTGACCCGCGCCAACGAGACCCCAAGCCCCGGGGCAGGCGGCTCGGCATCACAGCCCGGCAGCGCCAGCAGGATCCCCAGCAGGCCCAACGTGCGCTTTATAGCAATAAAACTCAGCACATTCAGGGCTGCGAACGGCTTACATCAACAACCCCATCAGCCACCGGGTAAAACGCTAGCGAAATATAATTCACCAGCGCCTCAAGCTGCGCCTCGTCCAATACCGATTTCCAGGCGGGCATCGACGTTCCATCAACGCCCTCGCGAATGATCGTTTTAAGCCACGTCTGGTCGACCCGGCTCATAAAACCCGAATCGGTAAGATCACGCGGATGCACGTCCAGAAAACTACCAATCCAGTTCTTACCGGTGCCGTCGGCGCCATGACAGAAGGCACAGTTATCCTGAAACAACTGCTCGCCCTGCTTTTGGCTAGCGCTAAGCGGGCCCAACTGAGGAATACGATCATGATCGGCATAGACGCTTGCAGACGTCATCACATCGAAATTGGTATAGGAGAAATTATTACGCGGGTAGGAGATTGCGCGCGACTCCCAGATAGGCCCCTCGTCCATGACCCGGGCACGGTCATGACAGCTGATACAGGTCTTCAGAAACAACTGCAGCCCTTGCCGTTGCGCCACACTCAACTGTTCGGGCGCGCTATCCAGGGCCAGCTCACCGGTCGCGAAAGCATAGGCAGGACGATAACGCTCGTGGTCCGGCCAACCGTTTTCCAGGGTGTGGTAACGGGTATTTTGTCGCTTATTTTGCATAAACTCCAGGCGTACAAAATCCACCACGACCTGAATCTCCTCAGCACTCAAATACTGAGTAAAGCTGGTCATCGCTGTTTTTGGGCTACCCTGGGTTACGACCTCAACCATTCGCTGCCGACTCAAATCCGCCAGCCCGGTCGCGTTAAAGTCGCGCGGCTGCGGGGTCATATAGGTCGTTGCCAGTGTTTTAGCGTCGCCCGAATAACCGTGGCAGTAATAACAGCGATAATTGTACAGCTGCCGTCCCAGCTCGTGCCTTGACTGCTCAGCGGCGGCCGAAACTGCAGGGACTGAAAACGTCGAAAAAACCCCGGCCAGCAACAAAGACACATCCCGGATCCGCATTAGTCAGACCCCGCCGCACCGTCCTTTTCAATATAGGCTTTGAACACGTACTCGGCCAGATGGCCAATTTCGGCATCGGTGAGCACCTTATTCCATGCTGGCATCTCGCTACCCAGCGTGCCCTTGGAGATCACGTCGAACAGATGCGCACGGCTGTACTTAGCCTGAGCCTCCGGTGCCCGGAAATCACGTGGCTTGGGGAAAATAAAGTACGCACGCGGACCGTTTCCATCACCAGTAACCCCATGACAAACCACGCAGTTACGCTGATAAAGGGCCACACCCATATTGACGTTACCCACCAAGCCATACGGCAACGGTGCAGCCAGCACATCCTCGCCATTGGTCTCATGCGCATTGTCAGGCTGCGCATATAAAGACCCCGCTGGCACATGCCCCGCCGCCTGATGCAGCGCATCGGAGGGCAATCTCATAATCGAATAGCGAATAAAATCGACCGTTTGTTCGATCTGCTCGTCGCTCAGCCGTCCTTTCCAAGCGGGCATCGCGGTTTGCGCTCGACCATAGGCAACCGATGCGATCATCCGCTCACGATTAAGCACGGCGACCGTACTCGGCACTGTAAAATTCGCGGGCGCAGGATCCAAGCCGCTTCGCGCCCACAGAGCCCCCTGGCCGGTGTCGCCGTGGCAGACAGAGCAGTGACGCGCATAAACACGGCGCCCCTCATTGACTGTCTCGGTCGTGACGGCAGGCATAAAATTGGCTCGGATATAACCGACCACGCCGTCAATCTGTGCGGCCGTTAGCCGATCCCGCCAGGCTGCCATCGCTGTTCCCGGACGCCCATCCAGGACCGACTTAACCATGCGCTCGCGACTCAGCTCGGCCGCTACCTTAAAACTGCTAAAGTCTTTCGCAGGAGGATTCAGACTCAGCGGCGTTTGACCATCACCGTTAGCACCGTGGCAACTGGAACAATGCTCTGCATAGAGCCCCCCCATATCATTTAACGCTAGATCAGAGGCACCCGTCTCTGCGGCTGAGGCTGAAATCGCCACGCATAAACCCACGCATGCCATGATCCCTGTCCATTGCTTGCTCAAAGTCACTTTACACCACTCCATATGTAGAGAAAAAATCCATGGAGATGTTACCATAGCGCGATGGATATAAAAAAGGAGATCAAACTCAGTTTTTGATCAGCCGCTAGCAACCTAGGAGTTTTACCTGTTGGAGTCTTTTACATTGATAAACAAACGCCTTCTACCTTATTGTTTAACCAGCCTGATGGCGGTTTTTTTAAGCGCCTGCTCAAGCGGCCCGCAACAGCGAGTCAAGCTTCCCGACCTCGCTTACCCTGCAGCACCGGACCAGCCCAGGTTCTATTTTGAGCAGAGCATTCGCGGCAGCGCTGATATTGTCGAGGCCAGCGACGATGACAAGATGATGTACTTTCTGACAGGCATAGGAAAGGTGTCCGAGGGGTTCGGCAAACCCTTTGATATCGCCACTCACCAGGGACGGATCTTCATCACAGACACCGCCAAAAGGGATGTCTTATTAATTGACAAAAAAATGGGCCTGTTTTATAGCGTGTCGAACGTATCAAACATTAAAATGAGCAAACCCATGGGGGTGGCCACCGACACTGCCGGCACCCTCTATGTACTTGATCACACCTTAAAATCTGTGTTTTTGTTCACTAGGGATGGTGCACACCTCGATACCATCAACCTCGATAAACACCTTGAACGCCCAACCGGGATCGAAGTCAACCCGGAAGGCACACTGGCGTTCATTGTCAATACCGGCGGGGTCAGCAGCACCTACCACAATATTATTGTATTCGATCTCGCAACCCAAGAGATCGTGCGTACGATTGGCACCCGTGGCGATGGCGACGGGGAGCTCAACCTGCCTAAAGATGTATCACTGGGCAAGGATGGACTGCTCTATGTTGTGGATAGCGGAAACTTTAGGGTATCTGTTGTTACCCAGACCGGAGAGCAGGTTCGCAGCTTTGGAAAAATAGGGACTCAGCATGGCTCTTTTTCACGCCCCAAAGGAATCGCCACCGATGCGGACGGAAACGTCTATGTTGTCGACGCGGGATTTGGTAATTTCCAAATCTTCAACCCGGAAGGTCAGTTACTGATGTTTGTCGGAACCCGAAGCGCCAGAGGCAGCCGCGGTGAGTTCATGCTTCCCGCCGGTATTGATGTCGATGAGGACGGTCGCGTCTATATGGTCGATCAGTATCTGAGAAAAATTGACGTATTCAGGCCCGCAGCCCTGGCTGAAGGTCAAGGCTACTTCTCACGCTCGGAGGCAGCGGCTACCGACCCGAAACCAGCAACCAGCACCCCGGAACCTGCAACTAGCGCCCCGGAAGCAGCCGCTGACTATAACGCCCAGTAACAATCGACCTGCGGCTCTACTATTAGGACCGCAGGTGCCCTGATCTACCCGCCCACGGCACCTTTTACCACCACTTCTTCCCCGCCCCTTCGTGCCTCATTGTTTAGGACCGCAGGGTTAGGGCCGCAGGTGGCCGGATCTACCTGACCGCAGCACCTTTACCACCACTTTTCCCCACCCCTTCGTGCATCATTGTTTAGGACCGCAGGCGGCCTGGCCTACTCGGCCATGGCACCTTTTACCACCACTTTTTCCCTGACCCCTCGTGCATCACGCTGTGGCAACGCTCGCAGTTGGTGAGCGAAAACGCCACCTGACCGTGACAGACACCGCAATGCTGCCCCGAATAGATCGACCCCATACTGATGTCGGCCGCTCCCTTTTGGGTTGTGAAAATCTGATCATGACAGTTTTCACACGCCAGCCATTGTGAATGAGTGCCATGGGGGAATTTGACGTAAGGCATACCTGCCGTTTCTTTAAACAGGATATCCTGTTCCCAAACAACCATTTCAGCCCCCCCCTCAGCATCCTCTTGAATCGTGGTTCTCGGCGCAATCAGACCCGCATTAAGCGACTGAGCCCAATCCACATCATCGCGCGTATCTTTGGGCAATGACAGCAGCACCTGGTCCGAAGGCTGCAACAGAGGCAACGCTGGATTAGCAGGATCGTGCACACCATCATCCCAGAGCTCACGTAGCCGCACCTCCTCGCTGGCAGGCTTGCCAGTCTGCGTCGACGGGGACTGCATCTTACCCCTCACTAGCCGCACATGAGAGGTCGACCCGGTTTTCAACTGCGCTCTAATCTTGCCGGCCTTAAAGTCCACCTGCCAGGCAAAATCTGCATTGGGAGAAAACTCGGTGATTGACCAGTAACTCCAGGAGGGCGCATTCGGAAACACCTCGGCATTCAAAGCCGGATCCTTGCAACGTCGACTCATCAGACTACGCAACTCATGCACGGTCGGTGGGCGCCAGCCTTCGGCCTGCAGCCTTGAATCTAGGTTTTGCGCACTCAACCAGGAAAACCAGGCACTCGTCTGCTTTTCACCATCACTACAACCGTCGTCCTGCCACCCCTGGCCTACCGCACAACGCTGCCAATCCAGCCCCGTAACCCGATCGGTTACGCTTTGATCCGGGTGGATTACAAACCGCTCAGCCGGGGTATTATCAGGCTGGCTCTCATCACACTGCTGCGCCTGCGAAAGCGCTGGGACTGTCGCCAAACAGAGCCCCAGCCATAACTTATTTTTGAGCATTAGACTCCCCAGATACCGGACTCGGTGTAATCGCCATCGAGCTTGATTGAAAAGATTGATCTGCTGCCGAAGCCTGCCGGCGCAGGTTGATTATCTGCTCCCACTCCCAGAGTGCTGCGCGCGCCTTGGGCAGGAAGGCATTATCCGCTTGTGACAGATGGATAAAACTGCGCATATGCCCCATCGCGGCCTCATAATCGAGTAATCGCTCATAACCGAGCGCGGCCCCATAATAGGCATTGCTCTGGTACGGATTGAGCTGACTGGCATACGTGAACGCATTCACAGAGGACCTGACCTCACCCAGCTCGTAGAGCACGAACCCTAGATTAACATAAGCTTCTGGTAATTTAGGTACCGATTCAATCAGCATCTCCAGCACTTTTCGAGCCTGAGGATACTGCCCCTGCCGCAGTAGATTAGCGCCGTGCTCAAATAATACCCGCACCTGCTGCTGCCGTGCCGATGCCACGGGACGACCGGACTCCGCCCCCCCACCGCCTGAGCGATGCGCGTACCAGGCTCGGCTATCGAACAGGGACGCCGCTTTGGGTTGCGGAACCTTTATACGCTGCGAAACATCTCTGCCCCCGCCCGCACCCGCTAAACCGCCCAATCCTTTCTCCGCAGTCGTCAGGGTCCAGTCACCCGGCAGCTGCCGTATGAGCAACCCCAGCCCCAATATCACCCCAACAGCCAGCAGCAATAGCGCGCGCCGCGGCAGGCGCCTGAATCGAGATCCCTGCCCTAAAACTTGCCCCATCACCCCCGCACCTCGTTAACAGCCGAACCCTGCGCTAAGCCCTGCGCCGAAGCATACAGGCATGGTTTTGCAGCCCCCTGCTGTGACCACAATGTCCTGGCGACAAACCAAAAAATTGCTCCCAGACCAATAGCGCCACCGCCGCCCATCAGCATCATCGCAGCCATTTCTGCCGTAAACTCCGACGCCTGAGCCGATCCTGCCAATTTACGCCCCACACCCATCCACCCGGAAAGCGCCAACCCGATCACCATCAACACCACGCCGAACGCATAGGTCTGTAGCTGCCACCGCACCCAGCGCTCGCTCCTTAGGGTGCAAAACAGATCATAGATCAGCGCCATAAAGATCAGATTCACCGCACCCGTGGTCGCATGGTAATGCGCCGGGACCAATAAATTATCCCCTCGAATCATCGCACCCAGCATAACTCCCAGCAAAAACAGCAGTATCGACAGACCAACCGCCAACACCCTCCAACCCAGGACAGTCCTGGCGCGTTGCCGGAAAAACTGCTGCAGCAACACCCACACAACCCCTAGCACTGGCACGCTAAAGACCCGCATCCAGATCGAAAAGGCCTCGCGATAGCGCGGATCATCCGGGGCCCATGCAAGACTGATCAACAACGGCACGGCGATAACAATCAGCATCAACAGCACGGCAACACGATGACCGGCCGATGCCAACAAAGGAAGACAGGAGGCGCCGCTGCGCTGTAGCAGATAGAACCAGCCGCCTAACAGCGCACACAAATACACCGCTTGCAGGCTATGACCCGCACCCCAAAAAAGCAATTCAGCCCGCTGTAGATCCAGAGCCAACGGCGCCAACCGCCACCAGCCGATCAACTGCACCGTAACCGTCACCAACAGCGCCCATAGCGACAGCCTGAACGCCACCTCAGACAGTGGCACTCCGGCGCTGAAACTAAATCCCGATACCCTTGGCAGCGCAACCAACGTTACGGCCAGTACAAAGACCGCCAGACTGGCCAGATACAGCGGCGCATCCAGCACCGGAATATAATTACTTAACAGCGCCTGGCCTTGATTAAGAAAGATCGATACGAACACCCCGAGTCCTGACCCGAACAACAGAACGGTTGCCAGCCGATCCAGCCACGCCGACGCGAGGGGAAGATGTCGCAACCACATTAACGCGACCATCGACAACGCCCACACCAGGAGGGACAGGTCGACATGCAACACCAAGGCACGTGCAAACCAACTCTGTAGCGGCCAGGCTTGAGGCAGAAGCGGTAGCTTTAAAAAAACCAGCACCAACGCCATCAGACTTGCCAGCAACAGCATGCTCAGGGCGAACAACCCCCAACTACGCAACAATTTAGTCATTTGTAAATAAACCGCTCTGTCTTTTGTTGAAAAGGCATCCATCCCACGGATTGTCGCCCCCCACCCTTTACCGTTATAGTGGCGGCTGACTTTATCACAACATACAGACCCCATGAGTATCGCGTTCGAACAACTGGTCCTGTGGGCCGCCCTGATTATCTATGTCCTGGCGGGCGCCATTGCGATTGTCAGCACCCTGTTCCGGCAACAGCAGGAAGACCTGTTTCAGGGCATACTCTGGCTAGGGCTAGCGACCCACAGCGCCGCCATCGGGTTACGCTGGCTGCGGCTCGACCATGGCCCTTTCCTGACCATGTTCGAGATCCTGTCCAGTAACATCTGGAGCATCACCCTGTTCTTCGCCCTGAGCTACTGGCGATTACCGCAGATTAGACCTATCGCAGCCTTCTTCGTGCCGCTGCAATTTATGATGATGGGCTGGTTGCTGCTGGCCACGCCCGGCGAGAGCATATTCCCCCCCACTTATGACACCATCTGGCTTTATATCCATGTCAGCTTTGGCAAGGTTTTTATGGGCGCACTGGTGGTAGCGAGCAGCCTTGCCGCCATTATCCTGACCCGCAATAGCAGAGCAGCAGGCGCTATTTTCGGCACTCTTCCCAATAATGAGAGTCTAACCGAGTTAAGCTATCGGTTTATGGCCCTGGGTCTTATCTTTCAATCATTGATGTTGGTCGCCGGCGCCATCTGGGCCCAGGACGCATGGGGCCGCTACTGGGACTGGGACGCCTTGGAGAGCTGGTCATTTATCTCCTGGCTATTAATGGCATTATCCTTGCATACCCGAATAACCTGGAAGCTCAGCCCAAAAGTGACCGCAATTATGACTCTGACGGTATTCGTGATAGCCTTCCTGACATTTTTTGGTGTCCCGTTTATCTCGATGGCTCCGCATAAAGGCGCCGTCTAGACTCGACACAGGATATATAACTTCATTAACAAGGACTTATAATGACTTTGAATAAAACGCTGATCGCAGCATTCATCACCGGGCAGGTACTGTTCATCAGTGGTTGCTCCGACTCGCAAGACAAGGACACATCGGCCACGGCACCTGCTACAACTACTTCGGCCCCAAGCAGCGACCCCCATGCGGGGATGAACCTGCGTCTGGCAGCGAATCAGGGCAAAGTCTTGCAAGTCACCACAGAAGGCGGCTACAGCTACGCCGAAGTCGAACAAAACGGTAAACGCTTCTGGATCGCCGGCGCCAAACAGGTCGCGTTAAAATCCGATGACATCGTCACCTGGGGCGAGGCGCAGGAGATGAAAGACGTACACAGCAAGGTGTTAAACCGGACCTTTGACAGCATCTATTTTGTCACTAACATGTCGACCAACCATGCCCGCACCACGATGAACACAGGGACTCAAGCCGCGGCCAACAGCGGCAACAGCGGCGAGCTTATCAGCATCCAGAACTCGGGCGGCTACAGCTACCTGCAGGTTCAAACCCAGGGGGGCGAACTCTGGGTCGCAGCCCCGGTTGTCCAGGCCCAAGCCGGGCAGACGATCACCTGGTCAGGCGGCTCGGTCATGCGTGATTTCACCAGCTCGACGCTGAACAAAACTTTCGCAGCGATCACCTTTGCTGGCCAGGTGCGTGTTATCGAAGCGAGACCCGCCGACGCCAATGCAGCCCCCTCTCAGGGTAAAATTCTGAGCCTTAAATCCGGCGGGGGCTATAGTTACGCCGAAGTAGAAACCAGCGCTGGTACCAAGTGGGTCGCAGCCCCACAGGCTCAAGTGGCGGTAGGCGATACGATCCGCTGGTCAGGGGCCAATGTTATGACCAATTTCACCAGCTCATCACTGAAGCAGACCTTCGACGAAATATTGTTTGCCGGCAGTATTAACAAGATCGATTAAACCAGAACCCACCTCCGCAACACCGACCGGCAACAGCCGCAGATCTCAATCTGCTGCTGTTGCCAGCACCCTGAATCCCCTCTCTTAGACAGCTATCGTCTCACCGGCAACAACCCGGACCGGTCTCTGCGCAGACTGCCAATCCCCATCTACAGCAACTAGCCTCAACACCTCAGGGAACGCGTCACCAGAGGATCCTGGCCGATACTCAGCCGCGGCCCTCTACCTGCCAGGAACTGGTGGAATATTTCAACCAGAAGTGCCCGGCGATACTGACCACGGCAAGCAAGCAGGCGGCCAATAGCCAATAACGGCTGGGGTCATAAAAAATCGAATAGCCCATCCAGGTGGTGAGCCCCTGAAACACCAGCGTACCACCCGCTAACGCCAATTCATCACCGGGCTGAAGCAGATGACGCTCCGGCCCCAGGCGCACGATCAACTGATAATCCTCAGGGACTCTGAATTGAGAAGACTGATCCCGGAGCAAGATCGGATCATCGAACTCAAGCTGAATCCACAGTGGCTGTTGAGCGCCCACAGGGGTCCACTCGACCGCCTGATTAAATTCATGCTCAGGCCAGGCAGGCAGATGCACGGCTCCGCTGTAGACCTTACCCTGCGCATTTCGCCACAGGAACTCAGGCGCAAAACCCTTGTTGAACGAGGTATAGAAACGATACCCCTGCAGTTGCAGCGGCACCTGATCACCAATCACCACAACCTGCTCATCCCCGGCATCGTCCTGCCATCGAATCCGGTTCGAGGTGTGGCGCCGGGACGGGCCCGGCGCGTACTCGATAGTAAAACCCTCATTGATAAACCGTAGCTGGCGGATGTGCCAAGGATGCAACAGCCCGGCCCGAGGCTCATTGACCGTACCGTCGTAAACACCGCCCGCCACCACCTCGGTCCAGCCTTTCATATTGGTCAGATGGCCGACGCCAAGCAACAGCACAATCGCCAGCAATGACAGGTGAAACAACAACAGAGCAGGTTGCGCCCGAAAACTGGCGTTAGTGACGATCGCGGCGATCAGATTCAGCGCCAGCAGCGTCAGGGGCGGCACCAGGAACCAGGGGGCCAGGGATCGCTGCGCGTAAGAATCTGCCGCATTGAGATACGCCAACCCGACCGCCACCAGCAGCCACAGCAAACACGCCAAGGTCAGCTTCAGCGAAGCCAATTTAACAATAAGAACAAAGCGAGCTGGTGATTGCATCGGCACCTAGTTGGGATTACTGCAATTATCTCTCATGTAATCCTTGCCTGCACAACTGGCATCCGTCCATTCACCGCTCTTTTGGAAACTATTGATCCTGGCAAAGGCATTCTGGTAGTAAGGCGCACAGGTAAAACCCTCTTCCGGGGTTATACTCACGAGCCCCTCACCCACCGTATGCCCGGCGCACTCAGGCCCGATATCGTTGATATTGACCAGAAATGCTTTGTTCTTCCAGCCGTGCGGCAGGGCCACATGACACCAGGTACATTTGAGGGTGCCGATCTTGTCAACATGGTAATCGTGCAGATCACCTCTGTCGCCGTTATCGTTAAAGCCGGACGTGGTATCACCTTTACCGGAACGGTAGTTGGTATCATGACAGCGGAAACAGAGAGCATCGACGGGCGTGGGCGTAACACTCACGTTCCAATCGCCCTTCAGTATGAAGGGGTTGATCGAGCCGTGCGGACCCCAAGGGGCATCATCGGTCGGATCTGCAGGGGTACCCTTGTTGTCCGGCGCCGAGGTACCGTTGGCCGTATTGCTACCGTGGCAGTCGGAACAGTACATGGTCTGCGTGCCGACCGCACCATTCCAGGGCGACAACCACTGATTGGCGCTGGCATTTCTGACCAAATCAGTGCGCCCGGTCGGCTTCATCACCGGATGCCAGGAGCGGTGATTATTGGCTACGCTGCCGCTCACGACCCCCCAGTTAGCCGGTGTCCCAGTGCCTGTGCCCTCGCCAACATGCCCCGCAGGGGCCTGGAACTCCATCGCCTGGTTAGTCACCTCGGTCACACCGTTCACCCCGCCGGAGCCACCGTTACCGCTCGAATTGAGGCTTGGAGGAACGATACCAAAGGCATTATTAGAGTGGCACTTCATGCAGACCTGGTATTCACGAGTAACGAAGCCATAGCTATCCGGATCGATCGAATCGACCACCGCGCCGGAGGGCATCCCTTTTTTAACCTTAAAGGTAATCGTGTCGATGGTGGTAGATTCGGGACTGAAAATCGTACTGCTGTAACGCGGCTCAACGCCGTAGGTGCCGGTCAGGACACCCGAGGCGATATTAGTATGACCACTGACATGCGCATGCGTGGGCTCGGCATCCGGACTGGCAACCTGATAGCTATCGATTCGCTGGGTCTTCTTGAGCCGATGCGGATTGTGACAATCGGTACACTCAACGTGCCTAACGGCTAATTTAGCGGTTGATTCTGAAAAATCCTTATCCGTTATCTCATGCACTTCCTGAGTCGCATCCTCCTGATCAACGGTCGTGATCGGCATCCGATAGGCGGAGGTAAAGTCACTCCGAATATCGGGCACATCGTAGCCAATAGTATCCTGCAACGCATTACTACCACCTTTAGGCTGATGGCACTGGTAGCAGGTCTCCTCGATGGCTGAACTGGCCTGAGAGCTGCCGGTCGAGCCTTGCCGCAACAAGCGTCTCGATCCCTGCTGGGAATGAGTATCATGACAATTCAAACAACCCGCTTCCCAGACCTCCATATCGATCGGAAATTCACGCAGGTTCGCAGCGCTGTTTTCGTAGCGCTCATCCGCTACATCGCCGCGCGCATGGGCCGAGTCAGCCCAACCCGCCTTATCATGGCAGGCCAGACAGAGAATATCGTTATCCTCATTAAACAGCCCCTCGGTGGGTTCGGTGACGCGCTGAAACCGGTTAGCCCGTAAGAATTTGATCTTGGTATCGGTATTGGAATTAGTATCGGCATCCTCAGCCAGCCCGGCCAGATGAGGGTCATGGCAGGTGGTACACTGCATCTTAGCGATCGCCTCTGCAGCCCCCTCTAAAATAAATCGGGGCTGATCAGCAACCCCACTGCCACCACGTATCCCGACCTGAGCCCCCTGACCAGCGACATCGTTACTGGGATCATAGAGCTCACCATCGGCACCGGCCAAGACACTATCGTAGACCAGCGATATCGGGTGATCGTTGCTTAGATCAGTGCCCAGATTGCGGGTATAGCCATCAATCGCGAGTGGCATACTCCCATCCCCCTGCACCCCCTGCATCGCTATCGTCTGATTAACACTGCCGTCGATCACATTGACCTGGCCAATCGCCAGAGTGCCGTCGTGACAAGACAGACACAACTTAGAACTTCCCCCGGGGTTACCATCGATGGTGGCCTGTATCGAAGCCGAGTCATACTTGGTGTAAGTGGCCGAACTGTACTGCTTATTCCATAACGGGGCAGCCACGGAAAGGTCCTGCGTCGAACCATGCGGGGTATGACAAAAGACACAGATCTGCGACGTACCTGCGGCAGAAACCTGTGACTTAACCACTCCCGGGCCGCTGGTCGACAGATTGTGCAGGGTACTGGCGATATCCGATGTACGACGCGAATCAAGCGTAGGCCCAGCCCAGCTCACTGTCGCAAAACAAAGCCCAATCAATAAGGCGTAATGCTGAACCACCCTAGCCCCCATTCGCCGCTACTGGTACAGTCGGATTGTTAGCAAGATATTGAAAGATGGAGACCCGGCCATTCATCATATCTGCCACGTAGATCCGATTATCGCTGTCACTCCAGACCCCTGCGGGAAGAAAGAACTTACCCGCCGCCTGACCCGCGCCACCGATCGGGAGCAAAAAGCGCCCCTCTTTGTCGTAGATTAACAGATGGTCGTAATAGGATTCAACGACGTACAGGTTACCCTCAGCGTCGAGCGTTATCCCTTTAGGGCGAACAAAGTTGCCAACAATGAGACCTCGCTTGCCAACACTCAGCTGAGCCTGACCCTGATCGTCTAGCATCTGAACGCGGGCATTCAGGGTGTCGGTCACATACAAACGATTATCCGCAAACCAGAGGTGCACGGGGGAGTTAAACTGACCCGGAAGGTCGCCGGAAACACCCCAGACATCCAATAACTCACCGCTATCCGAAAAAACTTTAATATCATCGCCATGGGTATCGGCAACAAAGATACGTCCGCGCACCGGGTCACGCGCGATACCTGTGGGTCGCTGTAGCAGATCCTGACCGAAACTACCGACCAGCACGCCACTGGCGTCCAACTCAATAACACTACGCTTTTCGGCATCGACCACCAGCACGTGCCCCTCACGCCCGGCCGTGATCCCTATGGGCTGGGTAAAAGACTGACCAGGGGCATAGTGATCCCAAACGCTAAATATACCGGCCACAGGATCAAACACAAACACGGCCCCGCGCCCTACATCGGTGACATAAACCCGCCCTTGCGCATCCACCATGCCCGATTGCGGACGCACCAGACCGACCTTAGATTGGGGTTCCAAACCCACCCCAGCGATAATTTCTGCCAGCAACTGAAAGCCACGGCTCTGCTTGAGCGCATAGCCATCTTCACCGATCAGATCGCCAATATATTCAAAACGAGGCTGTTCGGGCGGGGCTGGCCACACCGACAGGCCATCCGAAACAGGAAACTTAAAGGCATATTCATTCTCGGGAGCTACCGAACAACCACCGAGTTGCAGCAGCATACCCAGCACAACCAGCCCCTTTAGCAACATCGATCGGGTAAACAGCAACGCCGGCTTAACAAATAATTCCAACCTATTCATAGCACATATCCACACCTCACCAGACACCCGGCCCAGAAGTCTCGCCGCCGCCATGGATTTTGGTCTGTAGCCCCGGCAAACCGGAATGACAGCGATCGCAGTGCTCTGCACTCCAAGCTACCTCCCCATTGTGGCACATACCGCAGTATTCACCTTCGATAATCTTGGCCATACTGATGTCATTTGCGCCAGCGCGCATTTCAAAACCCAGTTCGGAGTGACACACCTTGCAACGAAAGCGAATACGATGAAACCAATGCGAGTAGATCACCGGACGCATGCCGTTTTTCTCTGCATAGCGATTAAGGACGACATCGCCATATTCCGCCTGCACGGGAGTAGCGGGTAGCAATACCCCGACAAACAGAAAAGGCATCAATAGCCAGCCTATAAACTGCCATAGCGAAACACGTAACCAAGCTCGACTATTCATTGATTTATTCCGACCGGCTTCTGATCCATAACGGGCTTGTACGTCTTACCCGCCCCCTCTTGAGCGCCATAGCTACCCGCAAAACCCCGCCGCGGTTCGCTATGACAACGACGACACTCCGTCAACGGAAACGCCACAGCCCCATGACAGCGGCCACAATACTCACCCATCAGAATCGCAAACATATTAACGGGGTTACCACCGGCCTTTTTCTTGAAGATTTTATCATGACAGTTACTACACTCAAGCCATTGGGTATGCGCTTTATGCGGAAAGCGTACCAGCCCCATCTGCGAGGTCTGATCCATGATGATATCCAGATCCAGCACCTCGATATGGGTATCCGGGAAGATATTGGTGCGCGGTACGATCACGCCCTGCTCCAAGGCCCGGACCCAATCGACCTGATTACCGGTGTTGGCGACATCCTTGGGGAACATCGCCATCGCCTCACCGGGCTGCTGTAACTCCACCAGCGCCGGATTGCTGGGATCATGCAGGCCATCCGCGGTAAAAGGTTTCCAGCTTCGCAGCGCAGATGCGTCCCCCTGAGACGTCGGCAGTTCAGACGCCCAGGCGAGTGCGGGCAGGCACAAGAACATTGTTATCAGACAGCATGTTTTTTTCTTCATCAGCTAACCAAACCACCTGTTTTATTTCAGAAGAATCGCTGCGCCATATTAGCAGATGGCCATTTCATGGCCAAACATTAGCGGCCGCTAGAAACCACTATTATTCTTTTCGACCCTATTCTGTGGAATAATTCGCCTCTTTATTGATCAAAGAGCGCAACTGGCCATCATGTTCAAACTTCCAGCACTCAAAGTTCCGACCTTACCCCTGCCAATCCCACGTCCGCCGCTACCGCAGCAGCTGCTAAAAAAAATGTCGTTCACTGCGATGCGGCAAGCCAGTCGAGTCCCTTTCCCCTTGCAACGCAAGGTATTGCTCAATCTGATGCAGCAAGCCTTTCAGGAACCGCTAGAGGATGGCGATTTTGACTTCCTCGAAGGCAAGTGGCTCAAGGTCGAGATCAGCGACCTGCAACTCACCTGGTTTTTCAGCTTCTGCCAGGAGGACGGCCTGATCGCCAGCCCCGACGAACGGGAGGATGCGGCTATTCGCGGAAACTTAAAAGAATTTTTGCTCCTGGCAACGCGCAGCGAAGATCCGGACACCCTGTTTTTTCAACGCCGACTAACGATTGAGGGCGATACTGAAGTCGGTCTCGAGATCAAAAACCTGATGGACGCGGTTGACCAGGACAGCCTGCCGCCGCTGTTAAAAGTGATCCTGACCCGGGGTGCCCCCCTGCTCCAAAAACTGCTTGGCTAGGAGCGGGTGGCGCTTTAGAACGCGCCCCTCTTTTCGTCTGCCGGAGCGCAAGGCAGAGCCCAAATTTTGGCCATGGCTCACCCATGCCAATAACAAGCAACACGGGGTGGCGATAAAAGGGGTTCATATAGCTCCCTACTATTAATTTGATGGCCAAATAGGCTCCATAGCTATTTGTCCAGCGTCCCTAAAATCTGCCGCAGTTGCTTGGAATTGATTGATTTTCAAGGGCTCGCAGGGGTCTTCGACCCCTGTTGACGCATCCTTGCGCCTCCTATTAACCCCCTGGGTTAATAACAGCTAACAACCGACCGACTCACTGAACAGGCTGACACTGCCCACTTGTTTCGAGGACAACCGCCGGGGGTGTCGATTTGCTGCTGCTGTAGCTCAGATCATCGCGGTTTATGCTAAAACTGGCGCGGTCCATCCCCCCGACAACGATGTTCTTGGCCTGACGCACCAGACGATAACGGCTGTCCTCGACCGTCACCGTATAACCCCCGACATCATTGACACGGCCTTCTGCCGCGCCGGCAGAATCAAAACGCAGCTCATAATAGCAGCGACTTTGCGGGCAGGCCCGGGTCTCTGGCTGACTCATGTAAGCCGCGCTAAATGACACTTCGGTGTAGACGCAGCGCAATGCGATCGGTTCCGCAATGGCTAACACGGGCACACTGGCGGCCAGAAGCAGACAGCACGTGGTCAATTTGGTCATAGTTATCACTCTTGTCCTTGATCTGTCGGTAGAATATACACCGGCCGCAGCGGAAGTGCAGGGCCTGGAGCCGATTTCTTTGCCTACGAGAAAAGAGGAGGGTCGGCAGATGTTTTGCTACACTTGCGCATTCGCACTAACACCTCCATTGAAGGAACCTCTCTCTAATGATTCAACACTCTGTTGCTAAAGGACTTATTACTGGACTGGGCGTCGCACTGCTGAGCACCAGCGCAGCCGCTGGCACATTCAACCTGGGCATCAACGACGATACCTTGGATGTGGGCCTGAAAGCATCGCTATCCAGCACGGGTCAATTTAGCGCCAACTACCTTTATTCCGAGACCGAGGGTAAAACCGCAGACCTGGGATTTCAAACCGTCCACAACGCTGCAGGCAAACAGATCGCACTTGGGGTAAAGCTGATGAAGCTCTGGGCAGAGAGGCGTGACAATGGCCATGCTGTTGCTTTAGGCGGCGATTTCCGCATGCCGGTAGCGCCTTCGATAACCGCAGCCATTGCCGGTTATTACGCCCCCACCGTTTTATCATCATCAGGCATTGAGAACTATTACAGTATCGACGCAAAACTGATGTATGCCCTGATGCCAACCGCCGACCTTTATGTGGGCTACCGCGATGTCCACTTTAAGTTCGACACTGAGCGCGATCTGACTTTTGCTCAAAACTTTTACCTGGGCGCTGAGCTAAAGTTTTAGACGTGCCAACCTCCACTGGCTTGATACCGGTGGAGGTGTCCAGAGATCAGAACCCCGCAAAATGGCATGGACGCCCCCAGATCTAAGCTGATCCATCCTGGCTCAGCGGCATCACCCGACTCGATGCACATCCCGATAAAGTGCAAGATACTTGCCAACCACCTCCTCAACACGAAATTCAGCATCGACGATTTCCCGTCCGCGTTTTCCCATAGCACTGCGTAACGCG
>JBALTG010000042.1:0-34299 GCA_036964625.1 Motiliproteus sp.
CCGATTTATCGCCTCGGATGATCGAAAAATCTGCCTCAAATCGTATTTCCCTCGCTACGATCGGCCAAGCCCGACAGCCTCCAAGTACCGATCAGCATCGAGTCATTTTAAGGTTTAGGGTCTAACCGGGCTCTGATCCAGCTACCGATATGGCTGATCTGCTCAGGACAGAGCGCATGTTCCATGGGGTAGCTTTGAAAGTCGGGCTGGTAGCCCATGGCTCTGAGGCTGGTGAGGCTGTTTTGGCCCAGGGCAGGGGGGACCACCGGATCGAGGCTACCGTGGTAGACCTGAATCGGCAGCTGTCGATTGGCGGGGTGGGGCTGAACACTGCTGGCGGTGGCAAAATAGGTCGAGAGTGCCAGCAGCCCCCCGAGGGGTTTGTCGTAGCTCAGGGCGGCCTCGTAATTTACCGCGCCGCCTTGGGAGAAGCCCGCCAGGAGAATGCGTCGGCTATCGATGCCGCGTTCTAGTTCACGCTCGATCAGCTGTTGAATGGCGCTGGCAGAGGCTCTGAGCTGGACCTCATCGACCTTGCGATCGATATCCATGGCCAGAATGTCATACCAAGCGGGCATCACCCAGCCATTGTTGATGGTGACCGGTATCGACGGCGCATGCGGAAAAATAAAACGTACTGCCAGGTGCTTGGGCAGGCGCAGTTCGGGTACGATCGGGGCAAAGTCGTGGCCGTCGGCGCCCAGTCCATGGAGCCAGATGATGGCGGCGGTGGCGGGTTGCGCGGGCTCGATCTCGATAGCGGCTAGATAAGGCATAATGTTGGGTTCATAGCAGGCGGTTGGAAGGTTCAAGCCTGTCACTATACGCCAGCGCTGAGGTGTTGGTGAAATCGCTAAAACAAAGCGCGTTTGTTTGTGCGTAAGTTATTGAACAACAGCTCCCTGGATCAGTTCTTTTAGGCCATAATCGGGCAATGAAATTTACCAAGGTTAAGTTGGCCGGTCTGCTCTGGGCAGCCGGCACCGTGCTCGTTATTGTGGCGCTGCTGTTGCTTGACATCAATCGGCAGCAGCAGGCGTTGCAGCTCGAAAGCCGGGTTCTGTATGAGTTTGCCTACGAAAACGTGCTCATCAACGAAGTTATTCTGCATAATTTCGTCGAGCTGGTTGCCACCGATCACACTGATATTGCCACCATCACCCGCTATTCCAGAGCGTTGCGCGAGCACTATCCACACCTGCGGCGGCTGCAGATCTATCAGCGCGTTGGTCCGGATCAACAGGCGCTACACGAACAGAAGATGCTCGGCGCGGGTAACAGCGGCTATCGCGTACACCCGTCAGATCTGGCCGCAGCCGCAGCTCCAACCCCAACCCCAAGCCCAACCCCTGCCGGGTTCAAGGGTAATGCTTACAGTCAGGCGTATCCGATTATTTTTGTCGAGCCGCGGGATGGCGTCGGACGGCGGATGTTGGGCGAGGATGGCTACTCTATCGGGTTTAACCAGCGCGCTCTGATTCAATCCAGTCATTATCTGAGTGTTTTTGCGACGGATCACTATCCGCTGGACGATGGCACTATGGGGTATCGGCTGATGCATGCACTGGATCCCCGCTATACCGGTACCACCGAGGCGAGTTTGATTGTCGCCCTGGTGCTGCGCGCGGAGGAGTTGCTGCTACCCTCGGCGCACCTTCCTAAGGGGCTGTCGGTGACCCTGGCGGATGCTAAGGGGGCTGCCCTGGTAAACCGGGAGAACCCGGAAGCCTTCGGTGGCTGGCTGCTGCCGCAGCTTGAGGCGCGCCGCTCGCTCACCCGGTTTGGACAGACGCTGCAGTTACAGGTACGCAAACAGCTGTTGTGGGCTGAGACTAGCTGGCCGTTCGGGCTGATAGTGCTGCTGTTTTCCGTTGTCGCCCATCGGAGCGCGGCCCTGGGATTGCTCCGCAGGGCGGAGGCAAGGCGTGCCACCTTAATGCTTACCCGGCGCCTTGAAGGTGAGCGCGATCAGCTGGAACAGCGGGTGTTGGAGCGCACTCAGGAGTTAGTGGGGCGAAATTCTGAACTGCGGCAACAGGTTAAAGAGAACCGCCAGCTTACCCAAAAAATTCTTGAGGTGCAGGAGTCTGAGCGGCGCAATATTGCGCGCGAGCTCCATGATGAGATGGGCCAGTCGCTGACGGCGATCCGCACCGATGCGCGCCTGTTGCAGCAGAGCCATTGCGATCCCGCGTCGCGGGAGCATACGGCGGCGGTGGCGATTGATACCACCGCGCAGCGAATATACGGCGTGACCTACGCGTTGATGCGCGCGTTGCGCCCCTCGGCGCTGGATGATCTGGGCTTGGTCGATGCAATCGAGCAGTGTGTCGAAAGCCTTAATCTGAGAGGTCAGGGGATCGTGGTGCACGTGCAGTTTAGCGGGGCCCTGAACGAACTGCCCGAACAGGTCTGCATCCAGTGTTATCGGATCATTCAGGAGGCGTTGAATAACTGTGTTAAGTATGCAGAGGCTGGCAATTTGTGGCTGATTGTACGCCTGGAGAGTGAGGGGGCGGAGACCTCGGAGGGACCCGATCGTTTGCTGATCCGAGTCGAGGATGACGGGGTTGGCTTTGATCCGAAAAACCAGGATAGCGGTTTCGGTCTGATCGGTATGCGTGAGCGCGCTCTGGCCCTGGAGGGGGATTTTGAGGTAAGCAGCGCGCCGGGGCAGGGGACCAAAATTCAGGTCGAACTGCCGGTTAAGGCGCTTAACTTCGAGATACTTGACGCCGATCCGTGCTGTTAGGATCCGTCTGTTATCGGTCAGCCTCCTAGAGCCCTATTCTGACCTGGGGGCGGCTCTCGCTGAGGGGATCGACAGCGGCCAGACAGCCAAACAACTGAGCCTCGCTGACCTGGTGCTGGCTTAGTAACTGGCTTTTTACCCTGAATCCTCGCTCTTCAGCCAGCTGCTGCAGCTGCCCTTGCTCCTGCTCGGTTAATGCGACCGGGAGCGCAGGCTGAGCGGCCGACGCCGTTGTCTGAGCCAGCGCGGCGGAGACCTGGGGGCGCTGGCTAAGTAACCAGTCCTGGTCGGTGCTGACGCTCAGGCCGCAGAGTTTCAGGCGCAGCCCGTTCCGTGCGTTCAGCATGGAGGCGATCTTGTCCAGATAGTCGCTGCTTTGGGGGCTGAGTTCGGCAGAGCCCGGTTCGAAATAGACCGGTTCCAGATTGATGGCGTTGTTTTCCACAGCTTGCTTGGCCAGGCGGGTCAGGGTGAACAGTGCTCCGTAAGGCTGCAGAGCGACCGTCAGGTACCCTAGTGCTGCCTCTCGGGCGACCTTGGTCATAACGGTGTTGAGGACGCTCTGGATGCCGAACGACGGATCGCTGAGTTTGCCGTTGATGGGTAGCTTCAGCGCCACGTTGTCGTCGGAGTCAGTCAATAGCGATAGGGCAGTGCTCAGTGGCATTCCCTGTTTGGCATCAAACTGTTCGGTGCCATCCTTACGGCCGGGGTTGACGCTTAAATTATTGAGAGTCAGATTGTTGTCGCTCTCGATCCATCCCTGCTTAATATTTCCCTGGCTGAGCAGTTCCAGCTTGCCACTGTCGATTTGATAGCCGGTTTGGCTGCGCATCATCGGACTGAAAGGGGGCAGCTCCAGGTTTGAAACCGCTCCCTGCCAGTGGGCATTGGTGGTTTCTGCAAACAGGGCGTAGCCGCCATCCAGTTCGATACTACCGAAGCGGTTGGCCTGGGCTTTCAACATAAAAGGGGAAAGCTGATCGGAACGACTATCGAGCTCCTTCAGGCTCAGGGTGCTTATGCTCAGTTGCAGCGGTTTGCCCGGCTTTGCGGTCGCCGCGGGCTGTTCCGTGATCGCGATCGTGGCCGGTTTTTGCAGCGCAAACTCGCCGAGTTTAAACGGATAAGGGGCGCTGGGGGAGGCGTCGTCGCTGTCCTGTGCCGTCGCGTCTGCTGCCGTCGCCTCAGCGGAGGGGCTGCCGGTCAGTTGCGCCAGCCACGTCAGCCACCGGTGCGGCTGTTTGTCGCTATCCAGGTCCAGCCTGATGGTTAGCTCGCTGGGATAGATTTGGCCGACATGGGTGCGAGCAGGGCTTGCGCTGATGCTTTTGATCTCGAGTTTATCAAGGCGGAGTAAGGGCTGATCCGCGCCTAACACCAGCTGCTGCAGCTGCAGGCTGGCAGCCTCGATCTGGTTGGGTTGCGGCAGTTGGATCTGCTTCAGCTGCAGCTGTTTAAACGCGACCAGAGCTGCGCCACTCTGGTGTTTAAGCTGCAGCGGGCCAACGCTGATATCGCCGCTGAATGCGGTGACAGCGGCGGAGGCGAGGTCGACCTCTAATGCCCCTCGCCAATGACCGGACTGGGTTTTAAGCAGTAATTGCTGGACACTGAGCTGGGCGGGCTGGGTCTGTAAGCTACCGGTGAAATTTAAGTGTTTGGGGTGGGTTTCCAGGCGACCGCTGAGCTCAATTTTCTGCTCGCTGAATTCAAACCCCGGTAGCTTGAGCCTGAGGTGTTGGATAGTCAGCTGGGTATCGGTACTGGCGTGAGTCAGGGTGGCGTCAGCAAACTGTTGTTGGGCGCTGCCCTGCAAGTCGATCTGGCGGCTGGAAACGGCGTTGCTGGCTTGAGTAAAGACAAAGTTGCTGAGGTTGATGCTGCCGCTCTGGCTGAGTTGGATACCGTTGTCGAGCTGTTCGATCTACAGTTTCAGGTCGGTGCTTAGCTGTCCCTGCAGACCCTCCAGCCACGGCTGGGTAATGGCCGCCAGCGCCAGGTCCTGCAGTTTGAGCTCGAATGTTATCGCGGGTTGGTCCGCCAGCGGCGTGCCCTGAGTGTTGATCGACAGAGGGCTGTCATTGAGGCGTCCACGAAAGCTGAACTGAGTCTGCTGTTGCGGAGTCCATTGATGCAGGGGTTGTTGTAATTGCGCTTGGTCGATAACCAGTTGCTGCGCCATTTGGGAGGTCGTGAACGAGCTGCGGATGTTGCTGGCGGTGAAGCCGTTGAGGCCGCCGCGCCATAAGCTGGGTGACTGCGGTGGCGTGTCGTGCTCTGGCGTGCTTGGCGGTAACCGTACCGGCCCCAGACGCCATTGCTGGTCTTGCTGCTGCAGATGCAGTTCTGCATCGGCGAGCTGGAGCCGGATGATCTGCAGGCGTTTGTCCCACAGGGCGCGGTAACTGATCTCGGTCAGTAGCTGACCGATCTTTAAATCGGGGCGAGCGGCGGCGGTCACCACCAGGCCCTTCACTTCAACGTAGCCAGTCCAGGGGTTGAGGTAGAGTGATTCGACCTCAACCCGATCGGCACCGAGCAGCAGTAGCTGCTTTTTTAGTTGAAATTTAAGCAGCAGGGCGGGGGTAAAACTGATCAGCAGCGCTAAGGAGAGGAGGATGCTGGTGCTGATCAGTAGCGGCTTGCGCTTTATCATGGCCTCGGTCCGGTAGGCGTCAATCGTGCCGTCGTGTTGTGGTTAATTATTGTAGTCGTTGTAGTTGCCGCAATTGTTAATCGCGGCGGAGCTCTTTGACGCCGTCGGCGCTGCCCACCAGGATTAGGTCCGCGGGGCGGGCCGCGAACAGGCCGTTGCTGACCACGCCGACGATGTTGTTGATGAACTCCTCGAGTTTCACCGCGGCGTTGATCTGCAGATTATGGATATCCAGAATCTGATTGCCGTTATCGGTGACAAATCCCTCCCGATAGACCGGTTGGGCATCGAGTTTAAACAGTTCCCGGGCGACATAGCTGCGCGCCATCGGCAGCACTTCGACCGGTAGCGGGAAACTGCCCAGCAGATCGACCCGCTTGGTTTCGTCGGCGATGCAGATAAAGGTCCTGGCTACCGCGGCGACAATCTTCTCGCGGGTCAGCGCGCCGCCGCCGCCTTTGATCAGCTCCAAGTGGTGGTTGAATTCGTCAGCCCCGTCGATATAAAAATCCAGCTGCTGGATGCTGTTGAGATCGTAGACCGGGATGCCGTATGCCTTGAGGCGTTCAGCGGTAGCATCGCTGCTGGCGATCGTGCCATCAAACAGATGCTTGATCTTGGCCAGCTCATCGATAAAGCAGTTGGCGGTTGAGCCGGTGCCGACGCCAATAATGCTGCCGGGCTCGAGGTGGGGCTGAATCTGTGCAACCGCGGCGACGGCGACGGCCTGCTTCATCTCATCCTGGGTCATGGCAAGGTCTCTGTTGGGCTTAATACGGGGGGGTTAAGCTGCAGTATACGTGTCCTGGGCTTATAGGTGCAGGTGTCTGCAGCTTATAGGTGTAAGTGCAAGTGCAACTGTGGGTGAAGGTATAGCTCAAGCTAGACTCATGCGGGGTGAGTGATTACTATAATGCGCTGCCACAAATCCTCCCTTCGCGGGTCCGCTTACGCTATTTAGAGTCGATTATGCCGCACCACTATATCAAGAAGATCCTCCAAGCCCGAGTTTATGATGTCTGTATCGAAACCCCGTTGGACGATGCGCGGGCGATGTCGGCACGGTTGAATAATCGGGTGCTGCTCAAGCGCGAAGACCTGCAGCCGGTGTTTTCGTTCAAGTTGCGCGGTGCCTATAACAAGATGTGCCAATTGACCGAGGCGCAGCGCCAATGTGGTGTGGTCGCGGCATCGGCAGGTAATCATGCCCAGGGGCTGGCGCTGTCGGCCAAGGTGCTGGGGGTCAAGGCGACCATTGTGATGCCCAAGACCACACCCGATATCAAGGTCAACTCGGTCCGGGCGAATGGCGCTAAGGTGGTGTTGCACGGTGATAGCTTTGAAGAGGCGTTTAAACACTCGCAGCAGCTGGTGGAGGCGCAGGGGTTGGTTTACGTGCACCCCTACGACGACCCGGATGTGATCGCAGGCCAAGGCACGATCGGCATGGAACTGCTGCGGCAGCAGAGTGGCCCTATCCACGCCATCTTTGTTCCGGTGGGCGGTGGCGGCCTGATCTCGGGTATCGCTGTCTATATCAAATATCTGCGCCCAGAGATCAAGGTGATCGGCGTCGAGTCGGAAGATTCGGCCTGTCTGAAGGCGGCGCTGGATGCCAATGAGCGCGTCATTCTGCCGCAGGTGGGTATTTTTGCCGATGGCGTGGCGGTGGCTCAGATCGGCAAGACCACTTTCGACATCTGTCGTAACTATGTCGATGAGGTGATCACCGTCAATACCGACGAGACCTGCGCGGCGATCAAGGATATCTTCGACGATACCCGCTCGATTACCGAACCCTCCGGTGCCTTGGCGCTTGCCGGGTTAAAGAAGTATGTGGCCCGTGAAGGGATCGAAGAGCAGACGTTGATCGCGATCGACAGCGGCGCCAACGTCAATTTTGACCGGCTGCGGCATGTGTCCGAACGGGCCGAGTTGGGGGAGCAGCGTGAGGCGATCATCGCGGCCAAAATCCCTGAGCACCCGGGCAGCTTTAAGCAGTTTTGCAAGATTCTGGGCAGTCGCAATATCACCGAATTTAATTACCGCTACAGCGATACGGATCAGGCGGTGGTGTTTGCCGGGGTGCAGATCAAACCGGGTGAGCGCGAACAGCTGATTGTCGATCTGGCGGCGCAGCTGGATGATGTGGTCGATCTGACCGATGATGAGATAGCCAAGCTGCATGTACGTTATATGGTTGGCGGGCATGCTCCTGCGGGGGTGGATAATGAGGTGGTGTACCGGTTTGAATTCCCCGAGCGGCCCGGCGCGCTGTGGCGGTTTTTGAACAAGATTGGCGGCCGTTGGAATATCTCGATGTTCCACTACCGCAACCATGGCGCGGCCTACGGGCGGGTGCTGGTGGGGATGCAGGTTCCTGAGGAGGAGCGCAACCAGCTGCCAGAGTTTCTCGATGAGGTGGGTTATAACTTCTGGGATGAAACGGCCAATCCGGCCTATCAGCTGTTTCTTAAGTAAGTCACGCTAGCCGGGGCTGGGATCTTAGCGGTAAACGGATGCGCATCTCCAGTCCCTGTGGTTCGAGGTTGCGCGCGCTAATCTGGCCCTGATGCTGGCGCACGGCGCGGGCGGCGATGGCCAGGCCGAGTCCCCAGCCACCCTGTTGCCGGCTGCGTGCCTGATCGGTGCGCACGAACGGTTCAAATATCTTCTCCAACATAGCCGTTTCGATCCCCGGGCCCTGGTCCTGAACCCTGATACAGACCTCCTGAGCGTTCTTTTCGAGGATCAGCC
This sequence comes from Motiliproteus sp., assembly GCA_036964625.1. Taxonomy (GTDB): domain Bacteria; phylum Pseudomonadota; class Gammaproteobacteria; order Pseudomonadales; family Balneatricaceae; genus Motiliproteus. The sequence continues at coordinate 8,169 of JBALTG010000042.1, forward strand.
GCACCTCTGCCTGGCTGTATTTCAATGCGTTGCCGACAATATTGCTAAGCGCCCGATGGATCAGTTTGGGACCCAGATCGACCTGTATTGGATCGCAGGCTTGAAGCCGTAACCGAGGCTGGTCGCGCGGTTGGTTAAAGTTGAACTCGTGGATCAGCGACTGTAGCAACTGTTTCAGATCGGTCGATACATAGTGGTGGTGATCGCTGTGACAGTCGAGCCGGGCCAGCATCAGAATCTCGCCGATCAGCGCATCTAGCTCTTCGGCTTGCTGTTCGATCCGGTCCAGGGCTTCGCTGGAGCCGGGTTTTTTACGCGCCAGCTCCAGTGCAAAGCGCTGCCTGGCCAGCGGGGTGCGCAGTTCGTGGGAGACATCTCGGAGCAATTGCTGCTGTCCCTGGACCAGGTTTTGAATCTGCTCGGCCATGCGGTCGAAGTCCTGCGCCAACTGGCCGAGTTCATCTCGACGTTTGCCGAGTGCAGGCTCGATCCGGGTGTCGAGCCGACCGCCAGCGAGTTGCCGGCTGGCGTGCTGCAGTTGCCGGATCGGCAGGATCAGATAGCGAGCCATCAAGAAAGCGAGCAGCCCGACCACGATGATAGACAGTGCCAGACGCCAGAAAAGAGTGCGCCCCGAATACAGGTGATCCACCAGCGCCCGTGGGTTGATAAGTACGAACAGGTAACTCTGGCCCTGATACTGAACCGGCCAGATCAACGGGCGTTGATTGTGCGGCAGCATGGGCCGATGCCGGTGAGACGCCTCGTCGCCGGGGTTGGATCGGGAGCTTGATGTCGTAGGTAGCTGCTTCTGTGGCAGCATGGGCCGATACATGTGTGGCATCTCGTTGCCGGGTTCGGATCGGGAGCCTGGCGCCGCAGGTCCTTGCTTCTGCCCGGCATGCCGAATCAGTTTGTCCAGCCGCGGCGGTAGGGGTTCACCGCTCAGATTGCGGATTTGCGGATCCAGCAGTAGCGTGCGTAGTCCGGTTTTTTGACGCAGTTGCCGTTGCCAGCGGATCAGCCCCTCCTGGCCCTGATCGAGATAGCGATCGAGTGCTTGCTGGGCATATTTTTCTACGTAGCTGGCGCGCGTCTCTGCCTCTTCAAATTGCCGTGCTAATACCCAGGTCAGGAGCATGTTGCTGCCGACCACCAGCGTCATCACCAGCCAGAATGCGAGGAAAACTTTGAAGTAGAGACTACGCATCCGGCCTGCCCTCTAGCAACCGATAGCCCGCGCCGCGTACGGTCTGAATCAGGATCGCAGCGGGGGCGATCTGGTTGAGTTTACGGCGCAGGTTGCTCAGATGCATATCGATGCTGCGATCGAAGGGCCCCAAGCTGCGGTTGAGGGCGTGCCGGGTCAGTGCTTCTTTGGTGACCAGTTGGCAGGCCGCACCGAGCAGGCAGTGAAGGATTCTAAATTCGGTCTGGGTGAGAGCTAGTGGCTGGTTGGCCAGTTGGGCGCTCTGGTTGTGGCTGTCTAGGCGCAACGGACCCAGCTGTAAGCTTTGTGCGCCATGGGTGGTATGGGCCTGGTGTTCGAGTCCGACCCGGCGAATGATCGCTCTGATCCGTGCCAGCAGTTCCCGGGGGCTGCACGGCTTGGGCAGGTAATCATCGGCCCCGATCTCCAGGCCGACGATACGGTCGACCTCTTCGCCCCGGGCCGACATCATCAATACCGGGGTGGCGCTCTGTGCCCCCTGTTGCTGGCGCAGCGCTTTGAGCGTGTCGAAACCGTTCAGTCCCGGCATCATCACATCCAGAATAATCACCGCGTAGCGGTTGCGCGTGGTCAGCGTTAAGGCCTCTTGGCCGTCATGGGCCAGATCGACCTCGAAACCCTCCAAGTGCAGATACTCCGCCAGCATCTGGCACAGTTCAAGATCATCATCGACCAGTAGTATCGGATCCATAACCTCATCATCGTCATAAGTGTTCAGGGCTATTTTGGCATAGCGGCTGCGTTTTGCCGTGTTCTTTACCCAAACTTTACGCGCTGCTGACTGCGCTTTGCAGTCGCCATTGTAGACTGAAGATGACATCAAATGAGAGTGGAGACAGGATCATGAAAACACGACTAGTGGTAACTATCGCTACTTTAACCCTGGCCGGAGGCGCGATGTTTGCCGTCGCAGCGCCGGGCATGGGTGGTATCGGTGGCTGTGATGGCGATGGCCGGGGTGCTGTGGGTAAACACGGGGATATGCACGGGGGCATGCAGGGAGGTATGCACGGAGGTCTGCACGGAGGTCTGCACGGAGGTCTGCACGGAGGTCTGCACGGAGGGATGCAGGGTGATAGGGCGGCTAAAGGTCAGCACAACCCTGAAAAAATGCTGAATCGGATCGAGCAAAAATTGTCGTTGAGCGAACAGCAGCGTCAGCAGCTCGGTGAGCTGATGTGGGACCGGGCTGAGCAGATGCCGGAGCAGCAAGCCCAGATGCAGAAGTTGCGTACCCAGATGCAGCGGTTAAATCCGGCGGCAGTGGATTATCAGGATCAGGTTGCTGTATTGGCTAAGCAGCGCGCGGAGCAGGTGAGCAAGCGGATGGTCGAGGGCGCAAAACACCATGCCGAGGTGTATGCGCTGTTGACCCCCGAGCAGCAGCAGGCGTTTAGTAAAATGAAGCAACAACGGGGTGAGTTTCAGGGGCGGCACCAGCGTCCCTGGTAAGTTCGAATCCGCTGGCTGCGAGTTAAAGTGCGTCCGTCTGCTGATCGGCTTCGATCAGGCGGGAACGTCGGGAGAGTGGGGGTAGTTTTCTTGGGTCAATGCCTGAAAGGTGAACAGACTCAGGGTCACTAACCCCCAGAATAGTCCGATGACCACGCCGAGGTCGACGATGCCACGCCAGGGTTGCTGCAGCAGTGATACTGCCTGGACCAGGCCGATAATCATCAGTGTCAGCGCGAAAGTCAGAATTTGGCGCTTCCTGCTAATATGGAAAAAGCCCATGCAAAATAGTGGCGCCAGCACTAGCCGGAGCACACTGGGATTTTTATAGAGGTAGGCGGTACGTGCTGCGACGCGGGGTGAGAACCCCTTCTGAAACCCTTTATAGCCTTCGTTGTAGGCCATGAACAGGATCCAGGCCACCAGAGTTAACCAGTGCTGCCAGGCAAACTGGGTTGACCAGGCATCGGCACTTATCTGCCCGAGACGAACGATAGCAAAACCAAATAAGCTAAAAATACCAAGGAATCCCCAACTGGCCGCAATAACACCCATAACCCAATCATTCCGCGCAAATCAGCAGCCGCAAGAAGTGCAGTGCTTAGTTAAAAAACCGGGTCAGTATAACTGCCGATCTGGCATATGCGAAATGCGAAATATTAAGGCAATCGGTTTGGATGCATTTGCCATCCATCATGGCTAGGCTAGCCTAGCCGGGGCGGCCTTAACCGGGTCGGCCATCGATACGGGGTCGCAGCAGCCACATCACCGCATAATCGCGGCTACATTAACCGGGTCGGCCATCGATACGTGGCTTTAGAAGCATCGGCGCATAATCGCGGGCAAAGGCAGCAAAGGCCAGCACCCAGCACAGGGCCGATGCGATCAGCAGCAGCGTGCCCGGTTCGCCGATTAGCCAGGGCGCGACAACGCGCAGAATCGCCCCCAGGGTTAGCAGTCTGATCCCCCATACTGTCAGCGGTGGCAGCTCCAGCATGCGCCCGGTGTGCCCCAGTGCTACCCGGGACATCATCCCTAACGTGATCAAACCGATGCCGCCAAAGCCAAAGGCATGGATGGCAGAGCTGTTGGGCGCCCAGTTCAGTAGCGCCAGTCCTTTGAGAATAAAACCCAGAGCGATCGAGGCATAGGCCACATGCAGTACCCAGATGATCGGTCGGCTCCAGATGCGCCGGTCATACCAGCCGGACAGGCGCAGCAGCTGGATCGCGCCGACCGCGCAACTCAGTAGCGCCAGATAGAGCGGTGGTATCGCCAGTAGTTCAAGCAGTAGTAGCAACGCTACGCCAGCGATTGCGGCGGCCTCTACCCAGGGCCACTGGCGAGGCTCCATTCCCGGTAAGGGATTACGGGTAAAGAACGGAATGACCCGGCCACCCATGACCACGATCACTAAGATGATCAGCCCCAGCCCCAGTTTCACGCCTTGGTCGCCGGTGGTGTGGAGCCCCAGACCCTGCAGGTGCATCAGTAGGTTGGCCAGCGTCAGCAGTGCCAGGATTAGCAAAAAGGCGATGTTGCGGAACTTTTTGGCTCGAATCAGAGGGCCGGATAGGGCTAATATCAGCGCCGGGAGGAAGGCCAAATCGATAACCGCGATCAGTTCCGGTGCTAATCCCAGCGGCAGCGTGCAGGCCAGCCGACCCAGTAGCCAGATCAGCGTCAATAGCGCTAACGGGGTGCCGCTGGGGGTGTCTAATGAGGTCCAGTTGCGTACCGCCGCCAGCAGAAATCCGGCGATGACGGCGACCGCGTAACCAAAAATCATCTCATGGGCGTGCCAGTGCGGCGGGTTGAAATAGTCGGCGAGTGTGATGTGGCCGAACAGATAGGGCAGCCACAGTGTGATCGCGACCATTGCCAGCAGCGATGCCAGCAGAAAGAAGGGTCGAAATCCCAGCGCAAACAGAGAGAACGTATCGGCAGGGATGCGATCTTCGGGGCGTTCGATATTAATCATCAGAAAACAGCGCTCAATCAGAGTGCGCGGTCGGGTGGCAACAGCGCGTCGGTTATAGGCAGGTGCTCAGCATAGCACCTCTATACCCGAGTGCCTTGATATGGATTAATTCTGGCGCAGATCTTGGTCAGAGATGGCTGTTCAGCGGTGCATGCCGCTGAACGGGGTGTGGTTACCTAGACATTCTTAAGGATATGGCGGCGCATATCCTTAAGGTGCCCGAGAGGGCGCAAACATCGATATCGAGCCGATAGGTGCCACTGTCCTTCTCACATCTTCCACAACAGTTAGCTCAGATATAGCCCAAAAAAAAGCCCCGTCAATTGTTCATTGACGGGGCTTTTTTAGCGGCCTGTTAACCGGCTGTGTCGGTCTGGGTTGTTAACCTAAGTTATCAGCCACGAATTCCCAGTTGACCAGCGCCCAGAAGGCGTTCATGTAATCCGGGCGCAGGTTGCGGTAGTCGATGTAGTAAGCGTGCTCCCAAAGATCAACGGTGAGTAGCGGAGTTTGACCGGCAGTTAGCGGGCAGCCTGCATTGCTGGTGTTGACGATGGCCAGTGAGCCGTCGGCATTCTTGACCAGCCAGGTCCAGCTGGAACCGAAATTATTGATGGCACTGTCGGTAAACTTGGCTTTGAACTCTGCAAAAGAGCCAAATGCACTATTGATCGCATCCGCGACGGCGCCAGTGGGTTCGCCACCGCCGTTGGGGCTGAGACTGTTCCAGTAGAAGGTATGATTCCAGATCTGGGCCGCATTATTAAAGACAGGACCCGCAGGCGCCGAGGTGATGACCTGCTCCAGGGTTTTGGTTTCAAATTCGGTTCCCGGAACCAATCCGTTTAGTTTGACCACATAGGTGTTGTGGTGCTTGCCGTAGTGATACTCGAGCGTTTCGGCAGAGATATGTGGCTGCAGGGCGTCTTTGGCATAGGGAAGAGGTGGTAGTTCGAAGCTCATCGGTGATTTCCTATCTCGGGAAAAATTAAAAGAGTGTTTGTTCAAGTCAACGTGTTTCGCTGCATTGAGTCAAGTGTGGCTGATCATATCACCCTTAATGATATATGTCATACCGTTTTAGTCGGATTAATTTCCTCGGGTCAGCTAACGGGTTGGCTAATGGTTGCTAAAGGGTTGACTAGAGGGTCGACTAATAGTGGATTCCACAATAACACCAGTAATACATAGAATAGAGTGATTCAAATAACAACGTAGATCATACGAAAAAAATAAGAGTTTATATGTCTAGAATATTTCTTCTACTCGCCGCGATCGCGCTGCTGGGGTTTATCGTTAGCCAGAACTTTGGGTCGCAGGCCAAAACCTGGGAACCCTTTTATCAAGGCTGCATGGTCAGTACTGGGGCTACCGAGCCGCGTTGCCGTTGTTTTACCGATTATATCCACGACCGACTTGGCGAAGATGAGATTAGTGCGGTGATGGATAATCGGGTGGCGGGTGCCCGCTTCCAGGATAAAGTGGAGCAGGCCGTGCGCCAGGCGGCGCAGGCCTGCTACTAGTCCCTCTTATTCATCCGCGGGTTAATAGGGTGGTGCATGGATGCGCCACCCTTGGCAAACCACCAATGCGAGCCTTATCAAACCCAGTCAGTTGGTGTACTTACGCCCGGTTTGATAAGGCGAAGGGCTGATAGATGAGGAGATCTATTTGTCCGCCGGGTTAATAGTGGGGGTGTCCAGGCAACGGAGCCAATCAAAGTCTGGATCGCCCGCTGCCATAAAATCAGGGTTGATCAGGCTTGGTGTCCGGTTGTACTCCAGGGGCTCGCCTTGCAGGTTGCACACCAGGCCGCCGGCGGCTTCCAGCACCGCCTGGGCAGCCGCGGTATCCCATTCGCTGGTTGGGCCGATGCGCAGGTGCAGATCGGCGGCCCCTTCGGCAATCAGACAGAGCTTCAGCGAGCTCCCCATCGGAGTTACCGAAACCGGGATCCGGCGTTTGATCTGTTCGATGTAGGCCTCGATCTGCGGATCGCAATGGCTGCGACTGACGACCAGCGCCAAGGGGCGAAAGGGGGTCAGGGTGCGGGTCTTTAAGACGCTCTCACGGTTATGGCCTTCGCTCTTGAATGCGTTTCGGGTGCGAACACAGCCCGCGTAGCTGGTCTGTATCGAGGGTGCATGAACGACGCCGAGGGTCGGGGTATGGTTTTCGATCAGAGCGATGTTGACGGTAAACTCGCCGTTGCGTTTGAGAAACTCCTTGGTGCCATCGAGCGGGTCGACCAGCCAGTAACGCGGCCATTGCCGCCGGTCCCGGATCTGGTCGCCGGGTGATTCTTCTGACAGGATCGGGATTTCGGGGGTTAAGCGGGCCAAACTGGTGCAGATTAACTGGTGTGCGGCCAAGTCAGCTTCGGTCACAGGGGTGAGGTCGTCTTTTTGATTGACTTGGATGGGGTCGGCGCGGTTGTAAATGTTGAGAATCACCTCGCCCGCTTCGCGAGCGATACTTATCAGTTGGGGCAGCAAAGACGCGCTATTCATATTAAGGCCTTGGTTGCACAAGCGGGGGAGGGTGAAGCCAATTAAAGCCAGCTCTTGTTCAAATGCTGATTCAAATTCTGAGGAGATAGCGGCATAATTCACTGGTGTCCGTCGATTATCTGTTTGCTAATGTGAGAGTGCTTGTATGTTGGACTGGAGTCGCATAGATACCGTGCTGTTAGATATGGACGGCACCCTGCTGGATCTGCACTTTGATACCTACTTCTGGCTTGAGCATCTGCCCGCTCGTTACGCACAGGTGCAGGGGCTGGAGCCGGGTGACGCAAAAAAGCGCTTAACTGAGCGTATCATACGCGAGCAGGGGACGCTAAATTGGTATTGTGTCGATTATTGGTCCGAGCAGCTCGGTGTCGATATTGCCGAGCTAAAGCGCGAAATTGTGCACAAAGTGGGCTTTCGGCCACAGGTGCAGGGCTTTCTGCAAGCCTTGCGGCAGCATCAGCTGCGGTCCGTTATCGTAACCAATGCGCACCAAAAAAGTCTGCAGTTGAAGTTGCAGCACACAGGGCTGGACCGCTACGTTGATCGTATTCTTTGTTCGCACGATTTTGGCCTGCCGAAGGAGGATGTGGCATTCTGGGGGCTATTGCAGCAACAGGAGCCTTTCGATCCGGCGCGCACGTTGTTGCTTGATGACAGTCTTGCGGTGCTGCGCTCGGCCCGTGAGTATGGTATTGCCCATCTGTTGTCAATTATTCAGCCTGATAGCCAGCAGCCAGGTCGAGAGATTGACGAGTTCCGTGCCATCCACCATTTTGATCAAATCAAGCCGAAATGAAGACTAGCCCTCAGTCCCAGTCCCCATCACCGAAGATCCGCCTCGACAAATGGCTCTGGGCCGCGCGTTTCTTTAAGACCCGCGCCCTGTCCAAGCAGGCGATCGAAGGTGGCAAGGTTCACTATAACGGTGCCCGGGCTAAGGTCAGTAAGGTTGTCGAGGTCGGCGCGCTGTTGCAGATTCGCCAGGGCTTTGATGAGAAAACGGTCGAAGTACTGCTGTTGTCCGATCAGCGGCGCGGCGCGCCCGAGGCGCTGCTGCTGTATGTTGAGACCGAGGCGAGCCTGGCTCAGCGTGCCGAGGCGGTCGAGCAGCGAAAATTGGCACGCGCAGGGCAGCCGGTCGATAGTGACCGGCCGACCAAGAAGGGCCGGCGGCAGATCCATAGTTTCAAACAGCGCCAGCATGAGTGATGCTGCCGGGCGTGGTAAACTGATTGCAATCCATTGATATCTTCCTTTGTTGAGTCGCATCGCGTTATGAGTAGTACAGATCAGTTGCAGCGTTTTATTTTTGATGATGCCGATGTTCGCGGCGTCCTGGTCGGCCTGGAAAATAGCTACCAGCAGACCCTGGATGGACATGACTACCCCGCTCCCGTGCGGCGCTTGTTGGGTGAGATGCTGGCGGCCGTTGCGCTGCTTAGCTCGACACTTAAATTTGAAGGTCGGCTGAGTCTGCAGGCACGGGGGGACGGTGTGGTGTCGCTGCTGATGAGCGAATGTACCCGTCAAAATCACCTGCGCGGCATCGCCCGGATTGATGGGGAGGTCGATAGCGAAGCGCTGCTGACGCTGCTCGGTCACGGTCAGTTGGTGATCACGATTGAGCCCGATCAAGGTAAGCGTTACCAAGGTGTGGTGGCGCTGGATCAGCCTGACTTGGCCCGGTGTTTAGAGCAATATTTTGAACATTCCGAACAGTTGGCAACGCGGATTATGCTTTGTGCCGATGGCCAGCATGCTGCAGGCATGCTGCTGCAGGCTTTGCCGTCGAATGATCAGGCTGAAAACTATGTCGAAAACTGGAACCGGATTTCCCATCTGGGCGCAACGCTGAGCGACCAGGAGTTGCTTGAGCTCGATAACGAAACGCTGTTGGTGCGACTGTTTCATGAGGAAACCGTTAGGGTGTATGAGCCTAGCGAGCTAATTTTTAAGTGTGATTGCAGCAAGGATCGTTGCCTGGGCGCGCTGCGGACGCTGTCAGATCCGGAGCTGGAGGAGATGCTCGATGAGCAGGGTGGGATAGAGATGGATTGTCAGTTTTGTAACAGCCGCTATCAGATCGATCGGGTTGAAGTTGAACTGATGCGGCGCGGTTCAACAGATACCGGCTCCGATTGCGTACATTGATACAAGATCGGCACGGGGTTGAATCCTGAACTGCAGCCCCCATAATAGAGGCCAATGTGACACTCTGGTTACCGAATTATTCAGTTTGCCCACTGCCAATTTTGACCCGATTAATACAAGGTTTTAGCTGACCCAGCTTCCGGCACTTTTTTGTGGTCAGTTTAATGGAGGAATTATGAGCGACAATATCACCAATGTAACAGACGCCAGTTTTGATGAAGACGTGCTTAAGGCAGAAGGTGCCGTGCTGGTCGATTACTGGGCAGAATGGTGTGGCCCCTGCAAGATGATTGCTCCTATCCTGGAAGAGGTCGCCAGCGATTACGCCGGCCGGCTTAAGATCTGTAAGCTCAATATCGATGAGAATAGCGATACGCCGCCTAAGTTCGGTATTCGCGGTATTCCGACGCTGATGCTGTTTAAAGGAGGCAGTGTCGAGGCAACCAAGGTCGGTGCGCTATCAAAGTCCCAGTTGGTTGCGTTTCTCGACAGTAATATCTGAGCGCAATAATGAAGCGGGCTTGCAAAGGCCCGTTTTTATTTCCTCTCTTCGCCGGGCTATGTTGCATTTAATGGTTTTACCGGCCACAATGTCATTCCAAGTCCGCCAACAGCGGTGCTGCACCTAAATCCGATCCCCTTCTTCCCGCCAATACCGCACCTTTCTGTGTGCCTTCTAATGATCACCAATTATGAATCTTAGCGAACTAAAGTTAAAATCAGTTACCGACCTTCTCAGTATTGCTAGCGAGATGGGGTTGGATAACCTGGCCCGTTCAAGAAAACAGGACGTTATCTTTGCTATCCTCAAAAAACACGCCAAAAGCGGTGAGGATATCTACGGTGATGGCGTATTGGAGATTCTCCAAGATGGCTTTGGATTCTTGCGTTCAGCCGAAGGCTCTTACCTTGCCGGCCCTGATGATATCTACGTATCTCCCAGTCAAATCCGTCGTTTCAATCTGCGCAAGGGTGACAGTATTTCGGGTAAAATTCGTCCTCCTAAGGATGGCGAGCGTTACTTTGCCATGCTCAAGGTCGATCAGATTAACTTCGATCGTCCCGAGCACGCCAAGAATAAAATTCTGTTTGAAAATCTGACTCCACTGTTCGCGCAACAGCGTTTGCGGATGGAGCTGGGCAACGGCAGTACAGAAGATATTACCGCGCGTGTCATCGATCTGATCTGCCCGATGGGGAAAGGCCAGCGGGCTCTGATTGTTTCGCCGCCTAAGGCTGGTAAGACATTGATGCTGCAGAATGTGGCCAACTCGATTACCCGCAACAACCCCGAATGCCACATGATCGTATTGCTAATCGATGAGCGTCCGGAAGAGGTGACTGAGATGCAGCGCACCGTGCGCGGTGAGGTGGTCGCCAGTACCTTCGATGAGCCACCCGCGCGTCACGTACAGGTGGCTGAGATGGTGCTCGAAAAGGCCAAGCGGCTGGTTGAGCATAAAAAGGATGTGGTGATCCTGCTCGATTCCATTACCCGTCTGGCGCGTGCCTACAACACCGTGATCCCTTCCTCGGGCAAGGTGCTGACCGGTGGTGTTGATGCCCATGCGTTGGAGCGGCCTAAGCGTTTCTTTGGTGCTGCACGTAATATCGAAGAGGGCGGTAGCCTGACGATCATCGCCACTGCGTTGGTGGACACCGGATCAAAAATGGACGAGGTGATCTTCGAAGAGTTTAAGGGTACGGGTAACTCGGAACTGCACCTGGATCGCAAGGCGGCCGAACGTCGGGTTTACCCGGCGATGAATATTCGTCGCTCGGGCACGCGTCGTGAAGATCTGCTGACCACCGAAGACGAGCTGCAGCGGATGTGGATTCTGCGCAAACTACTCGATTCGATGGAAGATACTTCGGCGATCGAGTTCGTTATCGATAAGCTCAAAGACTTTAAGACCAATGATGAGTTCTTTATGTCGATGAAACGTAAGTAAGCCGCGGTCGCGGTTGGCTTATAAAAAGGGCAGATCTTTGATCTGCCCTTTTGTCTATCTGCTATCTATCCCTTTAAGCGCCGCGCCTGCACACTCTTTGTACCTATTAAATCTCCGGCACTGCTATGAAATATAAAGACCTGCGTGACTTCATCGATGCGCTTGAGGCTCGGGGTGAGCTCAAGCGGATCAAGGTCGAAGTTGATCCTCATCTAGAGATGACCGAGATCTGTGATCGCACTCTGCGTGCCGGAGGTCCGGCGCTGCTGTTTGAAAACCCAAAGGGTTTTACTATGCCGGTGTTGGCGAATCTGTTTGGTACCCCCAAGCGGGTTGCGCTGGGGATGGGTGAAGATGAGGTATCGCAGCTGCGAGAGGTCGGTAAGTTGCTTGCGTTTCTGAAAGAACCCGAGCCGCCCAAGGGGATGAAGGATGCCTGGAATAAGCTCCCCATCTTCAAGCAGGTGATGAATATGGGGCCTAAGCTAGTGAAGCAGGCGCCCTGCCAAACCCATGTTTTTCACGGTAGTGATGTTGATTTGACTCAGTTGCCCATCCAGACCTGCTGGCCGGGCGATGTGGGTCCGTTGGTGACCTGGCCGCTGGTGATCACAAAGGGCCCGGAAAAAGAGCGGCAGAATTTAGGTATCTACCGGCAGCAGTTGCTGGGCCGCAATAAACTGATCATGCGGTGGTTGTCACACCGCGGCGGCGCGCTTGATTTTAAAGAGTGGCAGCAGGCGCACCCCGGTGAACGCTTTCCTGTTGCTGTGGCACTGGGTGCCGATCCTGCAACGATTCTTGCCGCTGTCACGCCGGTACCTGATACGCTGTCGGAATATGCGTTTGCAGGTTTGTTACGAGGCCAGAAGACCGAGTTGGTTAAGTGTTTGAGCAACGACCTGCAGGTGCCTGCTTCAGCGGAGATCGTACTCGAAGGCTATATCGAGCCGGGCGAAGTGGCTCAAGAGGGGCCTTTTGGTGATCATACCGGCTATTACAATGAAGTGGAGTCGTTTCCGGTGTTTACCGTGGAGTGTCTGACCCATCGCAATAATCCGATCTATCATAGTACTTATACCGGCCGTCCGCCCGATGAGCCAGCTATCTTGGGGTTGGCGCTGAACGAAGTGTTTATACCGATCCTGCAGAAACAGTATCCGGAAATTGTCGATTTTTACCTGCCGCCCGAAGGCTGTTCTTATCGCTTGGCCGTGGTCACCATCAAGAAGCAGTATCCCGGCCATGCTAAGCGGGTGATGATGGGGGTGTGGTCGTTCCTGCGTCAATTTATGTACACCAAGTTTGTCATCGTTACCGACGATGATGTTAATGCGCGGGATTGGAACGATGTGATCTGGGCCATCACCACGCGCATGGATCCTGCACGGGATACCGTGTTTATAGAGAATACCCCGATCGATTATCTCGATTTCGCCTCGCCGGTACCGCGCTTAGGGTCAAAAATGGGATTCGATGCGACCAATAAGATGCCAGGTGAAACGGATCGGGAATGGGGTAGTCCGATAAAGATGACGGATGAGGTTAAACAGCGGATCGATCAGCTTTGGGACAGTCTCGATATTGAACTGCCCGACAACGTTTGATCTAGGAGGCTGACCGAGAACAGACTGACCTACTGCGAAATCCGCATTTCGGCCAGATTAGCCGCTCATTTTTGGCAAATAGAACCACTATTCACAAGCTGCATCCCTGCAGCTTGCCCTACGGGCAGCTATTGCTGTGTAAATCGGCTATCCTGCCGATTTATCTTCGTAAATGACCGATTAATCTGACTCAAAATGCGCATCTCTCGCTACGATCGCTATTCTCGGTCAGCATCCTAGGCACATTAAATTCATAAGGAAAGTAGTCATGGCGGCAGTAACCGAATCCACAATCACCGACCCCAGGGTCGTCGACTGTCAGGTCCAGCAAGTGACCCTGCTTACCGATGATATCTATCGGGTGCAGCTGCTACTGAATGCGCCCGTCGCGCATCTGGCTGGCCAGTATCTGGAGTTGCTGCTGGATGAGCAGGCGATACCTTATACCATCGCCTCCGCGCCCTGTCAGCTGCCCGTGCTGGAGTTGCAGATACAGGACCAAGGCGAGGCGAGCCTGTCTTCACGGGTTATCGACGTATTTAAGACACAGCCGCAGGTCCGGGTGCGGTTGCCCCTGGGTGATTGTTACCTGAACCAGGCCCCTGTGGACGCGGAGCAGGCGCTGATCTTTATTGCGGCAGGTACCGGTTTTGCGCAGATGAAGGCGTTGATTGAGCATGCGCTGGCACAGAATATGCCCAATCCCCTGCATCTTTACTGGGGTGTGCGTGAAGCCGAGCATCTGTACGGGCATGAGTTGATCGAGCACTGGCAGCACTGTCATCCGCAGTTTCAGTTTCATCCGGTGGTCTCGGCGCCCACTACGGGTGATTGGTCGGGACGCATCGGTGTGGTGCATCAGTCGGTGTTGGAGGACTTTGAACGGTTGGATAATGCCCGGGTCTACGTCTGCGGCTCTCCGGCGATGGTGTATGCGGTTGAGGACGATTTCCGCTTGCGCGGTATGGGGGATGGTCAGATGCACTCTGATGTCTACAGTTACGCGCCGCGGGACTAGCCCGGATTTTTCACAAAGGCGCTAAAACGGCCCGGTAACACTGATGTTTGCTGAACCGATGCTTATATTAGAAGGCACAATTTTGTTGTCGGTAGTGCTGATCGATTTTCTGAACCCTCTGCCGTTGCAGTTGGCCCGATCTCCCTTAAGCCTTGGAACCACCAAGGCCCTGCGGGAGATCGGGCCAGCTGCTTAGCCAGCATGCCCAGAAATTTCGATCCCTTCATGAAATATCCGGGCTCGACTTTTAAGTCGAAAAAAAACCGCTACGAGCAGCTTGCTCGTAGCGGTTTTTTTAGCGCTGGTCGATCCGGTCAGGCTGTTTTTGTAGCGGCAACAGGAGCATCTGCAATAGGTGTATTAGGCATGGGTGCACCAGGTATGGATGCATCAGGCATGGCCGAGTCCGGTTCAGCGCGGGGCGTATCAGGCTCGGGCAGTGGCAGTGCCGGTAGCGGCAGATCGGGCAGTTTGGCGGTCAGGGTGGTCACATGCTGTTGCAGTAGTTGTTGGCTGCCGGCGTCGTCTTGCAGGTGCAGTAACAGTCGGGCCAGTTCGCCATAAGTTTCGGTAGAGCTTTGTTGCTCCAGGCTTTTTTCGAAATGTACCCGCGCCTGTTGCCATTCGCTGTTGCGCAGCGCCAATCGTCCAAGGGTGAGTTGCAAGCTGGCATCCTGCGGATGCTCTCGCTGCCAGCTTAGCGCCTGTTTGAACTGTTTCTGATGCTGGCTGGCTTCGATACGGCCATAGAGATTCACCAGTGCTGGCTGCCAGTGCTTTTTCAGCCGCTCTTTGAGGAAGGCCTCGGCTTGGTCGCTGGCCCTGCACTGCAGTAGCAGTTCGACCTGGCGTTCAATCAGAGCGGAGTCATTTTGGAGCTGCTTGGGTACCGATTTCCAACCCTGCATCAGCGTGTTAGCCTCGTCACCGGCTCCCGGCGAGACCGAATCCAAGCTTTTCTGCAGGTGCCCCAGGTAGGCCTGCTGCTCCAGTTGCTGGAGTTTGTCACCGTTATACACTTGGTGTTTACGAAGATCAGCTAGCAGTTGTACAACCGACCCCCAGTCTTTGAGCTCCATGTAGGTTTGGGCCAGTAGTTTGAGTACCAGCGTGTGCTTAGGGGCTTTTTTGCGCAGCCGGACCAGGGTTTCAAGGGCGGGCTGCCACTGGTTGCGTTCGATCTGGATCTGGCACTGAATGACACCTACGGCGACCTCCGCCTTCGGGGCTATCCGACGTGCTTGCTCCAGTAGTTCATTACAGCTCTCGGGCTGGTTTTGCTCGTGGGCGGCACGGGCGGCGGCCAGGTAGTTGACCAGGGCTACGTCTGAGTTGGGTGCCGCCTGGCTGAGCAGGCGTTGCGCTTTAGACCAGTCACCCGCAGAGAGCGCGTTGAGGCCGTTGAGAGTTTTAAGATGGGCCTGCTTGTGGCTGCGTTTTTGGCTCCAGTTGCGAATTCTGCTTCGGCGTTGCAGTAGATACTGAATCAGCTGCAGTAGCAGGTACAGTGTCGTGAAGCTAACCAGTACCACCACGCCCAGCCCCCAGATGCTGGTTTCTACGGTGGTGGTCTGGTAGCTGAGCAGCACATAACCCGGATCCTTAACAATCAGTTCGCCGATCACCGAGCCCGCCAGCAGAACAAGCAGGATAAATACCAGTAGTCGCTTCATCTGGTTGCTCCCTGGAGATTATGCAGCTCGGTCAGATAGGCTTTAAGTTCACGCAGTGAGCCGGAAATATCGGGCAGTGCAGGGGCAATTTTAATCCCCTCCAGGTCGTTCAGATTACGCAGCAGTGCTTGAGTTGTTGGGTCCGTGGCTTCGAAATAGGTGTCGATCCACTGGCTGGCTTTTTTAACTCCAGCGCTGTAGGCATCTTGTTTACCTTGCAGTAGCGCCTGCTGGGTCTGCTCCAGCATCAGCTGCAGGTTTTGCGTCAGGAAGTAATGCTGCTCGGGGGAGAGCAGTGGTGTCACCGGTTCATCGCGATGGCGGATAACGATCAGGCTGCCGAGTTTATCCATGGCCGAGGCCCAGGATGCATTAACCTGAGACAGAGTGTCGGGGGTTATCTGCTGCAGCATCTCCGGCAGTTGGTGCTTGTCGGTAATGGGTAGTAGTCGCAGGTTGTCGACCTGGCTGTTGATGGCGCTCAGCTTTAAATACACCCCTTCGATATCGACGTTGGGGATCGCCTCAAGTGCCACGATATCCAGTGCCAGGGCCTTTCTGACCGGGTAGATCGAAACGTCGTCGGTCTCCTTTAGAATCCGGTCGGCGCCCTGAAGCAGACTGAGTGCGCCGACTGCGTTGCGTTCCATCAGGACCCGCTGGTTGGCCAGGCGTAGCAGGTACTCTACCTCCGCCATAAGCCAGTCTTTGCGGGTATCCGTGCCGAGCTTACTGACCTGCTGCATCGCGCGCGAGAGACGGCTTTGCAACTCGTCGACGTTGGCTTTCTGTTCCGAGGTGGCGCTCCTGACCTGATTCAGCTCGCCGAGGATCTGCCCATTTTGTTGTTGCAGCGTGCGGTTGGTGCTGTCGCTGTTGCTTAGCTGCTCCTTGAGAGCGCTAACCTGTTCGCTTTGCTGGATATGCATCTTTTGGATCAGGGTGTAACCATAGCCGATGATGGCTAGCGCGATCAGTGCCAAGAGCAGCGCCAGAATCGCTAGTTTGGATGTTCTGGTTTTGTTGGGCTTAGCCGGGGGGGCGCTGTCCGTGTCGGAAGGTTCGGCGTCGGGTATTCCCTGCTTGTTGCTATCGGCCTTAGTTTCAGAGGGCTTAGTTTCAGAGGGCTTGGTTTCAGAGGGCTTAGCGATCGCTGCCTGCGGCTTGGGGCTATCGTTAGTGTTGCTTGTTGCGTTCTCCGTAGCATTCTCCGTTGCGTTGCTCGGTGCTTCGCTAGTAGTCGCGGTTACGGCGTTAGATTTTTGTTTTTGGGTGTCTTGCTGCTGGTCGTTCATGGACTCTTTTTCCATGTCAGTGTTCCACTCTGCCCTGGGCTGCGATCAGTGCCTGCAATGCGTCGGTCATCGCTGCATCGGTGGCGTTTGCCGCAACTCCAATGTGATTGAAATGGTGCTGTTGTGCCAGTGTTGCTACCCGTTGGCTAGGTACCACCAAGGGGGTGTCCGTAAATACGCTGGCTTCACTACCCGCTGCTCTGCTCAAATTTACCAGATTGGTTAATGCTGAGCCGCTGCTGACTAGGATAACTGAAGGAGCTGATTTATAAATGATACTTTCGATCTCAGGTTGACTATAGACCGGTATCTCGCGGTGATAAAGCTCAGCATAGTCAACTTTGGCACCGCGTAGCTGTAAATCATGTTCGAGCAGCTCGCGTCCGCAGTGGCCGCGGCAGATCAGAACGCGGTCATTGCTTAGCTGTTGCAGTTGCGGCAGCGCCAGTAGCGCTTCGCTGTTCATCGCCCCTTGGGCGATGGTGACGGGTAGGCCGAGTTGCTGCAGGGTCCTGCCTGTCGCCGCTCCGACCGCCAGCCAGAGGGTGTTAACCGGTAGCTGGGGCCAATATTGATCGATCCAGTCATAGCCGATTTGTGCCGCATTAACGCTGACAAAGATGACCGCCCGATAACGATCAAGATCGAGAAAGCAGTTTTTTAGATTCTGATACCCCGGATCTGTTTCGATGGTGGGGCGGATGCTCAGCGTAGGGAAGCGAATCGCTTCGGCCCCCAGTGCGGCAAGGCGAGTACAGAGCGCGTCGGCCTGGTGGGCCGGGCGGGTGATCAGCACCCGCAGTCCAGCCAGGCGCTGGGCTGTCTCTGGGCTGTTTGAGGTGGGTCTCACTGGCCGTAAACGTCCTGTAGAATCTTTTTGGCGCCTTGGCTCAGCAGCTTCTCAGCCAGTTCAATGCCTAAGGCTTCGCAGTCATCAACTGCGCCCCGTACCTCTGCCCGCAGTACTTTGGAGCCGTCCGGGCGACCCACCAGGCCGCGCAGATAGATCTGGTCGCCCGCGTCATTGAGGGTGGCAAAGGAGGCGATCGGTACCTGGCAGCCACCTTCGAGGTGCTTGTTCATGGCGCGCTCTGCCTGTACGCAATAGGCGGTCGGCTGGTGGTGCAGTGTTTGTAGTAGTTCGATAACGCGTTGGTCATCGCTGCGGCATTCGACCCCGACGGCGCCCTGGCCACCGGCTGGCAGGCTGATGGTGTCGTCGATCTGGGTTTTGATTCGATCGGCCATTTTTAGTCGGATCAGGCCGGCAGAGGCGAGGATAATGGCGTCGTAGTCACCGGCGTCGAGTTTTGCCAGGCGGGTGTTGACATTGCCACGCAAGAAATTGACCTGCAGATCCGGGCGCCGCTCGCGTATCTGGGTTTCGCGCCTCAGGCTGGAGGTGCCGACAATCGCGCCTTGGGGGAGCTCGTCGATGCTATTGTAATTATTGCTGACAAACGCATCGGTGGGTGTTTCGCGTTCGCAGATGATCGCCAGCCCCAGTCCTTCGGGGAAATCCATGGGTACGTCTTTCATCGAGTGCACCGCGATGTCGGTCTCGTTGGCCAGCAGGGAATGTTCCAACTCTTTAACGAACAAGCCTTTGCCGCCGATTTTAGACAGGGGGGAGTCGAGGAGAACGTCGCCCTTGGAAACCATGCCGTGCAGCTCTACCGTCAGTCCAGGATGCGCAGCCTCCAGTTCTGCTTTGATGAATTCGGCTTGCCACAGGGCTAGCGGGCTTTTGCGGGTGGCGATACGGATCAGGTTGGCGCTCATGACAGGTTCCCTTAGACATTAAAAGCAGCACGGATTGTACCAGAATGACCACAAAGCTACAGTGTTATGACCGGCGATGGAACATCGCGAAGGTTGGCGCAGCACTGTATAATATGCGCCTGATAAATCCACAAGCCGTAAGGCTGTAGCCATCGAGGTCAGGCAAACCATATGTCCAAAACTAATCAGCAATGGGGTGGCCGTTTCACCGAAGCCACCGACGCCTTCGTGGCCCGTTTTACCGCCTCAGTAGACTTTGATCAGCGCATGTATCGTCAGGATATCCAGGGTTCCGTGGCGCATGCCAAGATGCTGGCCAAAATCGGCGTGCTGACGGAGGCCGAGCGGGATGCCATCATCGCCGGGCTGCAGGAAGTTCAGGAAGAGATAGAGCGGGGCGAGTTTGAATGGTCGGTCGCGCTGGAAGATGTGCACATGAACATCGAAGCCGCGCTGACCGAGAAGATCGGTATCACCGGTAAGAAACTTCACACCGGGCGTTCCCGTAATGACCAGGTCGCCACCGATATTCGTCTCTATCTGCGTGATGAAATGGTGCTGATCCTGTCCGAACTGACCCGGCTGCAACAGGGGTTGCTGGAGGTCGCCGAGCGCGAAGCTGACACCATTATGCCCGGTTTTACCCATCTGCAGACCGCTCAGCCGGTGACCTTTGGTCATCACTTGTTGGCCTGGTTTGAGATGCTGCAGCGCGACTACGGTCGTCTCCAGGATTGCCTCAAGCGGGTTAACATCATGCCGTTGGGTGCCGCGGCACTGGCGGGTACCACCTACCCGATCGACCGTCATTACAGCGCCGAACTACTGGGTTTTGAACGTCCCAGTGAGAACTCGCTGGATTCGGTCAGTGATCGTGATTTTGCCATTGAGTTCTGTGCCGCCGCCAGCCTGGTGATGACTCATCTGTCTCGCGCCTCCGAAGAGCTGGTGCTCTGGACCTCGGCGCAGTTCGACTTTGTTAATCTCCCCGATCGGTTCTGTACCGGTTCATCGATCATGCCGCAGAAGAAAAATCCCGATGTGCCCGAGCTGGTGCGCGGTAAAAGTGGCCGGGTGACCGGTCACCTGGTATCACTGTTGATGCTGATGAAGTCACAGCCGTTGGCCTATAACAAGGATAATCAAGAGGACAAGGAGCCGCTGTTCGACGTGATCGACACGCTGCAGGGCTGTCTGCGTGCCTACGCCGATATGATTCCGGCGATTACCCCCAAGAAAGAGAAGATGCGCGAGGCGGCGCTGCGCGGCTTCTCTACCGCCACCGATCTGGCCGATTATCTGGTGCGTCAGGGCGTCGCGTTCCGGGATGCTCACGAGATCGTCGGTAAATCGGTCGCCTATGGTATCGAACAATCCAAGGATCTGGGCGAGATGAGTCTGGACGAGTTGCGTCAGTTCTCCGGCCAGATCCAGGCGGATGTGTTTGATGTGCTGACCCTGGAAGGCTCGGTTGCGGCGCGTGATCATATCGGAGGCACTGCGCCCAATCAGGTCCGCGCTGCGGTCGTCCGCGCGCGCGCGGTGCTGGCTGCACGGTAACGTTGTTTGTCGGTCGGAGTTTATTCTGCCAGGGTCTGGGCTATTGAGCTGAAGCATCGGGTTGAGGAGCTGCAGCTCTTCAGCGTGGCGAGGTTTAATTCAGGGTCAGGTCGACCATCAGGTCTGAGGCGATCGCTTCCAGGCTTTCTTGCAGATCATCCAGATCAGTTCCGTCCGGAACCCGTAATGATGCCTGCGCTTTGAACAGCTGCTCGGCTGACATCGATCCGCTGACCACTTCGGTGGTCAGTTCGTCGACACTGATACGGTACCCGGCCAGGGCGCGGGAGATATCGCGAATAATTCCCGGTTTGTCGTGGCCGATAAGCTCCAGTGTGAGTGCCTGACCTTGTTGCTGTGGCGCGGCCTCGGGGGCTGCGTCGACTTCGGTGACGACACTGACGCTAAGGCCTTTGTCGGATAGCTCGTCCAGAGCCTTGAGCAATGACGCCACGCGTGCCGAGTCTGCGCTAGCGATGAGGATGCCAGCAAACTGTCCAGCCAGGCGCGACATGCTGCTTTGCTGCCAATTGGCGCGGTGTGCGGCCAGAGTGGTCGCTAGCAGCTCAACCAGTCCCGGTTTGTCGGGACCGATGACTGTCAGTATCAGGGATGTTTTCATGATTTCTCCGTGGTAGCTTTTTTTAAGCGGATAACTGTTGCATTCTATGCCCCTGTCCGAGTCTGCTGCAAATATGGCACATTAATCCCAGGATGCTATGACTGAACTCTTCTCTATTCTGGCCGCGTTGGGCCCGGTGTTTGCGCTGGTTGCGCTGGGTGCGGGGCTTAGGTGGGCTGATTTTCCCGGCAACGAATTTTGGCCGCTGGCCGAGCGCTTGACCTATTATTTGTTGTTTCCGGTGCTGCTGGTTCTGAAGATTTCTACCACGGCGTTGCCGCAGCAGGATCTGGGGCTGGTCATCGTGACGTTGCTGCTGGCGCTGTTGCTGATGGTTCTGCTAGCACTGCTGCTGGCGCGGGTGCTGGGATTGGCGCTACCGGCGCTGAGTTCGTTATTCCAGGGCGGTATCCGTTTTAATACCTATGTCGGCCTGGCAGCCGCTGCGGAGTTGTTTGGTGAACAGGGGATCCTATGGGGGGCGCTGTTTTTGGGGCTGATGGTGCCGCTGGTGAATATAGCCTGTGTCACGGTTTTTATCGCCGGGGGGCGCTCGGGACGTGATCGTTGGCGCGGGCTGTTGCTGCCGCTGCTGAAAAACCCGCTGATTATTGCCTGCGCGCTTGGTGTTGGGCTTAATCTGTCAGGGTTGGGGATGCCGTCTCCGCTGATACCGGTGTTGGAGTTACTCAGCAAGATGGCGTTGCCGCTGGGGCTGCTGGCGGTTGGTGTGGGTCTGAATCTGAAGGTGGTTCGCGGTGCGGGGGCGGCACTATGGGGCAGTTGTCTGCTTAAGCTAGTGCTGTACCCACTCTGCTTTGCGTTGTTGGCGTCGTTATTATCATTGCCGCGTGACGCGGTGGCGGTGTTGTTGATCTTTGTGTCGCTGCCAACAGCGCCTTCTGCTTATATTCTGGCCCGGCAGATGGGAGGTGATGCCCCGCTGATGGCTGCTATTATCTCCTTGCAGACGCTGCTAGCTGCCGCCACTATGCCATTGGTCATTACCTTTCTGGCCTGAAAGGGGGTTGCGCCGGTATCTTTCAATCTGCATATCCTATGTGACTGCTGGGGTATGTTTGCCTATGCTGACACAGTAGGTTTGTTTTTTTTGGCGTCAGTCTCCATTTTCCGCCGACTGAACCTGCCCCCTACTTGCCCTTGAGTCTGCAGTTGGAGATATGCGGTGTTGGAAAAACCAGAATTTCCTGTGCTTGTTTTTATCGCCGGTCTATTGTTTTTCGGCTGGCCGCTTATGGAGGTTGCCCGAGCCTTGCCACCTGGGGGGCGGCTGCTGTACTTCTTCGGTCTTTGGGCGATTATGATTGTGGTTAATGCGGTTATTTTTCGCCGGGTCCGGTAGCGCTTCATGTTTACTACCAGTACGGTCTTGCTGATTTTTTTACTCTATATGGCGATTCTGTTCGGCATTGCTCAGACCGTCGAGCGGACTCCGCGAATTGCTAGCTATCTATCCCGTCGGCCCTGGGTCTATGCCCTGTCGATTACCGTTTACTGCACCTCCTGGACCTTTTATGGCAGTGTCGGTCTGGCGTCCAGAGAAGGCCTGGCCTACCTGCCTACCTATCTGGGTCCGTCCCTGATGATAGGGCTCTGGTGGCTGCTGCTGCGTAAAATAGTACGGATCAAAGAGCAGCGTAATATCACCAGTATCGCCGATTTTATCTCGGCCCGGTATGACCGCTCACAGGGCGTGGCGATGATCGTTACCCTGATCGCGCTGCTGGGCACCTTGCCCTATATCGCCCTGCAGCTTAAGGCGGTGGTGACCAGCTTTAGTATTATTACCGGTGGTTCGGTCTCGAACCTCGACTGGGGTGGGATCGGATTATGGACTACCGGACTGATGATCGCCTTTACGGTGCTGTTCGGGGCGCGCCGTCTCGATCCGACCGAGCGGCACCAGGGCATGATGGCGGCTTTGGCGGTTGAGTGTATGGTCAAGCTGGTGGCGTTTTTGGCGGTGGGTCTATTCGCTACCTTTGGCCTCTATGGCGGTTTCAACGAGCTGTTTGCTATGCTGCCAGCCGTTGAGCTGGAACAGTTGACCCGGGTCGGCAGTGGTGAGACCGGGGCTTATACCCGCTGGATGACGGTACTGTTTGTGTCGATGGCGGGGATCTTGTTTTTGCCGCGCCAGTTTCATACCGCCGTGGTTGAAAATTGTGACGAGCAGCATATCCGTACCGCGATCTGGTTGGTGCCGGGTTATCTGCTGCTGATCAGTCTGTTCGTGATACCGCTGGCCGCCGCTGGGCGGGCGGCGGGTCTTCCGCCTGAGATGTCAGATTTTTTTGTGTTGCTGCTGCCGCTGCAGACTGATCAGCAGGCGCTCTCGGTACTGGTGTTTTTGGGTGGTCTGGCGGCGGCTACCGGGATGATTATCGTCAGCTCGGTGACGCTGGCAACGATGAGTACCAACCACCTGCTGGTACCGCTGATCGATCGTGTTGCCGGGCTGCATTGGCTTAAGCGCTATCTGCTCCCCGCACGCTGGGTTGCCATTGCAGCGGTGCTTTTGATCAGCTATCTGTTTGCTCGCGAGCTAACCGGGGGGCGCAGTCTGGTCAATATCGGCATGCTCGGTTTCTGCGCTGCGCTGCAGTTTGTCCCCGCGATAGTGGGCGGTCTGTTCTGGCTCAAGGGCAATAAGGCCGGTGCGTTGATGGGCTTGGGGCTCGGTTTTGGGGTCTGGTTTTATACCCTGATGGTACCGTTGCTGGCGGAGTCCGGGCAGCTGCCGATCCGTGTGGTGACCGAGGGGCTCTGGGGGCTTAGCGGGTTGCGGCCGGAGGCGCTGTTCGGCCTGGATCGGTTTGACTCGGTGACGCATTCGGCGTTCTGGTCGCTGTTTTTTAATGCCGCCGCTTATCTGCTGGGTTCGGTGCTGTTGCCACAGAAAAAATCGGAGCTGGAGTTGGCCAGTGCTTACGTCCATGCGTTGCGTTATAGCGCTTTGGGTGTCACTAGAGAGGCAGCCGCAGAAGGCGGCCAGATCGATAAGGCTGAAAAGTTGGCAGAGGCGCAGCAGTTGCTGTCCCACTATTTTAGCGAGAAAATTGCGCGTGGCAAAATTCGTCAGATCGCGGAAGGGCTGGGCGTGCTGGAAAAACAGGCCCTGTCTGCCGGAGAGCTGCTGCGCTTTCATCGTGAGCTAGAGCGGCTCCTTGCGGGGAATATCGGCACGGCAGCCTCACACAAAGCGATGAAGCAGCATCTGAGCTATTCCGAAGTTGAGCATGAGCAGGTCAGTCATGTGTATGCCGCTATTCTGGCTAATTTAAAGCTGACGCCGGATGAGTTGTTAGAGCGGATCTCTTATTTTGAGGAGCGAGATCGGATTCAACGCGAGCACGCGCATGAGCTGGAGGCGCGAGTAGTCGAGCGTGAGGCTGAAATTAGAGCGCGTAAACAGGTCGAGAAAAAGCTGGAAAAGACGTTGCAGTCGCAATCATTGCTCAATGAACTGCTGCGTATCACGCTCGAGCCGGTGTCGCTGAAAGAGGCGTTAGGTCGGGCTTTGGCCTTAGTCAGTCGTTCCAGTTGGCTGCCGACCGAGCCCAGGGGCGGTGTTTTTCTTGCTCAGGAAGGCCGGCGGCAGCTTGAGCTGTTTGTTCAGCAGGGGTTGGAGCCGGAGATTCAGTCGTTGTGTCAGCGGATCGATTATGGTCACTGTGTCTGTGGCATGGCGGCCAGTAGGCAGGAGATCATTCATACCGATGCGGTTGGCCCTCTGCATGCCAATCGGTTCGCAGGTATGAAGGATCATGGCCATTATGCGGTACCTATCTGTTATGAGCAGAGATTACAGGGGGTGATGATTCTGTATTTGCGCCAAGGACACCAGCAGACCCAGGATGAATCCGATTTTCTAGAAGCGGTGGCGAATGTGTTGGGGGGGTTGATCCAGCGGGATCAGGCTCAGAAAGCCTTGGTTGAAAGTGAGGCGCGGCAGCGGAGTTTAATCCAGCCAGGGAGTGACTAGGGTGCTCGGTAGTCTGATTTACTATAGGTCGACTAGCGATAGATAATTCATTGTTCTGTCAGACTTTAAGCGAAGCGCTTGTTTCTTCATAAATATTTATATTGCCGGTATGTTGCTACTTGATTTAAATGCGGGTATTGCAATTTTTGACAAATGTGCGATCCTCGCAGCAATTTTTAACCGCTAGCTGGAAAGATTTGACCGCCATGAAAAAAGGACCGGATTTGGTACTTCTGTTGATACTGGTATTTGTCGTGGGATTTGTTATCACGGGTGTCAGCCAAACTGGTTTTGTCACCGCCGCAGTTGCCTCCAGCACAGTTCCGTATTGAGCGGATTGTTCTCAGCAGCGCCGTTTTAACGACTGCAGTACAGCCGCTGCTCGGTCGCCACCGCCGCGAGCGGGATGTCCCAGTCGGCCAGCTCCAATTTGGGTTGTTTTTGGAGTTCATGGGCGAGCCCTACTAGCAGCGGAGATCTGCGTGGCGCACGTTTATCCGACCCGTTGATTCTGCGTTTAAAGGCGAACGTGCGGTCATAGTAGCCCCCTCCCATACCCAGTCGGCCGCCCTGAGGGTCAAACCCTACCAGCGGTAGTAATACTAAATCTAACGTTTGTGGTAATAGTCTGGGCTCAAGGCGAATATCGGGTTCAGCAATGCCGTAGCTATTTTTAATCATTTTGGCGTCAGGTCTATAGCGTGCGAACCAGAGCCGATTGTGGCGGATGGGGTGCAGGACGGGCAGGAAGCACTGTTTGCCCATCTTCAGTGCCAGCTTGATGAGGGGCAGGGGGGATATCTCACCATCGCTGGGCAGGTAGAAGCCGATCCGCTTGGCCCGGATAAAGAGCGCCTGGCGCTTTATTGTCTGTGCTAGTTTGGTCGCTGCTTGGCGCTGCTGTTGCGGGGTGAGTGCGCGGCGCCGCGTGCGTAGCGATTGTCTTAGCTGGGCTCGTGTCATCGTAGTTGGCTGGTTTTATAGATTTGATCAAAGAGAGGGCTCCCCACAGTGCCGGTGCAGATGTCGGCCCTGAACCCGAAGGTCCAAGGTGGTGGCTTCCGAGCTATATTAGGCTTCCCGACTTGCGGACATGCACATCAATAGCTACTGAAAACCTCCGGAAATGTGCTTATCGGCTCAAGGGACTATACCTGCTGCCAAACACCTCAGGGAGCGATTCCAGTATACGCCGGAATCACAGAATGTCAGGTCTTGAATATTTAATTTTAATTCGGTAGGGGTTTTCTGGGGTTGGTTGCCGCTAGGAGCCTGTCGGGCTTGGCCG
>JBALTG010000043.1:0-34069 GCA_036964625.1 Motiliproteus sp.
CCTCTTCGGTCAACTCGACCGAGCGCTGCTTCTCATCCACCGCGTAATGCCCGGCAGGCTCCTCGGCATCCTCATCCGGATCAAAATCAGGCTGGCGTTCGAGTTTGGGGATCAGGGTATTGATCTGCTTATACAGCTCGGAGCTGTCTTCGGCGGGGCCGGAAATAATCAGCGGCGTGCGTGCCTCGTCGATCAGGATCGAATCGACCTCATCGATGATGGCATAACTGAGCACGCGCTGGACCTTCTCTTCGGTGCTGAACGCCATATTGTCGCGCAGGTAGTCAAACCCGAACTCGTTGTTGGTGCCGTAGGTAATATCGGCGCGATAGGCGGCCTGCTTCTCATCGTGCGACTGACCCGAATAGATCACCCCGACGCTTAACCCCAAGGCGCTATAGAGCTTACCCATCCAGTCCGCATCACGCCGCGCCAGATAGTCGTTAACGGTAACCACATGCATCCCCTGACTCGGGATGGCATTCAGATAGGCCGCCAGCGTTGACATCAGGGTCTTGCCCTCACCGGTCCGCATCTCAGCGATCCGCCCTTCGTGCAGGGCGATACCACCCACCAGCTGCACATCAAAATGGCGCATCCCTAAGACCCGCTGCGCGGTTTCGCGGCAGACGGCAAACGCTTCGGGAAGCAACTTATCCAGCGACTCGCCCTGCTCAAAACGCTGCCGAAACTCGGCGGCCTTGGCGCTGAGCTGATCGCTGCTCAGCGCGGCTATGGACTCCTCTAACGCATTAACGGCTTTGACGATCTTGCCCATGCGCTTGAGTTCGCGGTCGTTTTTACTACCAAAAATCTTCTTGAACAGAGGTGCAATCATAATCCGTGACTTATTTCAATGGGTTATCGGCCGACGCAGAGGGCCGCTGAAAGCTACTTAAATGCGGGCATTCTACCTGTAAATCAATAGAGGGTCGAAGGGAATTGACTCAGCCGAGCCTGACAGCGCATATAGATTCGATCCCTCGACGTAATAACGTCAAAAGCCGCAGCAGGTGTGCCCCGTGCGGCTTCAAAATATACTGAAGATACTGATTAGACCGGTTTCATATACGTAATAGGGGCTGCATCCTCGGCAAAGGTCACAAACTCCCAGGCATCTTCATTGCGCAGCAGTTCGCGCAACAGCAGATTGTTAAGATAATGCCCGGACTTAAACCCTTTAAATTCACCCAGGATAGTTTTCCCGAGCAGATACAGATCACCTACCGCATCCAACACCTTGTGCTTGACGAACTCGTCGTCATAACGCAGCCCTTCCTCGTTCAGGACTTTGAAGTCATCAACCACAATCGCGTTTTCCACGCTACCACCCAGGGCCAGGTTGTTGGCTCGGAGCATTTCGATATCACGCATGAAACCGAACGTCCGGGCCCGACTGATCTCCTTCACAAAAGAGCTCGTGGAGAGATCCAGGCAGCACTCTTTGTTACGCTCTTCAAATACCGGGTGATCAAACTCAATCGTAAAACCGACTTTGAAGCCGTCGTAGGGTTCGAAGCTGGCAAACTTACCCTCGTGCTCGATCGTAACTTTGCGTTTGATACGGATAAACTGTTTCGGCGCTTGCTGCTCCTGCAGACCCGCAGACTGAATCAGGAATACAAACGTCGCCGCACTGCCATCCATAATCGGCACCTCTTCGGCGCTTAATTCGACATAGGCGTTATCGACACCCAGGCCCGCCAGCGCCGACATCAGGTGTTCAATGGTCGCCACTCGGGCATCCGCATTGACCAGATTGGTCGACATGGTGGTATCACCCACATGTTCCGCCCAGGCCAGAATCTCGACAGGGGGATCGAGATCGACACGCCGGAACACAATCCCGGTATCAACCGGAGCCGGTTGCAACGCCAGGTAGACCTTCTCTCCGGTGTGCAAACCCACACCCGTGGCCTTGATCGCGTTTTTAAGGGTTTTCTGTTTGATCATCTGCTGCACAGTTTTTGGGGTCCCCAAAAAGCCAAAATAATACCTAAACCACTCTGTTTATTACAGCCAAGCGGCAGCTGGCAGCCGGATATCGACACCTCAATCCGCCTGCCGACGTAAAAAAGTGGGGATATCGAGAAAGTCCACATCCTCATCGGCACCGCTCTTCGGCGCGGGCACGGTCCCTTGATCTTGCGGCGACCCTTGCTGCGACCCTGCTTGAGTCGCTGCGGCCCGCTGACGCCGGACAACGGCGGGGACATCCATCTCATTAAAATTAAGCGAGCCATCGGCGCGCCGCGCCAGCGCGTTGTTAACAACTTGCATCGGCATCGGCTTGCGTCCAGCCAGTCCCGTAGCCACGACGGTTACCCGCAGTTCGTCACTCATCTCCGGATCGATCACCGTACCGATGACAACAGTTGCCTCCTCGGACGCGAACTGATGAATAATATCGCCCACCTCGCTGAACTCACCCAGCCCCAGATCGAGCCCGGCGGTGATGTTGACCAGAATCCCCTTGGCCCCCTGCAGGTCGATATCTTCCAGCAATGGGCAGTGAATAGCCGCTTCAGCCGCCTGGCGCGCACGGTTCTCACCGCTTGCAGCGCCGGTACCCATCATCGCCATGCCCATCCCGGACATCACTGTTTTGACATCGGCAAAATCGACGTTGATCATGCCGTCGCGAATAATCAGATCGGCGATACCCTGCACTGCGCTCTGGAGCACATTGTTAGCCTCATTAAAGGCATCGGTCAGTTTGGCGTTAGGCCCCATCACTTTAAGCAGTTTTTCATTGGGAACGATGATCAAAGAGTCGACGCTCTCGGCCAGCGCTTTAATCCCCTCATTGGCAACCGCCATGCGCCGCGAACCTTCAAACGGAAACGGCTTGGTCACCACGGCTACGGTCAAGATACCCAACTCTTTGGCGATCTCGGCCACTATCGGCGCCCCGCCGGTACCCGTACCACCACCCATACCGGCCGTGATAAAGACCATATCTGCACCGCTGAGCAGTTCGATAATATGCTCGCGATCTTCCAATGCCGCTTGCCGCCCGATCTCAGGATTGGCACCAGCTCCCAACCCCTTGGTCAGGGTATTGCCGATATGCAGCAGACTGGCATGTTTCAATTTTTTTAATGCCTGGGCATCGGTATTGGCGCAGATAAAATCAACGCCATAAATATCGGTACTCAGCATATGCTGGACAGCGTTGCCGCCACCACCACCTACGCCGATCACTTTAATGACCGCATTCTGCGGTGCATGATCCACCAGTTCAAACATGTTTTTCTCCCCTTAAACCTGTTACTCGCGGTTCATTGATGCGTAGCAATCCCTTCACATCACCGAACAAATTAAAAATTACTTTCAAACCAAGCCTTGATTCTGTGCAGCACGCCCGGCCCTGTCGGTGTCTGCAGCCTCAGCCGTATACCGCGCTGCTTACCGCCATTTGCGGGCAGCTCTTTTTCGGCAAAGTGCAATAGGCCGACGCTGGTTGCATAGATCGAGTTGTGCAGGATATCCTCCAGTCCATTGACGCCTTGCGGCTTAGCCAGCCGTACCGGCATATGGAAAATCTCTTCGGCCAGATCGACCGCGCCCTCCATCCGCGAGGTGCCACCGGTCAACACGATTCCGGCGGCCACCAGATCTTCAAAGCCGCTGCGGCGCAGTTCGGCCTGAATCAGGCTAAACAGCTCGTCGTAACGCGGCTCGACCACCTCGGCCAGCGCCTGACAACTCAGATCACGCGGCGGCCGTTCACCGATGCTGGGCACTTTGACGATATCCTCGGCACTGGCCAGCTGGGCCAGCGCGCAGGCATATTTAACTTTGAGCTCTTCGGCATGCGCCGTCGGCGTACGCAGTGCCATCGCAATATCACTGGTCACCTGATCACCGGCGATCGGTATGACCCCGGTATGACGGATAGAACCGCCGATGAAAATCGCGATATCGGTGGTACCGCCGCCGATATCCACCATGCACACGCCAAGCTCTTTTTCATCATCGGTCATTACCGCGTAACTCGACGCGACCTGCTCCAGCACCATCGAATCAACCTCCAGGCCGCAGCGCTGGACGCACTTTTCTATATTCTGGGCGGCATTCACGGCACAGGTAACCAGATGCACCTTAGCCTCCAGGCGCACCCCGGACATCCCCAGTGGCTCTCTGATCCCCTCCTCGTTATCAATCACATATTCTTGTGGCAGGATATGCAGGATCTTCTGGTCGGCAGGAATGGCGACAGCGCGTGCCGCGTCAATAACCCGGTCAAGATCCTCATCAACCACTTCACGATCATGGATAGCGACGATGCCGTGCGAGTTCATCGAGTTAATATGACTGCCGGAGATCCCCACGGTGACCGAGTGGACCTTGCAGCCGGCCATCAGCTCAGCCTCTTCTACCGCCCGCTGAATCGACAACACCGTGGATTCGATGTCAATCACCACCCCTTTTTTCATCCCTCGTGAGGGATGCGAGCCGATGCCCACCACCTCTATGGTGCCATCAGGCCGCACCTCGCCCACCAGCACCACCACCTTGGAGGTGCCAATATCAAGGGCAACAATCATGTTGTTATGCGGTTCCACTCTCTGCTCTCATTCATCATCTAGATGGCGATCTTTACGTCCAGCGAGCCAGGCCGCTGAACCCTGATTAATTCTGTTGTTTGACCGGAAGCTCATTCCAGGTCACCGCCAGACCGTTGCTATAGCGGGCATCAATCTGGACAATGCGATCGGCATAACGTACCAGCAGCTCGCTGTAGACCTTATTGAAGCGACGTAATTTTTCGATCGCATTGCCTCTGCCGATCAGCAGCCGAATACCGCTATCCAGGGTCAACGTCCAGGCCCCCCGAGCCTCCATCTGCAGGCCGGTCAAGTGAATTCCCAGCGGCCGCAAGATCTGATTAAAGTCACGGTACTGAGCCATCAGCGTCAATGAGCGCTGCTCAGGACCACTGAGTTGCGGCAATGCCGCGAACTCTGACGGCAGGTCGCGGCTAATCGCGCCGTCCTGACTAAACACCCGCCCCTGCTCGTTAACCAGCCCCCGATCTCCCCAGCGTGCTACCGGGCGCTCTTCACGCACCCGAACCTGCAACAGATTGGGCCAGCTGCGCTGCACCTCAACCCGATTAACCCACTCCTGCTGCTCCAGTAAACGCTTGATCGGCGCCAGCTCCTCGAGGGCGTAACTCGCTTCGACATGCCGCCACAGACGTTGTTCCAACAATCTTTTATCCAGCTGCTGAACCGTACCGTTAATCTCTATCTCTGCCAGAGGGCGCTGCAACCAGTGCCCGACCCCTTGCCAGATAAAACCGAGCAGCAGCAACCACAGTGGCAACTGCAACCACTGCCAGAGCCGGTAGGGATCCTGCAGCAGTCGTAACAACGGCATCAGTGGCGCCAAGGGTGAGGCAGTCATGGTCATCAGCTTGCTGTTTCCAAAATCTTCACCACCAGCTGCTCAAAACTTAACCCGGCTTGGCGCGCGGCCATCGGCACCAGACTATGGTCGGTCATTCCAGGCACGGTATTCACCTCCAGCAGCCAAAACTGACCCTGGCGATCCTGCATCAGGTCGACCCTGCCCCAGCCGAAACACCCTACCGCCGCAAACGCCTGCTCGGAAAGCCGTCGAATCTCAGCATCCTGTGCCGCATCCAACCCGGTATCAAAGTGATAATGGGTGTCATCAGCATGATACTTGGCTTCATAGTCATAAAATTGATTCGGCGTTTCGAGTCGAATCACCGGCAACGCACGGCCGTCGAGAATACTCACGGTATATTCGGCCCCTTCAATCAGCCGCTCGGCAAACACGCAGCGATCCAACTGACTGGCTTGTTGGTACGCAGCGGCGAGCTGCTCAGGCGTATCCGCACGGGTAATACCGATACTTGAGCCTTCATGATCGGGCTTAACCATCACCGGCAGCATGCCTGCCAACGCCTCCCACTCGGTATTTTCAGTGAGCAGCTGGTAGCCGGGTGTCGGCAGATCCAAGCTGGCCCACAGCTGCTTGCAGCGCACCTTATCCATCCCTAGCGCGGAGGCCATTACCTCGCTGCCGGTATAGGGCTTGGCTAACATCTGCAGTGCCCCCTGGACGGTGCCGTCCTCTCCTTCGGGTCCGTGCAGGGCGATAAACACCCGGTCAAAGGGTTGCGCCTGCAGCTGCTGGATCGGCAATTGATCAGCCTGCTCGCCGTACAGATCGATGCCAAAGGCATCCACCCCCGCGTTCAATAAGCCACGCAGCACCGCAGCACCGCTGTTGAGGGACACCGCACGTTCCGCCGAACGTCCGCCGTAGAGGACGGCGACTCGGCCAAAGCTTGCGGGGGTTCGGTTACTGGGCGCAATCACGCTCATGCTCGGTCCTCTACTTCTGCTAACGGTTGTAATTGGCGCTTGGCCAGATCGAGCGAGATCGCACCAACATCGCCGGCACCCTGGGTTAGCAACAGATCACCGGGCTGCAGCAAATTTTGCAAAAGCTTGGCGATATCTGCGCCGCGCTTTACAAATATCGGATCCACTTGGCCGCGCTGCCGAATGCTACGGCACAGGCTACGTCCATCGGCACCGCTGATGGGGTCTTCACCGGCCGGATAGATATCCATCAACAGCAATACATCTGTATCGGACAGGACCTGCACAAAGTCTTCGTACAAGTCCCGGGTCCGGCTGTAGCGATGTGGCTGATAGATCATCACCAGGCGCTTCTCTGGCCAGCCCTGGCGAATCGCGGCGATGGTCGCGGCCACCTCACGCGGATGGTGGCCATAGTCATCGACCATCATCACCGCATCGGCGACCCCTTCCTGACTCTTTTGACCCGCCTTGCTACCCGGTACAGGAAAATGCCCCTGAATCTGGAAGCGCCGCCCAACCCCTGCAAACTGCGCCAGGCCATCCTGAATCGCCTGATCGCAAACCCCCTCATCGGACGCCACTGCGATGGTCGCCAGCGCATTCTGGATATTGTGCAGTCCGGGCATATTGAGCTTGATCAGCAACGGCGCCTGTGCATCCGGGCGCAGCACGGTAAAGCTGCTGGTCATCCCCTGCTGCTCGATATCCACCGCGCGATAGTCCGCCTCTTCATTGATACCGTAAGTCAGCAGCGGGCGACCCACCTCAGGCAAAATATCCCGCACCACAGGATCATCGGTACAGAGCACCGCCAAGCCATAAAAAGGCAGGTTATGGAGGAATTCGACGAAGGCTTTTTTGACCTGATTGAAGTCACCGCCGTAGGTATCCATATGATCGGCGTCGATATTGGTGACAATCGACACCATCGGTTGCAGGTGCAGGAAGGACGCATCGCTCTCGTCGGCTTCTGCGACCAGATAGCGGCTCTCGCCCATCCGCGCATTGGTGCCGGCACTGGTCAACTTACCCCCGATCACAAAGGTCGGGTCCAGTCCTGCCTGAGCCAGCACCGAGGCCAACAAACTGGTGGTGGTGGTCTTGCCATGGGTACCAGCGACGGCGATGCCGTGCCGATAACGCATCAACTCGGCCAACATCTCTGCCCGCCGCACCACCGGAATCCGCTGTTCTCGCGCCGCCATCACCTCGGGGTTGTCCTCACCGACGGCACTGGAAACCACCACCACATCGACCTGCTCGATATTGCTCTGACGATGGCCGATATGAATCTGAGCGCCCAGCTGATCCAAGCGTTCGGTCACCGCCGAAACACGAATATCGGAACCGCAGATCTGGTAGCCCTGATTTAGCAGCACCTCGGCAATACCGCACATGCCGACGCCGCCAATACCGACAAAATGGATCCGCTTAATCCGCCGCATCTCAGGCAGTTCGTAACAGAACTTGTCCCGCAGCGCGGCCTTAGGGGGCTGTTTTGACATCGATCTGTTTGTTGCTTTGACCATCAGCGGGCACACTCCTGACATTGTTGAGCAACCCGCGCTGTCGCA
This sequence comes from Motiliproteus sp., assembly GCA_036964625.1. Lineage (GTDB taxonomy): Bacteria > Pseudomonadota > Gammaproteobacteria > Pseudomonadales > Balneatricaceae > Motiliproteus. The sequence goes on from JBALTG010000043.1 coordinate 7,940, forward strand.
TCGGGGGTTGCCAGGGCGCGGGCACTCTGTGCCATCGCCAGTAATTGATCTCGGTCATCCAGCTGCTGCAGTAATTGCTGCAGCCGCTCGGGGGACAACTGTGACTGAGGCAGCAACAGGGCCGCCTTGTTATCGGCCAAAAAACCTCCATTAGCGGTCTGGTGATCATCGACCGCAAACGGGAATGGCACCAAAATAGATCCCACTCCCGCCATCGCCAGTTCGCTCACGGTGAGCGCGCCGGCGCGACAGAGCACCAGATCGGCCCAGCCATAGGCCCCCTGCATATCGTCGATAAAGGCATCCAGCCGAACCTCGATACCCGCCTGCTGGTAGGCCTGCCGTGCCGCTTCGATATTCTTAACACCCGCCTGGTGCCAGACCTCGGGGCGCTGCGCTTCTGGAATCAGCGCTAATGCTTTGGGCAGGCAAGCGTTGATCGCCTGTGCGCCGAGACTACCGCCAACCACCAACAACCGCATCGGCCCCTTGCGGCCCGCAAAACGCTGCACCGGATCAGCCAATAAAGAGATCGTATTGCGGACCGGATTGCCGGTATGCAGGGCTGCAAACTTCGCCGCGAAGGCACCGGGAAACGCTTCCATCACCCGGGTACTGAACCGGGCCAGAATTTTATTGGTCAGCCCCGGGATCGCATTCTGCTCATGCACCAGCAACGGCTTGCCCAATATCCAGGCCGCCAAACCGCCGGGGCCACTGGCAAATCCGCCCATTCCCAGCACCGCATCAGGATTAACCCTGCGCACCACCAGCAGCGCCTGCCACAGCGCCCGCAGCAGGTTGAACGGTGCCAGCAACAGGCTCAGGCGCCCCTTGCCGCGCAGCCCAGTGACTGAGATAGCATGCAGGCGGATCCCCGCGTCGGGTACCAGACGATTCTCCATTCCACGCTCGCTACCAAGCCACTCTATCTGCCAGCCCTGCTGCCGTAACCAGTCAGCCGTCGCTAGAGCCGGGAACACATGACCACCGGTGCCACCCGCCATCACCAACAGGGTTTTATCCACACTCATGCCGAGGCCCCTTTAGTGCCGGTCTGCAACCGGTAACGATCGAGCTGGATCCGCGCCATTATCGCCAGCATCGACACGCACACTAACAAGCTACTGCCGCCATAACTGACCAGAGGTAGAGTCAGGCCTTTGGTGGGCAACACCCCGGCGTTAACACCGATATTGATCAACGCCTGCCCTGCAAACATGATCCCGATGCCGTATGCCACGTAAGCGCTATAACGAAGCCCCTCCTCTTCGGCGCGGCGGCCGATATAAAAAATCCGCATCACCAGCACCGCAAACAGCAGCACCACCGTCAGCGCGCCGATCAGGCCCAGCTCTTCGGCCAGTACCGAGAACACAAAATCGGTATGCGCTTCGGGCAGATAGAACAGTTTCTGGACGCTATTACCCAACCCCAGACCAAACCACTCACCGCGGCCGAAAGCGATCTGCGCCTGAGACAACTGGTAACCTGCGCCAAACGGATCTGCCCAGGGGTTCCAGAACGAGGTGACCCGCTCCCAGCGGTACGGCGAGGAGATCACCATGATGACAGCAGCGGCAATCGCGCCGAGCACCACCAGCAGGAACTGCCACAGCACCATGCCGCTGAGAAAGATCATTCCCAGTACCATGCCCCCTAAAACCACCACCGCACCAAAATCGGGTTCGAGCAGCAGCAAACAGATAAATAGACTCAGCACCAGCATCGGTTTAAGAAAACCGCTCAACTGGGTTCGTACTTCATCCAGACGCCGCACCAGATAACCGGCCATGTACAGCATCATGCAGAATTTTGCCAACTCGGAGGCCTGAATATTGATTGGTCCGAGCCGAATCCAACGGCTTGATCCATTCACCTCGCGGCCGATGCCGGGAATCAGCACCAACACCAAAAAGATAAATCCGACCAGTAACCACCAGTGTCCGGTCTGTTGCCAGAACCGCATCGGCACCATAAACACCCCTGCTGCGACCACCAAGGCGACAACCATAAACGCCGCATGCTTAAACGCATGATAGAACGGTGAGCCATAGTTTTTATCTGAGACCTCCATCGACGCGGAGGTGATCATCAAAAAACCGATCGCCAGTAAACTGACGGCACTGATCAGCAACCAGGGATCGCAGGCACGGACAGTGGTGGCTATGGCGGGCCTGCGCCACTGCCAGGGTAAAAAACCGACTTTAATGGCCAGTTTCATCGCGCCTCCCGTGGCTTAAGTGCCTGTACCGCAGTGACGAAGCGCTGACCGCGATGCTCGAACCCCTTAAACATATCGAAACTGGCACAGGCCGGTGATAGCAACACCAGATCGCCCGCTTGGGCCAGTTGTTGGGCGGCCTGTACCGCGGCCTCCAACGTTGGCGCACGCTGACACGGGGTATCGGTCTGCAGCGCCGTTTCGATCTCCGCGGCATCACGACCGATCAGCAGCGCCGCGCGCCCCCAGCGTCGCATCGGTTCAGCCAACGCTGCGAAATCGGCGCCTTTGCCATCGCCACCGGCGATCAAGATAATCTTGCCACTCAGATCGGGACCCAGCCCCGCAACCGCCGCCAGCGTCGCGCCAACATTGGTGCCTTTGGAGTCGTTGTAATAGGCCACGCCCTGCAGATCACGCAGCCACTGACAGCGGTGTTCAAGCCCGCCAAAGCGTTGCAGCGTCTGCAGCATCGCCGCGATGGGCAGTCCCACCGCATCGCCCAGTGCCAGTGCAGCCAAGGCGTTGGCCTGATTATGGCCGCCACTCAGTTTCATCTGCCTGACAGGCAGCAGCGGCGTCAACCCTTTGCCCAGAAACAGCTCGCCATCTTCTTGCAGCAGACCAAAGTGTCCCAGATCCGGTTTGCCCAGGCGGAAACTGACCTGCGCAACGGCATCTGACAACAGCGGCCGGGTCAACAGATCATCGGCATTGAAGACGGCGTGGTTGCAGTTGCGGTACACCCGCTGCTTGGCCCGATGATAGGCAGCCAGATCGGGGTAACGATCCATATGATCCGGGCTGACGTTGAGCACCGTTGCCGCTGCTGCGTGGAGACACTCGGTGGTCTCGAGTTGAAAGCTGGATAATTCCAGCACGTACAGCGCCTTCTCACCCTGGCTCAGCAGATCCAGTACCGGTGTCCCAAGATTGCCACCCACCCCCACCGCAACCCCGGCGTCGGCGGCCATCTCGCCGACCAGAGTGGTCACAGTGCTCTTGGCGTTGGAACCGGTGATCGCTACAATCGGCGCGGTCACCGCCTGACAGAACAGATCGATATCCCCCAGGACCTCAACCCCTGCCTGTTCGGCAGCGACGATCGCCGCCTCGTTGCGCGACACCCCGGGGCTGACCAGGAGCCGATTGGCGCGCTGCAGCCAGGCGCTATCGAGCTTGCCGCAACGCACTTCAACCGCAGGGTATTGCTGCCGGAACGCGGCCAGATTCGGCGGAAGTTCGCGCGTATCGGCTACCGCAAACGACTTACCCTGATCGGCCAGAAAACGGGCACAGGAGAGCCCCGTCTTGCCCAGACCAATAATAAGGGTAAAGCTGTCACTGCCGATCAACTGCATAGTGGGTTCCGCTCTAACGTATCTTCAACGAGGCCAGTCCGACCAGCACCAATATCACGGTGATGATCCAGAAGCGCACGATCACACGAGGTTCGGGCCAGCCTTTGAGTTCAAAATGATGATGAATAGGTGCCATCCGGAATATGCGCCGCCCGGTCAGCTTGTACGAACCGACCTGCAGGATCACCGATACGGTCTCCATCACGAACACCCCGCCCATGATTAGCAGCACCAATTCCTGACGCACGATCACCGCCACCACACCCAGCGCGGCACCCAGCGCCAGGGCCCCGACATCGCCCATAAACACTTGTGCCGGATAGGTATTGAACCATAAGAAACCCAGCCCGGCGCCGACCATCGAGCCGCAGAAGATGATCAACTCCCCTGAGCCGGGCACATAGGGGATCTGCAAATACTGGGCGAACTTGACGTTACCGCTGAGGTAACAGAATATCGCCAGCGCACCGGCTACCAACACCGTTGGCATGATCGCCAGACCATCCAGACCATCGGTGAGATTAACCGCGTTGGAGGTGCCGACGATAACGAAATAGGTCAAGACGATAAACGCCAGCCCCAGCTCGATCGAAATATTCTTGAAAAAGGGCACGATCAGCTGGGTTTCGACCGGACTAGTCGCGGTCATATAGAGGGCGATAGCCGCACCCGCGCCCCCGACCGACTGCCATAGATATTTCCAGCGCGCCGGTAATCCCCGCGAATTTTTCTCAACCACCTTGCGATAATCATCCACCCAACCGATCGCACCGAACAGCAGCGTCACCAATAAGGAGATCCATACGTAATGATTGCTCAGATCACTCCACAGCAGCGTACTGATACTGATCGCGATCAGGATCAGCGCCCCCCCCATGGTTGGGGTGCCCGCTTTGCTGAGGTGGCTCTGGGGGCCGTCGTCACGCACCGACTGGCCGATCTGGTAGTGCTGCAGCTTACGAATCATTAGCGGCCCAAACAGCACCGAGATTGCCAGCGCCGTGAGCACCCCCAAAATGCCACGTAAGGTCAGATACTGAAATACGGAAAAACCGCTGATATAACCCGACAGCAGATCCGATAGCATTAACAACATGTACTGATTACCCTTTGTTTGTCAGGCCGTTGACGACCTGTTCCATCGCGGCACTGCGCGAGCCTTTAATTAAAACCACTGTTTCGGCGTCCAGCACCGGCACCATCGCAGTCAGCAGTACCTGCTTATCGTCAAACGCCTGCTCAACCAAGTGGCGCTGTTGCGCAAAAGCGGCCGAGGTATAGGCCGCCAGGGTACCGACCGTATACACTTCGTCGAGCTGCAGATCGGCAGCAAAACGACCCAGTTCAGCATGCAGATTGGCCGCATCCTGGCCCAGTTCGGCCATATCTCCCAGCACCAGCAGGCGTTTACCCGGTAACGATGCCAGCACCCGGATAGCCGCTTTCACTGATGCAGGATTGGCGTTATAGCTGTCATCAATAATCCGTGCACCCTGTACGCCCTGCTGCGGCGCCAGCCGCCCCACGACGCCAGTGTAGGACTCCAGTCCCTGACAGATCTGCTCCAGACTGAACCCCAGTACATCCGCAGCCGCCGCAGCCGCTAACGCATTGGCTACCATATGCAGCCCCATGACTTGCAGGCTGACGTTGATCTGCCCGGTATTGGAGTGCAGCACAAAACTGCAGCAACCGTTGCCGTCCGTCTCCAGGTCGCTGGCGAACAGATCCGCCAGTGACGAGTTCAGACTGAAGGTACGTAATTTGCGCCCCTCTAGCTGATCCAGCCAAAAACGGCAATTGCCATCGTCCAGATTAACCACCGCCACGCCGTCGTGTTTGAGCCCATTGAAGATCTCGCCTTTAGCCTCTACCACGCCCTGCAGACTGCCGAAACCTTCGAGGTGTGCCGCCGCCGCATTATTCAAGATGGCGATATCCGGCTGGGTCAGCGCGCTGGTATAGGCAATTTCACCTCGACCGCTGGCACCTAATTCGATCACCGCATACTGATCTTCCGGCTGCAACGAAAGCAGCGTCAGAGGCACGCCTATATCGTTATTAAAGTTGCCCTTAGTGGCCAGAATCTGGGCCTGCAGCCCCAGAATCCGCGCCAGCATCTCCTTGACGCTGGTCTTGCCGCTGCTGCCGGTAATCGCCACTACCGGACGGGCAAACGCCTGTCGGTGTGATTTCGCCAACTGCCCCAATGCGATCCGGGTATCGTTGACCCGCAACTGCGGCAGATCTACCGGCTGTAGCTCGGTGACGATGGCCGCAACCGCCCCCGCTTGCCGGGCCTGCTCAACAAACCGGTCGCCATTAAAGTTGGGACCGCGCAGCGCCACAAACAGGTCGCCCGGTTTAAGCGTCCGGGTATCGGTACAGACGGCCTGTATCTCTTGCTCGCCATCCCCCTGCAGGGTCGAGGCATCGAGTGGCTGTTGCAACAGCGCCAGGGTCCAGTTAGTTAGCATTTACACCCCCCAAACACTGGCGCACGATCTCGATGTCGCTGAACGGATAGCGCACCCCCTGGACCTCTTGATAATTTTCATGCCCCTTACCCGCGATCAGTACCACATCGGCAGGGCTCGCCTGGTTAATGATGAATTCAATCGCCTGCCTCCGGTCCACTTGCCGCAACGCTTGCCCTGGCTGCTCTAACCCACTCATCACCGTGTCGATAATGGCCTCCGGATCTTCGCTGCGCGGGTTATCACTGCTAATCAACAGCCGGTCGGCACGCTGCTCCGCAACTTTGGCCATCAGTGGCCGCTTGCCGCGATCGCGATCTCCGCCACAGCCAAACAGACACCAGAGCCGACCGTTACAATGCTCCCGCAACGACGCCAGGGCTTTATCCAGCGCGTCTGGCGTATGTGCATAATCCACCACCACCAACGGCTTAGCCTTAGCGGTAAAGGTCTGCATTCGACCCTCGACACCTTGCAATTGGTTCAACACCGCGAGCGCCCGTTGCGGCTCGACGCCACTATGCAGAAGCACGCCCAAGGCACTCAGCAGGTTATATAAGTTAAACCGCCCGAGTAACGGGCTGTTGATCACCAACGGCCCCCAGGGACTGTCGATATCTGCCCGTATGCCGTGCGGGTCGAGTCGACTGGTTACAATGCGCAGCTGTTTGGCATCCGCCAGCCGCTGCTCCCCGATAGCGATAGCGTCTACACCCTGTGGTAGGCGCTGCCACAGGCTCCGCCCAAACGCATCATCGGTATTAATCACGGCCTTGTTGATGCCTGTTTCGAGAAACAGCCGCGCTTTGGCATCCGCGTACGCGTCCATCGTCCCGTGATAATCGAGGTGGTCGCGACTCAGGTTAGTAAACACCGCCTGGTCAAACGTCACTTGGGCGATACGCTGCTGGTCCAGTGCGTGTGAGGACACCTCCATCGCCACCGCCTGCGCGCCCTGGTCTCGCAACTGCGCTAACAGTTGCTGTAATCGCACTGCATCCGGCGTTGTGTGCGTCGCGGATTCCAGCGCCCCCACAAATCCGTTTCCGGTGGTGCCGATTAACGCTGTTTTCTGTCCCAACAGGGATAACGCCTGTGCCACAAAATGGCTGCACGAGGTCTTGCCATTGGTGCCGGTAATCCCGATCATCTGCAGCGAATCACTCGGCTGCAGATAAAAGCGGCCGGCCAGTTCAGCCTGGCGCTGCGCCAGGTTTTCCAGCTCGATCAGCGGCACTCCCAGCGACACTCCCGGGTCGGCGATTGCGGCGTCCGTTTCGCACACAACCGCAACCGCACCCTGTGCGACCGCTGCGCTGATAAACCCGCGGCCATCATGGTGTTCACCGCGGCATGCCAGAAACAGGTCGCCGCCCTGAATGCGGCGGCTGTCGTTACTGATCCCGGTAACCTGAAGCCTGGCGGTTTCAGGTGCCATTGCAGCGCCTTGAAGCAGCGCCTGGAGCGTCATCGTGTAGCCTCTGGTCATGGGCTTTTCCACGCCAGTTGCTGCTCCGGCGGCAGGCCCAGCTTATCAGGCGCGATATTCATCAACCGCAAGGTTCCGGCCATAATTCGCGAAAACACCGGTGCGGCAACCTCACCCCCATAATACTCCTGCCCTTGGGGCTCATCGACCACCACAATGGCCACAAAACGTGGATTTTCAATCGGCGCCACTCCGGCAAACACCGCCACGTACTTATCATCTTCATAACCGCCAGCGCCCACCTTGTGCAAGGTGCCGGTCTTGCCTCCCACCCGGTATGCAGGAACCCGGGCCCGGCGACCGGTCCCACCCTTCGCCGTCACCTGTTCAATCATCGCCAACACCTGCCGCGCAACGCGCTCGGGCATGATCCGCTCACCCGGCATCGGCTTTTCGGTCTTCAGCAACGACAGATCGCGGCGAATGCCATCGCCCGCAAATGCCATATACGACTGCGCTAACTGCAGCGGCGTCACCGACAAGCCATAACCGTAAGACATCGCTGCGCGCTCTACGATCCGCTTGTCACCAAAATAGGGTAGCGAGCCGACTTGCTCACCCGGAAAACCACTGCCGGTCGCGCGACCCAAGCCCGCATTGAAAAACATGTTACGTATTGCACGAGGCTCCAGACTCAATGCTAATTTGCTCGCCCCAACGTTGCTGGACTTGCTGATAATATGCCCCAGATCCAGTACCCCGTAGTTTTTATGGTCACGAATGGTGTAATTCTTAACCCGGATATATCCCGGCGAGGTATCTATTTCACTACCGGCACTGTACTTGCCGCTGGCTATTGCGGCGGCAATCGTCAGCGGTTTCATGGTCGATCCAGGCTCGAAAGTATCTGTAGCGGCTCGGTTGCGCAGGTGCGATACGGTCAGGCTGCTGCGATCGTTGGGGTTATAGGAGGGCTGGTTAACCATCGCCAACACCTCACCGGTAGCGGCATCCAACACCACCGCAGAACCCGACCGGGCCCGATGTTGCTGCACCGCGGCTTTGAGTTCGCGATAGGCCAGATACTGAATCCGCAGATCGATACTCAGGGTCAAGTCCTGGCCCGGGTTGGCTTGCTTCAGATCCTGAATATCTTTAATGGTACGCCCCAGGCGGTCTTTCAACACCTGCTTGCTACCCGCACCACCCCGCAGCCACTCGTCGTAAGCCAGCTCCATCCCCTCCTGGCCAGCCCCATCAACATTGGCAAAGCCCACCAGATGGGTCGCTACCTCAGCCGCAGGGTAGTAACGCTTGTATTCGCTCTGGCTGTAAACACCCGCAATCCCCAACGCCAGCACCTGTTCCGCATCTGCCGGTGCCATATGCCGATTCAGGTAGACAAATTTCTTATCCGCATTGGCCGCCACCTTCCGCTCCAATCGTGCAGCGGGCATCCCCAGCGCCTTCGCCAACAAGCGCAGCTGGGGTTTATCGGCTACCCACTTACGCGGGTCATACCAGATACTCTCCACCGGTGCACTGACGGCCAATGGCTCACCATTGCGATCCAGAATCATCCCCCGGTGTGCAGGAATACTGACCACCCTCAGACTCCGTGCGTCCCCTTGATTCTTTAGGAACTCATCTTCAAATAGATGCAAATATACGATCTTGGACGCTACCACCAGCGCCAACATCGACAGCATCAGCAACACCAGCCGAAACCGCCAGGTGTAGGCCCGCGATGCGGTTTGCGCGCTCATCTAACGAACCACCACAATGTCTTCAGGTGAAGGTACATACATATCCAATTGCTGGGTTACCGTTCTCTCGATCCGACTATGCGCAGCCAGCGCACTCTGCTCCAGCAACAACTGCCCCCACTCGACTTCCAGCGCATCGCGCTGCTGAAACAACTGCTGCTGTAGATTAAATCCCTGACGATAAAGAAAGGCGCTATAGATCACCGTCAGCGCGGTTAGCAACAACGCGATAAACACCGGCACCGTAACCAGTGCCTGCAACGAGATACTCAGGTTTTTGGTCCGGGTACCGATCTCGCCGGCCCGGGTGACAATACGTTTAACCATATTTGGCTAGGCCAGCTTTTCCGCAATACGCATAATGGCGCTACGCGAACGCACATTTTCACTCACTTCCGCATCGCTGGCTTTGCGTGCTTTACCTACAGCCTTAAGACGCTGATTGAGCATCGACTGAGGGACCGGCAGACCCAGAGGCGCTTCATCCCCGCGGACATGTTTACGTATAAAGCGCTTAACGATCCGATCCTCCAGCGAGTGAAAACTGATCACCACCAGCCTGCCACCCACCTTGAGCCCCTCCAGTGCCTGTTCAAGACAGGCGGTCAGATCGTCCAGCTCACTATTGATATAGATACGTATGCCCTGAAACGCCCGGGTCGCCGGGTTTTTACCTCTTTCCCACTTAGGATTAGCTACTTTGACGATTTCAGCCAAACGCGCCGTCGTGGTAATCGGTTGCAGCTGCCGCTCGGCGACAATCGCCTTAGCGATACGCCGCGAAAAACGTTCTTCGCCATACAGATACATCACATCGGCGATCTCTTTCTCATCCGCCCGCGCGATCCATTGCGCCGCACTCTCACCCGCCTGCGGATTCATGCGCATATCCAGCGGTCCATCATTAAGAAAGCTGAAACCTCGCTCGGGGTCATCCAACTGCGGCGAAGAGACCCCCAGATCCAGCAACACGCCATCCAGCGTACCCATCAGACCTCGCTGCTCCAGCTGGTGCCGCAGCTCGGCAAAAGAACCGTGTACACATTCGAAGCGGCCATCCTGCTGCTGCAACTGCTCCGCAACCGTGATCGCCTGTGGATCCTTATCAAACCCTAGCAACCGCCCCTCTGGCGCAAGCTCGGACAGAATCAACCGCGAATGACCGCCGCGGCCAAAGGTGCCGTCGACATAACTGCCCGCAGGATCGGTTATCAGTAGCTCTACCGCCTCGTCCAGCAATACACTCTTATGCTTGAATTCGTTACTCATCACCAACCCTACAGCGATAGATCATTCAACTCACCCAACAGCGTGGTATTATCTGCTGATGAGTCCATATAGGCATCCCGGGTCTCAAGCCACTTATGCTCTGCCCAGATCTCAAACTTATTACCCTGACCCAGCAATACGACACGCTTGCCGATCTCGGCAAAATCTCGCAACGGTGCCGATAGCAACAAGCGCCCGTTACCGTCCATATCCACTTCGGTCGCATGCCCCAGAACCGTTCGCCGTAATAACCGCCCCGACTGCGAATAACTCGGTAGCGCGACGATCTTCTCCTGAACCAGATCCCACTCAGGCTGGGTATGCAGGGTTAAACACTTGTCTATCGGATCGATGGTCACAAACAGCTTTCCCGCGCAGCAATCAACCAGACGTTCGCGGTAGCGCGTTGGCATAGCCATGCGTCCCTTCACATCTAGATTGATTTCGCTGACACCGCTGAACATGCTAATCCCAGATTAAAAAACCACTTTTTCCCACATTTGCCCACTATAGCACACCGAGTAAGATTAACTAACCGTTTACCCCCCCCGCGCGAGGGGCAGTAACCAGACTTTGACCCAGGTCATGAAATCGATACATGCAGGCACCATTCATCGCCTGCATATATTTATAAAAAACACTTTATAACAGCAACTTGGACGCAAAAAAACAGAAAACCAGGTGCATTTCAATGAGGCTTAAAATGAATCAAATGGAATAATTTGAGCATGATTCAACGCCTTTCCGGCTTGGCCAGGCACTCCGGCTTGAGTCGCTAATAATCGAGCCTTTACCCCACCCTGACGATAAATCAACAGCCCCCACGCTCAGGCAGACGCGCCGGACTTAGAGAGCCGTTTGAAAAGAGAGGCTTAGAAAAATATAAGAGGAAAGATAGAGGGGTTATCTCTGCTGCGACCGACACTATTCATCCGGTGCGGCGGATCTAGGAGGCTGATGAAGAGGGTTGCGCATTCGCCAGACCGAAATCATCCAGGATGCAGTAACAGCAGGGCACCACAAACAGCACCAGCAGGGTCGAACTGGCGATGCCGAAGACGATACTCACCGTCAGCGGAATCAATACCTGCGCCTGGAGACTGGTTTCAAACAGCAGCGGGGTCATCCCGGCGATAGTGGTCAGCGAGGTCAGGAGAACCGCGCGAAAGCGGTCGTGACTGGCCCTGGCCGCCGCGTCATGGACACTCAGGCCTGCGGCGACATGGCGCTTGACGAATTCCACCAGCAAGATCGAGTCATTAACCACGATACCTGCCAGCGACACAAAACCGAGCATCGACGGCATGGTGATATCCAATCCCAGCAGCCAGTGCCCCCAGATCACCCCAATCAACGCCAACGGGATATTGAGCATGACGATAATCGGCTCAAGATAGGAGCGGAACTGAAAACTGAGCAGAACGAAGATCCCAGCCAACCCCAACACCAGGGCGCTCGCCATCGAGCCCTGAGTCTCGCCGCCTTCGGCCACTTCACCCTTTATACGCAGGCTCAGTTGCGGGTAGCGCTGCTTAAATTGTGGCAAGTAGCTCTGCTGCAGATCCGCCATCACCGCGGCGGTGTTATTGCGTCTGGCATCGATATCCCCCAACACGGTCACAGTACGCTGATTGTCGATCCGATGAATCCGCGAGAAACTGCGGCTGGCGACAATATCAGCGAGGTTATCCAACGGGATCACCGCACCGTTAGCCGGATTGATAATCGGAAAGTTATCGAAATCAGCCAGCTCATCTTTGGACTCCGGATCCAGCTCCACCACCAGATCATAATTTTCCAGACCGATACTGGATTCGATCACTTTGGCACCCTGAAACGCGGCACGCAGCTGCGCGGCGACCATCTGCGCCGTCATCCCCAAGCTGTACGCGCCCTCTTTGAGATGCAAGGTAAACTCCGGCTTACCCGGCCGCAGGTCGTCTAACAGATTAGCCACCCCGGGATAACCCGCCAGCCAGTGTTGCAGGTCATGCGATGCCAGGCTGAGCTGCTCCAGCCCTGGGCCTTGCAGGCGGATCTCGATCGCCCGGCCGGCAGGCCCCAGACTCGGCTCTTTGATCGCGATACTCCAGGCCCCCTCGAGAGTCCGGGCGCGAGCTAACCACTGCTGCTTGACTTCGTTGATCGAGAAATGACGCTGCTCGGCAGTGAGCAGATCGACGCTGACCGTCGCCAGATGCGGCCCCGACTCGAAAGCATCGGCATTGCTGCCGTAGTTAACGGTGATCGCCTCAACGACAGGGCCACCCTGGCGTGCGGCGATCGGCCCGGTCACCTCGAGCAGCTGATTCTTGAGTGCCAGCACCATCGCCTCAGTTTTTGCCAACGGGGTGCCCGTGGGCATCAGCAATCGAGCCTGCAGAATATCGCCCTCCACCATCGGGAAGGGGGATACTTTAACCACCCCCGACGCCAGCAAACTGATCGATATGATCAACAATCCGACCACCGCGCCGACAAATCCGTAACGAATCCGGATCAGCCCCCCAACGGCCGCATCAATTTTCAGGCGCACCCGATCAAATACCCGATCCACCCCCTGCCTGAAAGCCGATTCACCCTTTAGCTCAGCCTGCGCCAGCGAGTGGTAGAGGTGATGCGGCAGGATAAAAAACGCTTCAATCAGCGACACGCTGATCACCGAGATCAACACGATAGGGATCACCACCAGAATCTGACCAATATCGCCGCTCAGACCGAGCAGACCGCTGAATACACAGAGCGTCGTTAAAAAAGAGGAGAACACCCCTTTGGCCACCAGCTGGGTGCCATCGATAGCGGCCTGCAGTGGCTTTTTGCCCTGCCGCAACTGATGCCCGATGCTTTCACTGATCACGATAGCATCGTCCATCAGGATGCCCAGCGACAGCAGCAGCGCCACCATTGAGATCATGTTGATACTCAGCCCAAACGCCCCCAGGACAAAGGCACTGGCCAGGAAGGAGACCGGCAACCCCATCACCACCCAGAACGCATAACGGCTGCCGAAGAACAGCCACATCACCGCAAACACCAGCAACAGTCCCTGCCAGGCATTTTTCGCCAGCATATTGATCCGATCATCGATAATACTGGTCGCGTCCTGAGTCAACACCAGCCGGACTTCCGGCGGGAGCCGCTGCCGCTCCCGGACCAGGAATGCTTTGACCTGATCCAACACATCCAGGCTGTCATCGATGCTGTTTTTACTGATTTTTAAAAAAGCCGCAGGCTGACCGTTATAGGTAACCTGGGTTTCATCGCTGTCAAATCCACTCTGGATCGAGGCGATATCGCCCAGACGCAGCTCCCCACCCAGTTCGCCCTGAATCACGATCAACTGGGATAAAGCTGCGGTGGTACGTTTTTCATCGCTGAAACGGATCTGGTATTCACGTCCGGGTGTGCTCAGCTCTCCGGCGGGCATATCCACGTTCTGAGCACCGACCTTGGCGGCGATATCCTGCAAGCTAAGCCCATACTGACGCAAGTTGTGCTGTGACACCTGGATCTGCAACTCGCGCTGACCGAAGCCCTGGATATCGACCCGCGGGATAGCGGTGGTTTGCAATATCCGTTGCTTGACCTGTTCCGCCAGCGTCTTCAGATCACGGTCAGGCAGATCGGCCGTGAGCGCCAGCGTGACGACACCCTGGGTCCGCCCCGTCTCCTCGACGACGGCGGCTTCGCTATCCTGAGGGAAATTATCGATGCCATCGACGGCCACCTTAGCATCATCCAAAAACTTGCTGAAATCACCCGCCTCGACCATTTTCAAGGTCATGATGGCGATCGAATTGCGCGCTTCGCAGCGTTTTTCCTGCATAAAACTGATGCCATCCAGCGCATCTTCCAATGGCATACAGATACCCAGCTCCACATCGGCGGAGGTAGCACCCGGATAAGGGACGCTGATCTTAACCTCGTATCTTTGGATCTCGGGAAAGGTTTCACGCCTGATATCAGGCAGCGCGATGATTCCCGCCAGCAGGAAAAGCCCCATCAAAAGGTTAGCCGCGGTGGGATGGCTAGCAAAAAAACGGATCATCTCAGCGCGCCTCCAGCCAGGGGGTCACCGCAGGAAAAAGCTCCGAAGTGAACAGGTTAGCCGCGGTGGGATGGCCAGCAAAAAAACGGATCATCGCTGTACGCCTCCTACCATCTGCGCCTCCAGCCAGGCGTTCAGCGCGGCCTGAGCCGCGACATCAAGCGTCGGCGCCAGCTGCATCCCGGTCACCGCAGGAAAAAGCTCCGAAGTGAACAGGTTGGCCGCGGAGGGATGGCTAGCAAAAAAGCGGATCATCTCAGCGCGCCTCCAGCCAGGCGTTCAGCGCGGCCTGAGCCGCGACATCAAGCGTCGGCGCCAGCTGCATCCCGGTTACCGCGGGAAACGGATCAGAAGTGATAACCGCACTATGAGCGCGCAACGGGGTGGCCGGATCCAGCAACAGTTGCTGCTGTTGCGGATAGCCGCTAACGGCTAAGCGCTGCAACTTCTGCTCCGCATCCAGCAGATAAAGCTCACCCTCATGCAACGCATCCCGGGGCACCACCCAATAGGGCCGGGACTGACCCCGGAGCTCGACCTGCATATACATCCCCTCGATCAGCGGCGGTTTAATTCCCGGTTTAATCTGCTGGTAGGGATTACGAATACCGACGATAACACCAACAGTCCGGGAAACCGGATCAAGATTACTGCTAATCCGCTCCACGTCGGCACTCCAGACCGTCTCCCGACCGTTACCGACCAGCCTCACCCTGGCGCTCAGCCCCAGCCGCCGGATCAGGTTTTCATCCCCCTCACTACTGTCAAACAGCGCCTCCATACTCGCAGAGCTCAAATCAAAGCCCCTGGCCAGAAGACGCATCTGCGCCAATGAAAACTGTGCGTTGATCAGTACCTTATCGATGCTTTGGGCACCAAACAGCGACGCGCCCAGACTGACAAACTGATCGGCCTGGGTCGCGAGACTGGAGATCCGGGCATCGAAGGGAAGACGGATCTCGGTACGCGCCAGATTAAGTTGCTGGGTCTGAACTTCAGATTCAGCGATCTCGACCTGCGCCCTCAGCACCTCAGTACTGTAAGGCAGCGTATCCAGCCTATTTTGCAGGCTCTGCACCTCCTGTTTAACCTGCAGCAGCAGTGCACGCTGGCCGTCCACTGCGGACTGAGCCAGGGTGCCCTTAGCCTGCAACTGGTCAAAGCGCAGCAACTCGGCAGCAGCGAGGTGCAATTTATCCTTAGCCAACTGTAGATCCAGCGCGGCGTCACTCAAGACCAGCCCCTGCTCGGCCAGATTGGCCCTATTCTGCACCAGACTGGCCTGCGCCTTCTTCAGCGCTAGGCGGTAATCGCGGGCATCGATGCGCACCACCAGAGTCCCTGCGGCCAGGATGGCACCTTTCTTAAGTTGCGGATGAACAAAACTGACTCTGCCGGAGACCTCGGCGCGCATATCCAGCAGAACATCGGGGCTAACCTCACCATACCCGGTGACTCGGGGCCGCACCGAGTGCTGCTGCAGCAGCAGGGTACTCACCGCAACGCCCTGTCGGACCGCGATTTCATGCTCCATCGCCGGTCGGGATTTAACGATCACAAGCGCAATTGCCACCCCCACAACAACCAGCAACGGCAGCGCCCAGAAGCGGCCAAGCCACGTACGCGCAGGGGTAGTCTGGCTCATGCTCGAACTCCTTCAATAAATAGTCGATAGATGTGACCGACCCAACGACTGCTGGAAACCTCGTCATTGCTGATATTCCAGGCCTGCTCCCGCACCGGAGCAAGCATAAACGGGGTCAGGGTCAGACTGATCAATGAAAAGGCCGCCCATTTGGGATCCAGGTCTTGGCGCAACCGTCCGGCCTGCTGCTGCGCGTCTATCAGCTGCGGCAGCAGCCTGGCCATACGTTTGGGCATCAGTTCAATAAAAGCCTGCTGCAGCTGACTGTCGCCGCTCAGCACCTCATCGATCAGCAGCCGAATCACCGGTGGATTTTGGGCGAAAAACTCCAATGAGGTCGCAATAAAGGCCTTGATAGGGTCAGGAGCGCTCAATACTGCCTGAAAGGCGCTCAGCTGTTGTGTAGCGAGGCGCTCCAACAATGCCAGGAACAACCCCTGCTTATCACCGAAGTAATATTTGATCATCGCCGACTGAGTACCCGCGGCATCGGCCAGATCGCGGATGGTGATACCGCGATAACTCTTGTGTCGCAATAGTTCAAAGGCCGCATCCAACAGATCCTGTTTACGCTGGTGCTGCAATGCCGGGTCTGCAGGACGGCCGCGCTTTATGGTCTTTTGATAGGCGGTCACTGGCTTCATTAGAACGCGTCTTTCTATTTAATTAACCAATTGATAAGCAAATTCAGAATACGCCTGGATTAGCAGATATGCAATCTGCACACTGATGTGCCGGGGTACTCCAGACAGCCCCAACTCAACCCAACCAGAGCACCATTGACTACAGCAAAAGCTTCATAAATATCATTGAATGCGCTAATCTTCGCGCTGCATTCCCGCTGTCACTGTCGTGGTTAACTATTCTATGCATCGGAATGATGTGAAAGCTGTACGTTATCCCCGCAGGATGCGGAGCACCCCGCTCGCGCTTAGCTGGCTTTTTCTTTTTGCCTCCGGGGGGACAACACCGCTGGCGAACGCCAGCGAACGCCAGCTGCTGACGGAAGCCGATCAGCTGGTCGATATCCCGCTGGTCAGCTCGGCCACCCGGCTGTTACAGCACCGCTCCGAAGCACCCGCCTCCATCACCGTCATCGACCGGGAGATGATCGACGCCTCGGGGGCGCAGGAGATCCCGGATCTGTTCCGGCTAGTACCCGGCTTTCAGGTCTACCAAGTCAACGGCCACAAGTTTGGAGTGTCCACCCATAGCCCCGGTGAAGGCCACCCCGGACGCCTGGAGGTGATGATCGACGGACGCTCGGTATATCTGGCCGCGTTCTCTGCGGTCGACTGGCGCTCGCTGGGGGTCGGCCTCAGCGATATCGATTCTATCGAAGTGGTGCGCGGCTCTAATGTGCCGACCTACGGCTCCAACGCCTTTCTCGGTGCGATAAACATCATCACCCGCAGCGCGTTTAAGGACCGCGGCTCGCGCCTGGTCGCGGTTGGCGGCAGTGGAGATGCAGCCAGGGTTGAACTTAACCACAACGACAGCTTCGGCAATCATGGCCTGCGCCTGTCTGCCGGCACTCTGCAGAACGACGGTTTTGGCATCGAGGATGCGGGCCGGGGACGTTATGTTAATCTTCGCACCACCTCAACACCGACCCTGAGCGACACCCTCGAACTGCAGCTGGGCTTTAGTCAGGGCAAGGCAGGCATCGGTCCCGCCTTTCTGCCGATTTTTGATCGGCGCTACAGCGCCCATTACCAAACCCTGACCTGGAGCCGCGATCTGAACGACGCGGATAATCTGAGGATTCAGGCTCATCACAACTATTTCAAAGGGAAAATGGACCAGACCCTGCTCTCAGAGACCTTTGGTACCGACTTTTTGCGTCTCGGTATCCCCGACGAGCTTTTCTATCCCAATCTTGAGACCGGCAACACCGAGCGATTTGACCTGGAGCTGCAGCACCAGCTCCGCCTGCTCTCCGATCTGCGTGCGGTCTGGGGAATGGGCCTACGCCAGGACCGAGGCGCATCCGAGGTGCTGTTCAACACTACAGCCTCGCTGGCTGACAATCTGTGGCGACTGTTTGCTAACCTGGAGTGGCGTGCCAGCAAACGGCTAGTATGGAACCTGGGTGCGATGACCGAACACCACGACTCCGCGGGAATCAAGACCTCACCCAGGTTGGCACTGAACCTCCAGCTCAATCGCCATCACATGCTACGCGCCAGTTACACCCTGGCTTACCGGATGCCCTCCCTGTTGGCTAGCAATCAGAACACCCGCTGGACCCACAGCAACGGCACGCCCTTAGCCCAGCTGCTCGATGCCGATCCGAACCTGCAGCCGGAGAAGAATCGAACCCTCGAGCTGGGTTACCTGGGGATCGTTCCGGCGCTGAAGCTCGATATCGATCTGAAACTGTTCCACGAACAGGTGACCCGGGGTCTCGGCACGGTCTTCAGCATCGACCCGCTTCCTCTTAATACTGTTACCCGGATAAGTAGCAACAATAGCCACTGGCGCGCCTCTGGACTGGAGACCCAGCTCAAGCTGCGTCCCACCCCGCATTTTTGGATCGCCTTGCAATACGCCTATCTGGATATTGAGGGGCTGTCTAGCGACGGAAAGATCTCCGACGTTGACCAAAGCATCGTTGACCAAAACCTGAGTGAAATGTCACCCCGGCACAGCCTCAGTCTATTGGCCAATCAGCAACTGAATCAGAACTGGGACCTGAGCCTGAACTTTTACCAGCAGAGTGCGACCGGATTCTTCAGCGGATCGATGCTCGATAGCTTCCGGCGCTTAGATACCCGTCTCGCCAAGACCTGGAAGCGGAGAAAAACCGAGACCCAAATCGCCCTGGTGATGCAGAACCTATTGAACGAAGACTATGCTGAGTTTCAGCAGCGCAATCAGTTCGACCGGCGAGCCTACCTGAGCTTGTCGCTGCAGTTTCTGTAGCCGTTAAGTTCAGACCAGGTCTGGCGCAAACCGAGCCGCAGCGGCTCGATTTGCAAGCCCATTAATAGCCGCTGTACTGGTTGAAGACCCCGACGCTGTCATCCTCGCTGACGGCGTAGACCTTAAAGGCATCCTGCCGGGCGCCGTCCCAATCCATTCCGGGCCCACCCGAAGGCATCCCCGGTACGGTCAACATCCGCACATCACTGGCTGAGCCCAGCAGGGCCTTAATATCCTGAGCCGGCACATGCCCTTCGATAACCTTGCCATTGACCACGGCGGTGTGGCATGAAGCCCCCTGAGGCGGCACGCCAAACTTGTTTTTATAAGGTTCGACATCTTCAACCACCACATCCTCGACCCTGAAATTGTGTGCCCGCAGGTGATCATTCCAACCTTTGCAGCAGCCGCACGAGGCACTGCGGTAAACGGTAATCTGATACTGGGTATCGGTCTTCCCCTCCAGCCAGACCGGATTGGCGGCAACCCCTGCGCCACTCCAGCCCAACGTTCCCAGCAGTAATACTGGTAATAAAGCGGGTAAAAAAATTGGCCGCATCCTAACGCTCCTGTCTCAATTCACTCAATCCATTAACTCAATCCATTCATTCATCGACAGCCTACCCTGGCATGCACCGATTCTACGTGGAGCGTTGTGATCATCAAGTAAAATCAGCGCCCATCGCTGCACCGATAGATTAGGTTTTGAACTGCTGCAACAGGTGGTTCAACTCATCGGCTAACTGCTTAAGCTGTACCCCTGTCTACGTGGAGCGTTGTGATCATCAAGTAAAATCAGCGCCCATCGCTGCACCGATAGATTAGGTTTTGAACTGCTGCAACAGGTGGTTCAACTCATCGGCTAACTGCTTAAGCTGCACCCCCGAGGTAGCTATCTGCTCGGCACCGCTGGCAGTCTCGGTGAAGGCGTGATTGATGTTACTGACGTTCTGATTGATCATCTCGACGGTGGCACTCTGTTCCTCAGTGGCAGAAGCGATCTGCATATTCATATCAGACACTTTGAGCACATCCTCGGTTATCTGCGCCAGGGCGTCACCGGCCCGCTGGGCATGACCCACACTCGCTTGCGCCTGCTCACTGCCGGTACGAATGGTCTTCACCGCCGTGTTGGCACCCTGTTGTAGCTGCTCGATCATCCCCTGAATCTCTTCCGTGGACTCCTGGGTACGCTTGGCCAGCGAACGCACCTCATCCGCAACGACGGCAAAACCGCGCCCCTGATCGCCCGCTCGGGCGGCTTCGATGGCGGCATTCAGGGCCAGCAGGTTGGTCTGATCGGCGATCGAACGGATCACATCGAGGATGCCACCAATATTCTGCACATCTGCTTCCAGCACCTGGATATTGTTGGCTGCCTGATCCACCGAATCGGCCAGTAAGTTGATAGAGGAGACACTCTCCTGGACCACACTCTGGCCATCCAGTGCCTGTTCGCGAACCGCCTGCACCGAACGCGCGGCTTCTGCAGCATTCTGCGCCACCTCCTGAACCGTGGCACTGAGTTCATGCACCGCCGCCGCAACCTGGTGAGTCTCCTCCTGATGAGTTGCCAGTGACAGGTTGGCCTGCGTGGTCACAGCCTTCCCCTTTACCCTGCCGACCCAACGCACGTTCACTAACCCCTGGCTCACTAACCCCAGTTAGTGGCGAGGGGTATCGCTCCCTTTTGAACCAATAGTTATTACTAAGTCCTCCCGCCAGATTAATGATTACCGCCACCGGCATTCATCGCGGTGTTGCCCTGATCTACCGGCAAAATCACGCCGTTAATGGCACTGGCGGCCTCTGAGGCCAGAAACAGTGCTGGCCCGACCAGCTCATCCGGTTCGATCAACCGTCCTTGGGGCAGGCCATTGAGAATTCTGGGGAGCACCTGCTCACGGAACGTCGGATCAGCCAGGTGCTGCTCCAGACCCGGGGTGCGGATCTGAGCGGGCGCCAGCGCATTGCAACGAATGCCATGGCCCGCATACTCGATGGCGATTTCGCGAGTCATCTGATGCACCGCGGCTTTGGCGCAGCTGTACGGCATCGCGCCGCGTCCCAGCGCATTGATACCCGCGTTGGAGCCGATCTGGATGATCGAGCCACCGCCCGGTTGGTCAAGCATCCGCTGCAGCGCCTGCTGATTGCAGTAGAAATAACCGCTAAGACTGACATCCAACGTCTGTTGCCAATCTTGCGCCTCAAGCTGGTGCGGTTTAACCCGGCTGGGGAAGGCGAAGGGCACATTGATCAGCACGTCGATGCCGCCGAGATGCTGATCCAGCTGTAGAAACAGTTGTTCAACCTGGCATTGATCGGAGATATCGGTCTGGCACGCCAGTGCATCGATGCCCAGATCGTGCAGCTGCTGTACGGTCTGCTGCAACCCGTCGTTATCGATATCACAAAGGACCAGGTTGGCGCCAGCCTGGCCGAAACCCAAGGCCAGGGCATGGCCGACCCCGCCATTGGCACCGGCTCCGCTGATCAGTACCCGCTTACCCTGTACGCTGAACAGATTGTTGTCGCTGTTACGGTTGTCGCTCATGGTTTTACTCATTGTCGCTGTTGTACTCATCGAAGCTGTTGTCGCTCATGGTTTGGCTCATCGTAACTGTTACCGCTCAGGGTTTGACTCATCGACGCGGGTGTCAGGACCCTGCAGCCCCAGTTGCCGGCAATAGAAAGCCCACTCGCGCTTGAGCACCTGGGCGCGGTTCCTGGCGTGACGGAAGCCGTGCCGCTCATCGGCAAACGCCTGATACTCAACCGCAAGCCCCCGGCCTTTAAGCTGGTTATAGAGGCGGTAGGACTGAGTGGCGGGGACCACCCGATCCAGCCCTCCCTGAAAGAAGATCAGCGGCCGACAAAACGCTTCAGGACGATGCACCGGCGAGCGCGAACGGTAGGCCAGACGCTCTGTCTGCCGATCACCGATCAGCCAGTCCAGATAGCGGGATTCAAATTTGTGGGTGTCGCTGGCCAGCCGTTCCAGGTCGCTGATACCGTAGTGACTGGCACCGCAACGCAGCCACTGTTGTCCCGCTGGCTGGCTCAGCGCCTGGAGCGTAGTGTAACCCCCGGCGCTATTACCGCGCACCACAATCCGCTCAGGATCGACCCAGCCCTGGCCAATAAAAAATCGAGCCGCCGCGATCACATCTTCTACATCGGCGATGCCCCACTGCCCCTGCAGTTGTTCACGGTAGTGCCGACCATAACCGGTACTGCCGCGATAGTTAAGGTCTAACAGCGCAAAACCGCGCTGTAACCAAAACTGTTTTAACGGATCGTAACGGCCATCGGCCTGCGCGGTTGGGCCACCGTGAAGCTGGATGATTAACGGCAGCCGCTGGCCGGCCCCCACCGCAGGGCGATAAAGCAGGCCATACACCGTTGCCGCTGACGGCGATGAAATCTGTACATGGCAGGGTTGTATCACCGCTGTCGGCAGCGAGCCGGAGGGCACCAGGATCTGTTCGATGATTGTCGGTTGAGCGGTCGGTTGAGCGGTCGATTGAGCAGTCGGTTGACGGTCAGCCGCAGTGAGCACCTCTCCGGCTGCGGAGCAGGCGACTAATTGGCCCGGCCCGGTAGTCGGCTCTGCGATAGCCAATAACTGCCCCTTTGACTCGGCCAGGCTGTGCACCGCCGCCCAGCTTCCCAAGCTGACCAGCTGTCGGCTCGGCAGGGATAGCACCCCCAGCTCGGCTTTACCCTCATGCCACCAGCTGCAACCGATCCGTTGCGGATCCAGCACCACGTACGCCTGCTGCCCGAGTTGCCAGGGAGCGCGGCAAAATTCGGCGTCGCGCTGCAGCAGTACTTCGGTATCGCTCTGGCGGTGATGCTTGTCGAGCGGATTGTCGAGCTGATTGTCGGGCTGTTTCATGCCCGGTGCGGTAGCACCTTGCCGATAACGGCACAGGTTCCACCAGCCATTCCGGTCGGATAAGAACAACAGCGAGCCATCGGGGCCGAACTCCGGTTGCAGCACCGACTCGCTCTGGCCTCTATGATGACCTTTAGTGAGCGCTTGCTTACCTTGCGGCACCCCGTCGGCATCCAACCTTCCCAGCCATAGCCGGGTCGATGTCCAGGGTTGATGGGGATGATCCCAACTAACCCACGCCAGTTTGCTAGCATCCGCATTTAAGCGTGGTGAACTGTAGAAATCGGCGCCCTGTGCCAACACCGTTCGGCGACCCGGCTCGGTCGCCGTGGTCGGGTTGCCCAGACCGATCGCCACCAGCCGGTTGCTAATCTGGCCGTTGTCGCCATGTTGCTCCTCTACCGCAATGATTCGGTTTCGACGTCGATCGAACTGCAGATCGGCATACCGAAACCCCTCCACCTGGCGCACCCGCGTCAGCGCCTGCGGTTGCTCGAAACTGTGCCAGTATAAACCCTGATCGGTATCATTAACGAACACCACCGCGTTGTTGGCGATGCGGTAGCTACCGCCCCCATACTCATGAACCCGGCTACGCACGCTAAAGCCCGTGGGCGTTAATACGCTTGATCGTTGATCACCGCGCCTGCAGCGGATCAGGTTACGGCCCTGGCTGGCATCAAACTCCAGCCAGGTCAGCCACTCACCTTCACTCTGCAGCTCGGCCCACTGCTGACCCTGTTGCGCCGCCTGCGCGGCGCTGATCGGCGCGGCGGGGTCGAGCACCTTTTTAGGCTCCGAGGTTGGCAGCAGTGCGCGCTGCGGACTGGCGTTTGGCATACGTGTTACCCTCTGGCGATCAACTGCTGCAACTGTGCCTGAGCCTTGTTGATGTTACGGGAATTGCGCAGAATCAAGCCGCTGCCATCCGCGCTATTGGCCCGTTCGCGGGCGGCTTCGATCAAATGATGGTGCGCTGACTTGGCGCACACCGGATCGGCATGGGCAGCATCGCCGGTCAGCTTAAACGCCTGACAGCGGCAGCCGCCAAAATCTTTCTCCTTCTCGTCGCAAGAGCGACAGGGCTCCTTCATCCAACCGAAACCGCGAAAATGGTTGAAGCCGGTTGAACGGTACCAGATCTCCTCCAGCGAGGTATCTCGCACATTGGGGAATGCGATCGGCAGCTCCCGCGCGCTATGACAGGGCAACGCGGTACCATCGGGAGTGATGGTCAGAAACAGTTTGCCCCAACCATTCATACAATCCTTGGGGCGCTCTTCGTAGTAATCCGGCATCACCAAGATCAGTTTGGGGCCGGTGCCATTGAGCCGATCACGGTACCGGTTGGTGGTCGCTTCGGCACGGCTCAACTGGTCGCGGGTGGGCAGCAGCTGGTCGCGGTTGGCCAATGCCCAGCCGTAATATTGGGCGGTGGCCAGCTCGACATAATCGGCCTGCAGCGCCATCGACAACTCGATAATCTGGTCGATCTGATCAATGTTATCGCGATGGATGACAAAATTAAGCACCATCGGGTAGCCCTGCGCTTTGACCTCACGCGCCATCGCCAGCTTCTGCGCAAACGCTTTTTGACTGCCCGCCAGACGGTTGTTCAACTCTTCGGAGCTGGCCTGAAAGCTGATCTGAATATGATCCAGCCCGGCCGTTTTAAAGGCTGCCATCCTCGCTGCATCCATCCCCATCCCGGAGGTGATCAGGTTAGTGTAATAGCCCATCTGCCGCGCCTCGCGGATCAGCACTTCAAGATCCTGGCGCAACAGCGGCTCCCCTCCAGAGAAACCCAGCTGCGCCGCACCCATCTTGCGCCCCTGCTTAAAGACTGAAATCCACTGCTCGGTACTCAGCTCCTCTGCGCCGCCCTTGAGATTAATCGGGTTGGCGCAGTAGCCACATTGCAGCGGGCAGCTGTAGGTCAGCTCGGCCAGCAGCCAAAACGGCTGGCCAACGCCTTCAGGTAACGGCTCGACCGGTGCCGTCGGGTCAGCAGCCGGGCTCGCGGCAACTGCTGCGGCAGACGCCCGCCCCGATGCGGTGTCGATATCAGACAAACTCGAGCCATTGCTGCTCATGGGCTACCCCCAGAAATTGCTGGATGTCGTTGTGCAAGCCTCCGGCATCGGCAAACTTGGCGTCGAGTCGTTGGATAATCTCCGCGACCGGAGTCTGGCCATCGCAGCAGGCCAGGATCTCACCGGCGCCGCCATTGAGTTTGACCATACCCTCGGGGTAGAGCAGCACGTAGCCCTGCTGCGCCTCCTCCCATTGGAAGCGGAAGTGGCGACGAATAGCAGGGATCAGTTCGGGCGCGAACATCAGCAGACTCTCTTTTTTAATGGCTGGCACAGTGGCTGGGCGTCAACACCGGCGCACTGGAAGCGGAAGTGGCGGCGAATGGCAGGGACCTGATCGGGCGCGAACATCAGGCGACTCCCTGTGCTAGTGGTTGTGCTGACGCGGGCGCAGCCCCTGTCTCAACTTTCGCCTCAACGCCCGTCTCAACGCTCACCTCAACACCCGCCTCAACGCCTGCCTCAACGTCGGTCGCCACGATGTTGTGGTAAGGCACCCGGTTGAGCTCGTAGGCCATGCTCATCGCATCGAGCATGGTCCAGAGCACATCGAGTTTAAACTGCAGAATATCCAGCGCTCGCTGCTGCTGCTCGCGGCTGACGAAGTGATCAAGGGTGATCTGCAGGCCATGTTGCACATCCCGCCGCGCTTCGGACAAGCGGTTGCGGAAATACTGGTGTCCCGCGACATCGATCCAGGGATAATGGGTCGGCCAAGTATCCAGTCGCGACTGATGGATAGTGGGCGCAAACAGCTCCGTCAGCGACGAACAGGCCGCCTCCTGCCAGCTGGCATGACGGGCAAAGTTGACGTACGCATCGACCGCAAACCGCACCCCCGGCAGCACATGCTGCTGCGACTGCACCTCGTCACGGCTCAGACCGCAGGCCTCAGCCAGACGCAGCCAGGCTTCGATCCCCCCTTCGCTTTTACCTTCAGGACCGTCGTAACCGTCGTGATCCAAGATCCGCTGCACCCACAACCGGCGCAC
>JBALTG010000044.1:0-18998 GCA_036964625.1 Motiliproteus sp.
CTGCATGGATGCAGGAGGTAGAGCAACGCAGGAGCGGTTGCCGAGTAGATCAGCGTTAAGTCCGACAGGCTGCTA
Source organism: Motiliproteus sp. (assembly GCA_036964625.1). Classification (GTDB taxonomy): domain Bacteria; phylum Pseudomonadota; class Gammaproteobacteria; order Pseudomonadales; family Balneatricaceae; genus Motiliproteus. The sequence continues at coordinate 76 of JBALTG010000044.1, forward strand.
GTAAAGCTGGTCATCGTCTTTCATCCAAAGGGTGGTACGGATCGCGAATCTACGACCCGAATGCCGGCTAGTTCAAGATAGTATGCGGCAGACACCTGGACAGATCCTGGGTGATGAGCCCGGAATCCTCCCGGACAGATATCCCCGCCGGTTCGTCATCCACTAACCAAGAACCGATCAAGGTGTAGTTTCCCCCAAATTTCGGCAACGGGTAATAGGCTTGGTAGATAAAACCTTCCTCGCCATAGGGACCATCGCTTTGCTCGATGGCCGTGCCGTCCTGAAGAATGCAGATATTGGCCCCCTCACGAGAGAAAAAAGGCTTCTTGACCAGCGGCATCGACGCAACGTTGTCCAATTCATCCTCGAAAAACGCCGGTAGCAGATTGGGATGGCCGGGGAATAACTTCCACAGCATCGGTAACAGCGCCTTATTGGAAAGGACGGATCCTTTCCATATAGGTTCCAGAAAATTCACCCCGGTATTCAGGGTCAAGCCTGCGTACTGCTCGCGCAGCATGAACTCCCAAGGGTAAAGTTTGAACAGCCAAGTGATCACCTGATTGTCCAGATCGGTCAGCCACTCACCTTCGCCATGACCTATATCCTCAATATAAACAAACCGGGTCTCTATACCCGCAGCTTCAGCGCAGTCCTGCAGATAGGTGACGGTTCCGAAATCCTCCTCGGTATCCTTGCAGCAACTCAGATGCAGCACTTGGCCGGGGTAGCGACTCTTGAGCGCAGCAAAACGCTGGATCAGTTTCTCCTGCAGCGAGGTGAACTGGTCTGATGAGCGCGGTAATGCGCCACGATCGACCTGCTGCTCCAGCCATAGCCACTGCCAGAAGCCGCTTTCATACAGTGACGTTGGGGTATCGGCATTGTTCTCATAGAGCTTTGCCGGATTGACGCCGTCATAGGCCAGATCGAGACGCGAATACAGACTCGGCTCTTTGTCCTGCCAGGATTGCGCGATCCGATCCCAGAAGGGTTGCGGAATCTGGAAGCGCTGCATCAACTCTTCGCTGCGCACCACCTTGTCGACAACGGCCAGGCACATCTGGTGAATCTCGGCCGTGGGGGCCTCGATACCCTGCTCGATCTGATCCAGGGTGAACTGGTAATAGGCGCTTTCATCCCAATAGGCTTCACCGTACATGGTGTGGAATTTGAACCCGTACTGTTCGGCCTGCGCCCGCCAGTCCCGGCGCTGCCGAATCGGCATCCGCAGCATCGGTCAGCCGCCCCAGCCGCTGGAGCGACTTCCGCCCCAGGACGATTTCGCCGCTGCTTTCGAGCCAAACCCTCCTCGTGAGATCGTTCGGACCACCCGGGGCTTCGGCTTGAAGGCCTTAGGGTCAACCTTGACGCTTTTCACCCGCGTGTTACGAGAAAAGTCACCGTAGCGAGAGCCGTCGGCACCATAATATCCGCCATACAGGTTGCCATATCCGGTATAGACCGGCGCCGAATGACGTCGCCCATCAAGCATCTGACCGAGCATAAAACCACCCAGTGCAGGCATAAACCAACTATTGCCATTGCTGCCATGGCGGACTTCGCAGGTACCAAACTCTGCGGCGCAATCATTGGCCGAACGGTATTTAGGCGAGGCTCTTTCGGATTCCGCAAGCGCTTGTTCGTAGGCGGCCTCGCAAACCTCTGCCTCACTCGGAATATCGGCTTTGCAGTCTTGGATGCTGGCGTAAATTTTAGCATCGGTTTCATTGCCTCCGCAGCCGGTGAGTGCGATCGCACCACCAATGGCCGCTGCAAGCTTACTGATGCTAAGCAATGGTCGCTTGCGCATCAGGTTTAGATCAATCTGTTTGCTCCGCTTCATCGTGTCGACTCCCTGCTGTTCGTAAGACTACAAGCTAGTAAGACATACAGGCCGCATTAAGCAGACCTATCGACACCGAAACACAGCCCAGCATGATACCGGCTGCCACTTCATCCTGTTCAATCCGCTCCACGATCCGAGGCATAAAACCGAATCGAACGATCGCAAAAGCCAGCAACTGAGCAACGAGAGCGACGATTGCCCAAATAATGAAGTCGATCACACCCAGCGAGTTAGTCGCCGCCCCTGCCAGCGCGATGGAAAAACCGAGAATAGCCCCCCCAAAAGCCCAGGCCGCCGCCGTACTCTGCTTCTCTTTGATCAGCATCCATTCATCGTGAGGGGTCACCTTGGCGTACAGCAATTTAAACACTAGAAGTGAGGCCAGACTCAGCGCAAAGTACAGCGCAAAAGACAACAGGCCTGATAGTGATAGCATGATTGCATCCATGTATTGCTCCTTGAGGGGTCCGATATATCAATAATAGGGGGTAACAGATTAACCGATCACTTCGAAATCTGCGCGGCTGAGATTAATACCAGTACTGATTACCCGGCAGCGTTCGGCTCGATAATCGACGATTTTTTCTTCGCCGGCAACTAATAAAAACTCAAACATATCGCCATCCAGTTGACGCTCATAGAGCATAGCAAACTGATCGGTCTCTGCGCTAGGATCATCAACCGTATAGGTTATTTCGGTCATGGCAACCGGCGGGCAATCTCCAACCGACTCCCAAACACGTGCAAAGCTGTGCCCTTCAAAGTCGTATGTCGAATGACTGATGCCGTTGCGCAACAGTGCATTCCAGTCGTTATCGGAACCCACGCCCCGCGTCTCAAAGAAATGAAACAGCTTCACATCGCTAACATGCTGCTCTTCCATGCCGCCGCTTAAGACCACCTGAAAGAAACCGTCATCGTCGGTGTAGTAGCGCAGCACGGTGTTGGACTGGTCTAGCTTGACCACCCCCACCGCCTGAATCAACTGCACCTTGGCAATCTTGTCGGTGATCAGCTGATCGTCAAGCAGACGCAGCTTCAGCTCGTTCAGCTCAACCGCCCCCCCCAGTCGAAACCCCAGCACTTCAGGGGTTGCGACAGAGGGTGTGGGAGCCGATGTAGCTGCCATTTTCTGTTTAAACCAGTCCAGCATTAGCAGGCACTCCAGTCAAAATGGTCAATCCGTTCATCGGCAATATAATGAATCCGATCACCGCTCTTAATAGCGAGTTCCATGGCCGGATTGATCAGCAAAGATTCGGGGCCGTCGGTCTGCAGCGCAATGACGGTTGCTTGATAGCGCTCTTTGAACAGCAGAAACAGGTCACTCACACAAACAGCTCCCACCCCCAGAGGCACCTTCACTGAATATTGAGTCATCCCCTTATCGACACTCAGTAGCTCATGATGCAGCGCACTGGATCCGGGATCTGCAGCCGCCTTGGCCAGCATCTCCACAGATACTGAGGGGACACACTCAACGCTGGGGCAATGCCCCTTTAACAGTCGTGCGATCGCATCGTCGTTAAAGTAAGCAAGAATACGCGCTCCGGGGTTTTGCTGGTAGCAGAACATGGCAGTGGTTAGTGTCGTATCATCAAGCGGCGTGTCGATCAGGATGGTCGCGGCCTCGCCAACATTAGCCCTAATCATCTCAGCGTCATTGTTAAAGCTGGACACCCGGACAAAGCCGATCTGCTCTGGCAAGGGGTTGCTGTCCAATTTATCGACATGCGCACAGAGCACTATGTTAGCCTTTTCTGGCGACCCGGCCTCACGCATCAGTAACCGCAGCAACTGCAAAGTGCGCGGCCCGTTGTAACCAATCACCAGCGTGTGACCGCTGTGGTGCAGTTGGCTCATGCCCTTCGAACTCCTTTGGAAATATTGAATAATCGCAGCCGCAGTGCGCCCGACCACCATGCCCCAGATCATCAACCCGAAGGGGATGACCCAGCAGCTGATAACCCACATTCCAGCAGCCGTGGTGGCAGAGTAATCGCCATAACCGACAGTACTGGAGGTGACAATCAGAAAATACCAGAACAACACGGGCGAGCTTTGGGCGACCGGCTCCTGGGCCCAATAAAGACCCAAAAAACTGATCAGGACATAGCCAGCAAGCGCCACCAGGACGCTTTGCCAGCTTAGACCGGCCAGTTGACTAAAGAGCTTTCTAACCAGCCGACTAACAAGAGGCATCAGCCGTAAACCTTACGCAGATTGTTTGGCTTTGAGGCGTGCAAGCACATCGCCAGCCCCGCCGCTGCCGGTAATACCCGCGCTTTTCAGCTTTGCCTGCAAATCAGTACCGTCTTCCTGGGACGCCATTTCGCGTGCGGCTTCGATTTCCGCACTGCGGTGAGCTTGTTTGTTTTTCAGTCGCTCCAGTGATTCGGCGGCCGTTTTCATCCGTGAGTTAGTATTCAGGTGATGGGATGAAAGCCCCTCCTGCGCTTTCTGAACAGAGGCCGTCGCTTTTACGGTATCCACCTGCTGCTGCATCAACCGTAGGTTGTTTTTAGAATCCTTCAGGGACTTTCGCAGCTGCACCACCGAGGCCGAGACCTGACTGAGGAACTGCTGCTCGGCATCCAGCTCGGACTCCAGCTGAGCGATTTTCTCAGCCACCTCCAGCGCCAGTGCGTCATCGCCTTTTTCCATCGCCTGCACGGCAAAACCTTCGTGTTCGGTGACGGCTTTTTGTAAGTCGGCGACCTTGTGTTGAGATAACTTCTCTTTCGCCACGATGGAGGTCAGTGACTGTTCAGATTTACGAATCTCATCGCGAGTCTCACGCATCTCCTGATCCAGTATAGTTAGTGCCTGGGTATCGGCAACCGCTTCGGCGGCATCGTTGACGTTGCCCTTAAGGGCAGAAAATAATTTTGTCCAAACGCTCATAATGAGCCTCCTTTATATCAGACTGAGATGGATGCGGGTTCAGTTAAGAACTCTTCAAAGAACTCCAACATCCCTTCTATGTTCAGAAACAGGGTGTCTATTTCGATCATCACCGTGTCTGCTTTTGATTCGGACGACAGTGCGCCAAAGGCTGCGTAGTACTCGTCATCACCAATCGTGGTAATGCCAACCGTGGTTAGTGGAAAGACGTTTTTATGGGTGCGCAGGATCAGAGCATCAAAAGCCGCAGTGTCACGGATCTGAGCAACAGGACAGAGTAGAGACTCCACCAGCAGTTGCTCGCCACTGACGGTGATGAACGCATCGATACCGTCTTCATTGCTGATAAAGATCGCGCCCCCCTCTTTTGACACACTCAGGCCTTCCTGCTTTTCCAGTAGTGTATTCAGTTCCTCAAGACTCCAAGCCATATCACATTTCCTCGTTTGTAAAACTTAAAGACAGAATTAACAATAATTCCATTAATCACTCATGTCAACGTCAGGTTGCATTTGTGAAGCATATTTCACAAATACATATTTGGCTTGACTGAGAGAGCACTTTCTTGGAGCATTAAGTCTACAACGACATCAACTTTTTTCCAGGGTTGCCAGATATGAAAGATGAAAACCCCAGGCGTGTACAGTTTCTCAACAGTCCCCAGTGGGCTGGCACGGTACGCTCGCTGATTCGGTCTGAGATGCAGAAGAAAGGGGTAGACTATGCCACGCTAAGCCAGCAGCTGAGCATTATTGGCACCCAGCAGACGCCTGATAACCTGCGCCAGAAAGTATCAAGAGGCATCCTGGGTGCACAATTATTGTTGCAGATCATGTATGTGCTGAAGGTGCGAAACATCAGCTGGGAGTTAATTGAAGAACTAAAAGAGGCGGGACGTTCCGATGGTTGAATCTCTTAAAACCAGGCTACAGATTCCAACCTATCTTCTGGTATTAATCTGGAGCATCTTTTTGATCGAGGCGATCATCCCCGGATTCGACCTGCGCTCCTGGGGCATTCTTCCCCGGCAAGCGTCGGGTTTGGTTGGTATCATCACCGCCCCGCTACTACATGGCAGTCTGTGGCATATAGTCGCTAACAGTATCCCGCTGTTCGTTTTATCGTTCCTGGTCAGCCTCTACGGTACGGGTCGCCTGTTACGCGTTGGCATCACCGTCACCCTGCTCGGCGGATTACTGGTCTGGTTGTTCGGTCGTAATGCTTACCATATCGGAGCCTCGGGTCTCATCTTTGGACTTTGGGCCTATCTGCTGGCCTATGGCTACGTGAAGCGCGACCTGAAAGCCATCGTGATAGCGATGGCAGTGTTTGTTTTCTACGGCGGCATGGTGTTCGGATTTCTGATGAGCACTCCGAGCGTATCGATCGAGTCCCATATCTTTGGGGCGCTGGCCGGCATCTTGTGCGCTATCAATGATGGTCGTTCAAAATCCAAGAAAACCGGCCATTAACACGCGTAACCCACAAGGCACATTGCGCCAGCAAGAACAGAAAATGCTTTTTTTTTATTAGACATTCTGATCTACTGGCGCGTCATTAAAAGCCACTATGCTTTAGCGACTTATCGCACTATTTGATATTTTTTAGCACTCTTTTATGATCCGCTGATCAACTGCCGTCTAAAGGAACTGGGGTATGTTTGCGATTTTTCTGCACCAAGGGATGGATCCGTTCTATCAAAACATTTCGTCCTTTCCTACCGTAATTTTCACCTTTGCTCTGGCGATCTGCGTACTGTACTGGTTGGTGGCCGTACTGGGCTTTATTGATATCGACATCCTGGATTTCGACCTGCCAGAGGCCGAAGCAAACCTACCGTCCAACCAGGGGACGCCCTTTTCTAGCACCGATACGCTCGCGGGGCTAATGCTTAAATTTGGCCTGAACGATGTGCCGGTTACCGTCATCATCTCCTTCATCGGCTTGTTTGGCTGGTTAATCAGTTATTTTTCGGTTCACTTCCTATTTGCCAGCGTGCCGGACGGGGTGCTTCATTACCTGGCCGGATGCGTTGTCATCGCGGCGACGCTGTATGCCTCGGCTTGGATTACCGCCCTTATCATCCGCCCATTGCGTCCATTATTTAAAAAGGTAGGGCAGCAAATCCATACCGATATCCTCGGCCAGGTTGCCATCGTGCGGACCTCAAGAGTGGATCACAGTTTTGGCGAAGCGACACTGGACGACGGTGGTGCCGGTTTGATTCTCAAAGTCAGATCGTTAGACGATACGGTGTTCAAAAGAGGTGACCGCGTCGTGTTGCTGGAATACCGCCAAAAGGAATATACCTACCGGGTGATCTCAGAAGAAGCGTTCTCCCGGTAACCCCTTGTTAACCTACAACCTGATCAAATACACGGAGTAACAATTATGGCCGATTTGTCTGTACTGATGCCGGTGGCCACCGGTGTGGGTATCTTCTTTATTGTATTACTGGGGTTGGCAGGGCTGTTTAAAGCGTTCTACATCAAGGTTGCTCAGGGAACCGCATTGATCGTCAACGATATGAGCTCGAAACCCAAGGTACATTTCACCGGTGCTCTGGTTTATCCCATCATCTATAAGAAAGAGATGATGAAGATCTCCCTAATCACGCTGGAGGTTGACCGTCGTGCCAAGGATGGTTTGATCTGTGCCGATAATATGCGTGCGGATATCACCGTGGCTTTTTATCTGCGCGTTAACGAAACGGCCGCAGACGTATTGCGCGTGGCCAAGTCCATTGGGGCTGAACGTGCGTCGGATAAAGCAGCCGTCTATGACCTGTTTGCGGCCAAGTTCTCAGAAGCGCTAAAGACCGTCGGCAAGCAGATTGATTTTGTGCAATTGTTTGAAAATCGTCTTGGATTTCGGGAAAAAATTATTGAAGTGATCGGTGATGATCTTAACGGCTATATCCTTGAAGATGTTGCTATCGACTATCTGGAGCAAACCCCTAAAGCATCGCTGGATCCCAGCAATATCCTGGATGCTGAGGGCATTAAAAAGATTACTGAACTGACCGCTCAGCAAAACATTCGTACTAATGTGCTAGAGCGAGACGAGCAACTGGCGATCAAGAAAAAGGATGTGGAAACCACCGAGGCGCTGTTGGCTCTGGAGCGCCAGCAAGCCGATGCCGAAGCTAAGCAACAACGCGAGATTCTGACCATTCGCGCCCGCGAAGAAGCGGAAACCAAGAAGGTTCAGGAAGAGGAGCGCAAGAAGGCCGAACAGACGCGTATCCAGGTTGAGCAGGAGCTGGCGGTACAGACCGAGAATCAACAACGCGAAGTGGAAGTGGCGGCGCAGAACCGGCAACGCGCGGTGGCGATCGAAGAGGAAAAAGTAACCCGAGCTCGGGACTTGGAAATTGTCTCCCGTGAACGAGAGGTCGAGCTGCAGAAGATCGAAGCCGAAAAAGCAGTTGAGATCCAAAAGAAAGAGATCGCCAATGTCATCCGTGAGCGCATCGCGGTTGATAAGACGGTGGCCATGGAGGAAGAACGGATCAACGAGGTGCGCGAAGTCTCCGAAGCGGACCGGGCCAAGCAGGTACGGGTGCTGGCCGCCGAAGCGTTTGCCGAAGAGGACAAGGTTAAGCAGATCAAAGCCGCCGAAGCCGAGGAGATTTCCGCTAAACATAAAGCGTCTGAGATCACCACGCTGGCACAGGCGGAGCTGGAAGCAGCAGCCAAAGACGCCGATGCCAAGAAAAAGATGGCCGAGGGTACTCAGGCAGAAGAGGCGGCGTTAGGGTTGGCCGAGGCCAAGGTCCAGGAAGCCAAGGCCGATGCTTTAGAGAAAGAAGGCCTGGCAGAAGCCAAGGTTATCGCCGCTAAAGGTGATTCCGAAGCGCAGGCGCAGAAGCAGGTGGGCATGGCAGGCGCCGACGTCACCCGCGCGCAGTTCAAAGCCGAAGCCGAAGGCTTGGTGGATAAGTTTGACGCCATGGGCACGATGAGCGACCAGGCGCGTGAGCACGAAGAGTTCCGCATGAGTCTGGAAGCGGCCTTCAAAGAAGCCATGAGCTCCATCGAAGCGGGCAAGGAGGTCGCTCGCGATAACGCCGATGTACTCTCTGTGGCGCTGCAGAAGGCAAAAATCGATATCGTCGGCGGAGAGCAGCACTTCTTCGATACCTTTGCCAAGTCCCTATCCTTGGGTAAAGCGGTGGATGGCTTTGTCTCCAAAAGTAATACCGTTCAGGCGCTAATGGGAAAATTCATGGCCCCTAAAACTAAAGACTCAACGAAGGCCGAAAATGAGCTGTGATACGAGCAGCAGATGAGTCTTGTCTTCAGCGGTTGGCCGGTTAGCGTCAGCGATGATCGGCAAACCGAATCGTAGCTGACCCAGGCTGGTGACGTGAACAACAGCGTGTTTTGAGCACTGAGCGAAAAGGATGGAACGATGGTGCAGCAGAATAGCTCCGCGGTAGCTACAGCCACCGACGCGAACCAGAAGGTCGCCAGCGCGGTTGCCGAAGGGGGGGCTTACGAGGTTATTCGTAAGCGATTGGTCGATCAGGGGCGGCAATTGGACGCCAAGACCGGACAACTGAACGAGGCGCGACTGGAGGAGTTCGGAAGTTCTGCCATGAGCGTGTCGGCTCGGATACGCGTGCGCACGGAAAATAATTGTATCGCCCGCGACATTGTCCAGGTGGGTGATCAGCTGCTGTTTGGCTACAACGTCTTTCTCGGCCTGAAGAAAGAGACCAAGATTGCCGACGTGTTTTCGTTATTCCGGCTAAACCAGCAAGGCGAAGACTACAGTATGGAAGCGCTGCCTTTTGAGGGCAGTTTTCTAGCGGATAGCACCTTCGTCAACGATTTTGATGAGCTTTATCGTTACTACAAAGATACCCAACTGGTGCAGCTGGCCGTCAAGGAGGGCAAACTGCTGGCCGGGTTTCAGATCGGCGAGCGCCTGGAGGACAAGCGCGTCTTCCGCTGGTCCATCTCTGCCGACGGCAAGCAGATCAGTTATATTGACAATCGCGGCGAGCGGGACATCCAGCTCCCCCCCCGCTTTGATTTCGAGTGGATAGAAACCAGCCGGGAAGATTCGGTCCATGGGCGTCACCCTCACATCAACATCCTCGACACCGTCTTTGTTGAAACTATCGGTGGCGACCTGACCGTTAAAGTTGAAGACAACACCGACGACGGCCAGGGCATCTACCGCGAACCGGTAGAGGATCAGACCCAGTCGCTGGATGACGCGGATTACGGCTATGCCGCGGTAGGTAATCTGATTCTGCTGAAAATCCGGCCCTACCGGGAACAGAACTGGCGCTATCTGATTTTCAATACCCTGAGCCAACAGGTGCTGCGCATGGATGCCATCGGCGCATCCTGCGTGCAACTGCCAGAGGACCACGGGATTATCTTCCCCGGCGGATACTACCTGCAGACCGGGGAATACAAGACTTTTGATGGCGACGCGGCCGGGCTGCAGTTCAAACGCATGATCCGCTCTCCCAATGGCGAAGACGTGCTGTTCGTCTTCTATGAACCGGCGGCAGGCCTTTTTGGCCTGTTCGGTTACAACCTGATCCAGAAACAGTTGCAGAACCCGATTTACGGCCACGGTTACGCCCTGTCCGAAGACGGTACTCTGGTGGTGTTTTCAGCCGAATCCGAACCCACCCGGGTGCACCCGATGCAGATCTGGCAAACGCCCTATATCAGCGCTGAGTTTGCCAGCCAGAAACCGGCCAGCCAGAATTTCTACGGCCGGGTCGGTAATGCCGAGCTGGTGCGCGGAATTTCAGACCTCTACAGCATCGGCCGGATTATCGGCGATCAGCACGTTTCCATTCGACTCTATGAAGCGCTGACCAAGACCGTCGGTAAGATGATTGATGCCCATTACTGGCTGGGCGAACCGGAAGCGCTGGCGATTGACGAGGTACTCAAAGAGGTGTCCAGCACCGCCGAGTTGGTAATCGACGAGTTCGAAAAAGTCGAAGGCATACGCCAGCAGTCGGCCAAGGCCATGACCAAGGCGGTGCAGCAGCAGCAACGTATTATCAACGCCATTCGCCCGGAAAACTGGCAGCTGGCCGAAGACTTTATCGACGCCCTGAATAAGCTGCGGCACCAGCGGGGTCACCTCACCACCATCAAGACCTACCGCTACATCGATCTTGACCGCATCGCCGAACTGGATGCCGAAATCGGTGCTAGTCAGCAACAACTGAGCGAACAGACGGTTAGCTTTCTGGCCAGCGAGCAGGCGCTCCACCCCTATTGGTCGAAGATCGAAGCGCTGGACAAAGATGTTAAAAAGGCGGACAGCATCGCAGCCCTGAACCCCGTCGTTGAGGTGATCGAGACCACGGCGGCAGGCCTCGACCTGCTGTCTGAACTGATGGGTACGTTGAAGGTCGATGACGCCACGGTTCGAACCCGGATCATCGAAGCCATTTCGGAAGTGTACGCCAAGCTCAATCAGAGTAAGGCAACGGCCAGGAATAAGCATAAGAGTCTGGGATCGAAAGAGGCGATTGCCCAGTTTAGCGCTCAATTCAAGCTGTTTTCTCAGAGCATCACCAACGCCCTGGGGATGGCGGTGACGCCGGATCGTTGCGACGAACAGTTGTCCCGATTGATCGTGCAGCTGGAAGAGCTGGAAAGCCAGTTCAGCGACTACGATGAGTTCCTCGCCGATATCATGGCCAAGCGCGAAGAGATCTACGAATCGTTCGAGGCGCATAAGCAACAACTGCTGGATGAGCGTCAGCGCAAGGCGCAATCGGTGACCGATGCCGGGGCGCGAATCCTGTCCAGCATCGAACGACGTTCGCTGAAGTTTACCGACGCCGATGCATTGAACACCTACCTTGCCTCCGACTCGATGGTGTTGAAAATTCAGCAACTGGTCGAGCGGCTGCGCGAGCTGGGTAGCGCGGTGCAGGCCGATGATCTTGAATCCCGGGTCAAACTGATCAAGGACCAGGCAGCCCGTTCGTTACGTGACAAGACCGATATCTATGAAGACGGCGGCAATATCATCAAGCTCGGTCCGCGGCATAAGTTCAGCGTCAACAAGCAAGAGCTCGACCTGACGATTATTCCCCGTAACGGTGAGCTTTGCATGCACCTTACCGGGACGGATTACTTCGAGCCGATCGACCACCCGGAACTGATGTTGTTGAAAGACTTCTGGGAGGTCTCGCTGGAGTCGGAAAGCGCGACTGTGTACCGGGCCGAGTACCTCGCCTCGGCGATCTTAGAGGCCGCCCAGGCGCACCAGCAAGATCTGTCGCTCGAACAGTTAGCCGCCGCACAGCAAGTGTCGGGACAACTGCTCAGCATCGTGCGTAGTTTTAGCGCGTCGCGCTACAAGGAGGGCTACGAAAAAGGCGTCCATGATCATGATGCCGCGCTGATTCTCGACCAACTGCTGCCGGTCTATGCGGGCGCGGATCTACTTCGGTACGACCCGCTGACCCGAGCTGTGGCGCAAATTTTCTGGGCCAATATCCAGAGCAACAATACCGCACCGGGCATAGACGCAGATGACCCGGTTGCGCGCGTAACGCTTAGCTGGCGGGAACGGGCGCGCTCAGCGATCCAGATGCGTCAGCTGTTTTCCGACGGCCGGGCCGTTGAACAGCTTGCCACGGAAATCGACACGACCCTGGCAGAATTTCTGGCTAGCCACCCTATCCCGCTGCCACCGGGCAGCACCGGGCGCATTGCGGTTTACCTGGTCGAAGAGCTGGGCCGGGAACGGTTTGAGTTTATCTCCAGTAAATATGCGGCTGAGCTTGCGAATGCGTTTAAGCGCACGCTGGACGAGAGTACCTGGCGCCAGTACCAGTCCGCGCTGGATAAGCTAAAGGGACGGGTCGCCGAGCGCTGGAATCTGACCTTCTCCTGGCTGCAGGCGTTGGTCAACAATAAGCAACTGCAACAGTTTGAGCACTACATTCCCGAAGTCGTCGCGATGATCAATGCTGACGGCCGCCTCAGCCGCCGCGAAACCCAGGCAGATCTGGAGGTGCGCGTTGGTGGCCTGCTGGGCGAACACCCGACGATTGTTGCCGACGCCAGTAATCGCGTCATCAGTTTCTCTCTGGACGGCTTTCTGCAGCGCCTGGAACGGCATCGTCAGGAGATCGTGCCGGGTTACCATCGTTACCTCAACCTGCGCGGGCAGATTATCAACGACAGCAGGCGCGCGCTGCGGATCGAAGAGTTCAAAGCCAAACCGTTGAGCTCGTTTGTCCGCAATCGGTTGATCAACGAATCCTACCTGCCGCTGATCGGGGACAACCTGGCCAAGCAGATGGGCACTGTCGGTGAGAACAAGCGTAGCGACCTGATGGGTTTGTTGATGATGATCTCGCCACCGGGGTACGGTAAGACCACGCTGATGGAGTACGTTGCCGATCGCCTCGGGCTGATCTTTATGAAGATCAACTGCCCTTCGCTGGGTCACGATGTGCTCTCTCTTGACCCGGCCCAGGCCCCTAACGCGACCGCCCGCCAGGAGCTGCATAAGTTGAATCTGGCGCTGGAGATGGGCAGTAACGTGATGCTCTATCTGGATGATATTCAGCATACAGACGCCGAGTTCCTGCAAAAATTCATCTCCCTGTGCGACGGCACACGGCGGATCGAAGGGGTATGGAAAGGCAACACCCGCACCTACGATATGCGCGGTAAGAAATTTTGCGTGGTGATGGCGGGCAACCCCTACACCGAATCGGGCGAAGCCTTCAGAGTCCCGGATATGCTGGCTAACCGGGCCGATATCTACAACCTCGGCGATATCCTCGGCGGTATGGATGAACAGTTCGCGCTGAGTTATATCGAAAACGGCCTCACCTCCAACGCAGTACTCGCGCCGCTCGCCACCCGCGAGATGGGCGACGTTTATAAACTGATCGACATGGCCAAAGGTGCCAGCATCGCCACCACCGATCTGAGTCATCAATACAGCGGGGCCGAGATCAACGAGATCAAGGGCGTATTACAGAAGCTGTTCGTGGTCCAGGACGTAGTACTCAAGATCAATCAGCAATATATCGCCTCAGCCGCCCAGGACGATAAGTACCGGACCGCCCCCTCGTTCAAACTCCAGGGCAGCTATCGCAACATGAACAAGATGGCAGAGAAGGTCTCAGCCATCATGAATGACGCTGAACTGCGGCAGATGATTACCGACCATTATCTCGGCGAAGCACAGTTATTGACCGCGGGAGCTGAAGAGAACCTGCTTAAACTGGCCGAACTGCGGGGCGATATCAGCGCCGCAGAACAGTCGCGATGGGATGAGATCAAGCAGGCGTTTCTGCGAAATAAAGCCATGGGCGGGGACGACACCGATGTGGGAAGCAAGCTGGTGGCGCAGTTGGTAGACCTGGTCAACGGGGTGCAACAGCTAGGCGTTATTGCCAATAGCAGCATGGCAGCGACCGCGCAACTCGCCGCCTCCGGGCAACAGGACGAAACGGCCAAACTCAGCCAGGAGATCGCCCGTTCGCTGGATCGACTCGGCGCACAGCTGAGCGATAACAGCCCCGCTGTTAATATCGTTAATCAGCCGGTACCGGGTCTCGACAAGATTCTGAGAGTGCTTGCCTATACCTATAAAAACAGCATGTTAGCGCTAGTTGAGGGGATGGACAAAAAATTTGAGTTTGATAAAAAAACCCAGGATGAGATCGAAAAAATATCTGCAAAACTGATGGCCCAGGATCCGGACATGGGGGATCTGGATGAAAACTAAGCGCCTGCGAACCCCTCTGTGGCGCCTCAGGCCGTTCTAGCGCTCGCAGAAAGAACTGCGGACTTATCCGTACTGTGGTCGAATAATAAAGATTCAAACCACGTATTAAAGTCACATACTGAGTAATAAAGTTGCATACTAAATCGACGAATTCACTCGCTATACGACCATAGCCGTCACTGAGGGCCTGCGAACAACCCAACCATCCCCGCTCGCTAGAGACATAGAAACGGCCGCTGATCTCGCTATCCTTAGCCCCTGCTAGCGGCTGGACCTGCGACAAAGCGGCCAGCAGCCTGGAGGCATATTAGGTTTCAGAACAGCCCCCTTTGGGCCTCTCCGCATTAACTAAATTCGATCTGGAGATGAGCAGTACATGGTTCCCTAGAGAAGATATCGACAGAAAAGAATCCTGGGATCTGTTTTTCGAATGACGGTCAAATAGTTAATGGTCAGCCTCCGGCAGAGCTGCCGAATTGACGATTTGATCGTACCGACCGGATAGTTTTAGTTGCCTAAGTGCTTTCTCGAATCGGTTAACCCGTAACCGGTTGGCTGGCGTTTTAGCAAAAGCTACATAGCTGGGTACCCGCTGTATCTCGGTTGGAATTCGTGATATCTGGTTATCAAGCTGCAATTTTTCTATATAGAAATCTGCAATACCGATACTGCTCACCACGACATCAACTCGCCCCTTGGCCAGCAGCATAAACTTGGCTTGCTCATCGTTAACGACGGTCAGGTTGGTCAGGGTATCTCTCATTGCTGCATCAAAGCGTTCGCCGTAGCTCACTGCACGGGTTAAACCAATCCGATAAGGCGCCAGATCTGACAGCTTCTCTGAAAAATTTATCGGTTTATCCCGAGCGGTATAGAGACTGATGGTTTGCTCTATCAAAGGCTCGTCGGGATAAAGCAGAAAAGTTTGCCGCTGCGGGTTCTTAAAGATGGTGAAAACCCCGTCAGCTTGGCCGCTCTGAAGATACTGCAGTGATCTGGCCCAAGGCAGCATCTCGATCTCAATTTGTACCCCGAGCTCATTGAATACAGCGCGCACTAACTCCGTGGCGACTCCGATGATTTCGCCGTTTTGCTGGTAGACCAGAGGTGGGTATTGAAAGGCAACAAGCTTGAGGGGCTCTGCATAGGTTGTATTGCCGAAGAGCACTGAGAAACAAAGCAGGCAATACAGGGTCGCTTTATCGATGATGCGTTTCATAGTTCTCTACTCCGCTTTGCCAATCACACCTTGAGACTAGAGTAATCAATGCTACGCCACTCCCGTCACGGTGAATTAATCATTTTTCTTGTCTATTTGGATATATTTTACTTAATGGAGTGTGGGGTGCTACAAGTTCTGCCGTTGTGTTGCAGTCGTCTATGCCAGTGATACTGGCTCATTCGAACTACCCAGTGACAGGCTCCTAGGAAACGTATGACCGTGACTCAGCCGTTCTGGTGCTGCTCGCATGGGTTCTGCTTACCAGGGGATGCTAGAGCCGTCGTAGTCGAAGTAGCTGCTGCGGTATGCCGTGCGGTTGGATGGATTCACCTGATCGACTAGGCGGCGCATACTCATAACGCTTGTTTTTACATCGATGGCGCCCTCGAGCCCGCCCATATCAGTTCGTACATGTCCCGGGTGCAGTAGCAGACAACTGATCTGCAGATTCTCTTGATCCTGGGCGAAACACCTTACCGCCATATTGAGTGCGACCTTGGAGGAGCGATAGGCATAGGCACCCGGGCCATTACCAGCGAGGGACGCCATTTTGGTGGAGGTGAAGGCGATCACTTTACGCTCAGAACGGGCTAGGTTGTCAGCCAGGGCCTCAGCGACCCGTATCGGGGCGATGCAATTAATCTCGAAAGAGCGTAACCAGTCACGGTCGTCCACCTGTTCAAGCTTTTGATTTTTGTCCAGGTAGATACCTGCGTTGTTCCACAAAATATCGATGGGGATGTCGTGGAGCTTCTTTTTTAAGGCCTTAATTGAGGAGGAGTCTGCGATATCCAGGGTGACAGCTTCTGCACCATCGGGAACTTGAGCATCCGGGTTGCGACAGGCGGCAAAAACTCGCCAACCATCCTTTAGATAGGACTGGGCCAGAGCAAAGCCAAGACCGCGGTTAGCGCCGGTGATCAATATGGTGGGCATCTGTATTCCCATTAGTAGTTATTGACTAGTTAACAAGCAAGCTGGAGTTAGGATAGTGGTTTAATACCAGGCATCGGATGCAACATTTCAGATGACATCGCCAGATTTGCTCGAGGACCGTCAGTGTTAGTGCTGCGGCCCTCGTGTAACTATCGGCTCATGTTCGTCGGTAGGTAGGTAACGATCCCCGGGAACAGGTAGATCAATACCACAGCGAACAGGATCAGCAGAAAAAACGGCAGTGCAGCGCGGGCTACATACAGAATGTCCTTGCCGGTTAGCGACTGAATCACGAACAGGTTGAATCCGACCGGCGGTGTGATCTGGGACATTTCGACCACCAGCACGATGTAGATACCAAACCAGAGTAGATCGATGCCTGCCTGTTGCACCATCGGCAATACCACGGCGACGGTCAGAACTACTACCGAGATACCATCTAGGAAACAACCCAGGGCCACAAACAAAATGGTCAGATAGATCAGTAGCACCCCGGGAGACAGCGACATCTGCCCGATCCATTCTGCTAAGGCTCGGGGGATGCCGAGAAAGCCCATCGCCAGGGTAAGGAAGTGCGCTCCGGCCAGAATCATTCCGATCATGCAGGAGCTTTTGACCGCCCCGGTCAGGCTTTCAGCAAAGCTGTTCCTGTCCAGTGAACCGGTGACTCCAGCCAGAAACAGCGCGCCGACCACACCCAACGCTGCTGCTTCGGTGGGTGTGGTTAGACCGCCGTAAATGGAGCCCAGTACGAATCCGATCAAGCCCATAATCGGTAGCAGCAAGCGCAACGCTTTTATCTTCGCGGCAAAGGACACGTGCTCTTTATCGTGCTGAGGTAATTCGTCCTTATTCAGCAGTGCCCAAACGACTGTATAGCCCATAAACAGGGTCACCAGCAGCAACCCGGGCAGCGCGCCAGCGATAAACAGACGACCGATCGATACTTCAGCCGCTACGCCGTAAACTATCAGAATGATCGAAGGCGGGATCAGCAGCCCCAGTGTGCCCGATCCGGCGAGGGTGCCTACCGCCATCTTGTCGCTGTAACCCTGCGCCTTGAGTTCCGGTAGTGTCATGCGGCCGATGGTGGCGGCGGTGGCGGCGGAAGAACCCGACACCGCGGCAAAAATACCGCAACTGAGTACGTTGACATGGAGCAGTTTCCCCGGCAGTCCACTCAACCAGGGCGATAGCCCTTTGAATAGGTCCTCGGACAGCCGGGTACGAAACAGTATCTCACCCATCCAGATAAACAGCGGCAACGCTGTTAGCGACCAGGAGGTACTGGCACCCCAGGTTGAGGTAGCAAACAACAGTCCGATCTGATCGTTTCCCGACAGAAACAGCCCCAGTACACCGACGCCAAAGAGTGCCAAGGAAACCCAGACACCCAGCGCCAGCATCAGCAGCATGAATACCGCCAGGGAGATTGAAATAATGGTCATGTCCATCAGATTTCCTCCAGGTGAAGCTCGCCTTCATGTGTTTTGTAGGATGGGGTGTGCCGTCTTAGCACCGCGATAACGTCATCCAAAATGGCTATGTTCAACATCACGATACCCAGCGCGACGGGGACCTGAGGCATCCAGATCGGCACCGAGACATACCCCGAAGAGACCTCTTCGAAAATGTAAGACTCCCAGACCATGTGGACCGAGTAGAAAGACATGAAGCTGACCAGCAAGAGGGCAAAAATAAGTACCATCAACTCTTGGATATAACGCGAGCCGCGCCTCCAGTGCTGGATAACCAGAGTGACCCTGATATGCCCCCCCTGGCGAAAGGTATAGGCCAGCCCGAAAAACGTCGCTGCGGCCAGCGCGTAACCGGAAAAATCTTCCGCAGAGGGGACGATAAAACCAAACAATCGGCCCACTATCTGCGCGGTAATAATCGATGTGATCAGGACAATGCAGAAACCCGACAAGTACCCGGATGCCAGGTACAGCTTATTTAGTAGAGAGCGCATAGTAACGGCCTTGAGTGATGGCCCCGCTGCGTTCGCAGGGCCTGTTGGCGTCTCGAATTACTGGTTGAAGTTGGATAGGATCGCTGCAACTTCAGGCGCTTCGGCTTTCCACTCCTCGATCATGGTGGCGCCGATCTTGTTCAGTTCGGCCATCAGCTCTGCCGAGGGTTCGGACACGACGATGCCTTTGTCGGCCAGCGTCTTGGTATCCTCAAGGGCTTTACCGCGCACGCCTGCCCAGCCTTTGGCTTCGGCGTTGGCTGCCGCAGCAAGAATGACCTGTTGAGTCTTCT
>JBALTG010000044.1:19095-33366 GCA_036964625.1 Motiliproteus sp.
GATCATGGCATCGATAATCCCGGTGCTGAATGCTTGTGGGATCTCGGGCACCTGCACCGTGGTTGGCGAGGTGTTCATCAGATCAGCCAGGCGTGAGGTTGATGGGCTGTATGCGCGCATCTTCAGACCTTTTAGGTCCTCCAGGGTATTGACCGGTGCCTTGGTGTATAAGCTCTGCGCGGGCCATGCCACGGTGTACAACAGCATCATACCTTCTTTGTTGAGTTGTTTTTCGACCTCTGGCTTGGCCGCATTCCAGAGTTTTTCGGCGCTATCGTAAGTGGTTGCCAAGAAGGGGATGTTGTCGTGCTTGAACACCGGGTGGGTGTTACCCATGATACCGATAAACACTTCACCCAGCTGGACCTGGCCGGTTTTTACCGCTCGGGGAATCTCCGGGTGCTTAATCAATGACGCACCGGAATGGACGGTGATATCGAGCTCGCCAGCGGTTTGGGTTTTGATCTCTTCGGCAAACTGGTGGGCGATCTGGGTGGGAAGATTCGCATCGCCATACGGGGTCGGCATATGCCATTGGGTCGCTGCTGAAGCGCTACTCGCCGATCCCAATGTGAGTATGGACGCAAACAAGACTGCGGCTTTATGGGTTGAAATTTTCATTATTATTCTCCAAGAAACAGTGTTGATACAAATACCGATGGCATTCGCTAGATATCATAGTGCAAGCCAGAGGCCAGTCTTGATGTTGAATAATATTTACTTATAAAACAGGGTGTTAGTATTTTATGTTTTAGCTTTGCTTTTCTGTATGGGACAGTTTTGACTCAAATGGTCTTGCCTGCCTGAGTCACTTTTAACTCAGTCGTCGCTGAAATCCCGCCGCTCAAGACCGTGCTTTTTCATCCGCAGGTAGAGTTTTTTGCGTGGAATACCCAACCTCTGGGCGGTCAGTTCAACTTGTCCCTTATTGGCTTTGAGCGCTGAAAAAATAATCTCCCGCTCATAGTTGCCGACTATTTCATCCAGATTGCCTTGTTTCGGTGTCTCGTCCAGGCAGGCGTTACCGCCTAAAGGTAATCCCAGTACCCAACGCTCTGCCGCGTTGCCTAACTCTCGCACATTACCCGGCCAGGATTGCATGCTTAATTGCTGCAGCAAAAGCTCGGGAACCGGTCTGCTCTCACGCCCAAAGCGCTGACTCGCCTGATCAACAAAATGCGTGAATAACAGCGGAATATCATTTTTGCGCGCATCCAGGCTGGGGATATCAATGATTGCAACATTCAGGCGGTAGTAGAGGTCTTCCCGGAAGGTTCCCTGATCCGCCGCTTCCCTCAAATCAACCTTAGAGGCTGCAACAACCCGGATATCCACTTTGATATCCGAATTGCCGCCCAGTCGCTGCAGAGTCCGCTCCTGTAACAGTCGTAGCAGCCTTACCTGCAGCGATGCTGGCATGCTTTCTATCTCATCCAGAAATAGGGTGCCTCCACAGGCATGCTCAATCTTACCGATACGCTTCTTATTGGCGCCGGTGAACGATCCCGCTTCATGACCGAACAGCTCGCTTTCAATGACAGACTCGGTCACTGCTCCGCAATTGAGCGCGACAAACTGCTTATTTCTGCGTGGGCCAAAGTCATGGAGGCATTTAGCAACGACCTCCTTACCCGTACCGGTTTCACCATTGATGATCAGATCAACATCGACTTGAGCCAGTTGTAGAACCGTTTCACGCAGCCGCACCATGGCATCGGTCTGACCCACCAGACGTTCATCCATTTGATGCTGTCCTTCGATGGCTTGTCGCAATCGACGGTTTTCTAATACCAGTTCACGCTTGTTCCAGGCCCTCTGGACCGTGTTGAGATGATGTTGCGGATCATCGGTTTTTTCCAGAAAATCGTAAGCCCCTTGACGAATTGCCAGTATCGCAATGGCGATATCGGAGTGGCCGCTAAACATAATGACCGGGATTTCCGAGTCAATGTCGAGTATTTTTTGCAGGACCTCGAGGCCATTCATGATGTCCATGCGCACATCACAGATAATCACCCCCTGCCAATTCATGGAGCATTCCGCAAAAGCAAGCTGTGGGTCTTCGTAGGCACTGGCGGCATAGCCTTCCAGTTCAAGCGTCTGAACCATTGATTCACGCATGATCTCTTCATCATCAATGACGATCACCTGACCATTACGCATGGCTGAACTCATAACTCGTTACTCTGGTATTCGGGTAGTTGGATACAAAAAGACGCACCATTATTTGAATCATCCTCTACTGTCAGATTGCCACCAAAGTTTTTAATGATGTTATAAGAGATAGACAAACCCAGCCCCAGGCTCTGGCCGCGTCGTTTGGTGGTAAAAAACGGCTCGAAAATTTGCTTACGCATCTCTCTGCTAATCCCTGGTCCGCTGTCACGGACATGAATTTCCAGTCTGTCACCGTTATGCTGACAGTCAATATTAATCCGTTGTTCTGGTTGATTATTGATGGCGTCCAACGCATTTGTCATTAAATTCAGAACCACTTGCTCAAGCTGAACAGGGTCCGCTTTAACCTGGTTAACGTGCTTCTGGAACGAGACCTCAATGCAGGTTAATTTTCTGACCTCATCGCCTGCCAGCATGAGTAGGACGTTATCCACGACACGCTGAAGGTCAACGACAACCAGATTAATCGGCTGATTACGAGCCAAAGATTTAAGCCGCGTAATGATAATGGTGGCACGTTTGGTCAGATTAGAGATCTGGTTTAAATTTTTCTCGGTATCCTCCATTCGACCGGCGTTAAGAAAGCGCAAACCATTGTGCGAATAATGCCCGATTGCCGCAAGCGGCTGGTTTATTTCATGAGCGATCCCTGCCGATAGCTGACCAAGGGCAGCTAGTTTTCCGGCCTGTACCAGCTCCTCTTGAAGCGTGGTGAGTTGATCCCGGAAACTGATCAGCGAACGCGCCATGGCTGTAATTTCATCATCGCCTTTAATCGGCACCTGCTCATCCAGATTGCCATTTGATATCGATCGCATGCTGCGATCTAGGCTGGTAATCCTTGCCACCATATTGCGTCCGACATAAAGCCAGACAATCAAAATAGAAAATAATAAACTGGCGGCAGTCATTAACAACATCCAGATACGCCCTTTTTTAATCGTTGCCTTCGCATTATCGGCAGAGATTTGTGCGGCTTTCTCGGTTTTTTCAGTCTGTTCAGCTATCAACTCATTTAAGCTATCGAGCTCCTCTCTCATCTGGGTAAGCAGGAGTTGTCCAGAGTTTAGAATTACCCGCTCCTTGCTTCGGATCCTAAACATGTTGTTATCACCACGGGTCAGAAACACGATATTGACAATGGTTTGCTTCAACCCCTGTATGCCAAGCACGTTATCCACCGCCTGGATATCCTGTTTAATCCGAAAAATAATTTCATCAGAATGCGTCTGCGTAGCGATCAGGGAGTTCAGGTCGGGTAGATGTTGTGCCCGGTCTACCAGGTTAATGAGTAAATTCACATCAGCCTTGATGCGATAGAGGCGCTGCAAATCGGCATTGATTGTATTGGTCGCCTCCTGACCATAGCTATTCATAATGATCCAGGAATCAGGCGACTCCTGGTTATAGTAACTAAACAAATTTCTCTGAGAGTCGTCAGTTAATTCATTTATTTCACTAATAAAGCTTGATGAGATCCATCTAAGCCGCTGGTTTTCAGCTCTTTTCTGCTCCTGGACCTCAAATTTTCCAAGCACATTACTATCAAGATCGGAAAGGATGGCCTTTATCGTATCAATCTGCTCGAACAAGGCTGTTTGCGTCTTCTGGTCCTGCGTACTTGCAGAAATCTCAGGCAACAGGTTTGTCATGGTGGTTATGTTGGGAGTTAACTCTTTCCAGATACGCTGGCGGCTCTGATCATCCTTCGCTGCTAACAAGGTCGGCGCCAACAGGGTTATCTTGGTCCCCCGTTCCTTTAAGTCAGCCATCAGGCTGAGGGTCTGAATATTGACTTCCACCACCTGACTCAGCTCATCACCCAGACGGTTATACGAGACCCAGCTGACAATGCTTGTCAGCAGGGTCAACGCGCACAAGACGCCAAACGCAATGAAAAAACGTCCTCGAATCCCCAGCCTATGACTACTGCTCATATAAAGGGTGCCTTGATAAGTCATAGTTGCTCAACAGACAGCCCATAGATTGGTTATAATTCAGATACTTAAGCGCCATTTACGTCCATCCCCTCTGCTATGGCCATGTTTTCACGGTACTAAGGAACCTACGAATAAGTCTCCAAGCGTTTCTGCATTTGAACTTGTTCGCAGGTTCCCTAAGCAGATCGTTCAACCGGCGATAGTCAAACGCAATAATAGAAGATACCCTGAATGATCCATTTATACAGTACTCAGGGTATATACAAAGCCGGTGTTTATGAAAAGAATAAGAAACTACGGAGCTACATTCTTGCTCGGTCTTATGATGACCGCTGCCAGTAACACCTTAGTTGCAAGCGATACCATCATCATCAAGGCAGTTGGTACTTGGGGCTATTTTACAAATTATCAGAAGCACGAGGGCCCGTTTTGGAACGAGCGTATTGCGGAGGTGAGTGGGGGGCAGATCATTGGCGAGATAAAGCCGCACACCGAGCTAGGCTTGCAGGGCTATGAAATTATGCGTCTGATCAAAAATGGCGTATTTGATTTTGCTTTTGGTATGCCGGGTTATGTGGTGCCTGAAAGTGAAATATTTGAAGGGGCAGACCTGTCATCGCTGGTACAGAACATCGCAGTGCAAAAGCAGGTCGCTAGCGCCTATTTCCCGACTCTGGAGCGCGCCTTTGCGGAGAAATATAATGCAAAATTGATGATGTTATATCCTTTTCCAAGTCAGATGATCTGGTGCAACAGCCCGATACGCAGCATTGAAGATCTCAAAGGTAAGCGTATCCGGGTTTATTTGACAACGTTGGGTGATTTTGCCGAAGGTGTTGGGGCCATCCCCGTAAGTGCTCCTTTTAATGAAGTTCCTAATGCCCTTGAAAAAGGTATCTTTGACTGTGTGATAACCGGCACGATGTCGGCTTATACCGGCGAGCTTTATAAGGTAGCGTCGTATGGGTATACCTTGCGTGTGGGCTGGGGGCTGGCATTCGGTGCAATGAACATGAATAAATGGAATCTGCTGAGTGACGCTCAAAAGACCCTCCTGAAAAAAGAGGTATCAATTTTAACCGAAAAGATGTGGCAAGAAACTGCCACTGAGGATGCCATCGCTCTGGCTTGCCTCTCCGATGGGCCTTGTTCTCTTGGCGAAACAGGCAATATGACTCTGGTAGCACCCTCTGATTCGGACCTAGCTGTGCGTAATGTAATAGCGATGGATGTTATTTTACCGCGCTGGGCAGAGCGATGTGGGCCGGAATGCGCCGCAAACTGGAATCGTACGGTAGGCAAAATTCTTGGTTTAAGAGCGGGTGCTAAACCTAGGTAAGTTACGGAACCCTATCAGTAAACTCATGGATTGTTTGGTTTGCAACGCGACAGTAAGTTTTGCCTGCCCCTGATGACCGCTTTTGTCTATGAAGCTGCCGTAAGAGATACCTCCAGAAAGGGGCAACGAAGCGCCTACTCGCAATGGCGAAGCGACCTAGCGCCAATGCCTAAGATTAGCTGGGGTGTTTATGGTGCGCCTTAAACAGGCTCGATTGCCACTGCCGAAGCGCCACCACCAGGGTGGTACCGTGGCGTTCGCTGATCGGCAGCGCGGCATCGGTGCGACTATGCAGGGTGAACTCGTTGATTAGTTTTTGCATCCGTTTTTGCAGTTCGGCGTTGCTCCGGGTTGAGATCAGGCCGTTGCTGACCAGCAATTTATCGGATGACTTGGCAAACGAAGCTTGAAAAAACTCCTCTTTGATCCGGCTGTGAAAGAAACTTTGGATCGGTCCATTGGCGAGCCAGTTAAAATTCGGCGCGATACACAGCTTGATACGATTATTCGGTAACAGTTCAATAATGTTAAGTCGGTCAAGCGCGGCCAGTTTTTGGATCAGGGTGCTGTCGCTAAACGTATACTGGTCGAGAATTTCCTGATATTTGAAACCATTGATACAGCAGATAGCGACCAGCAACAGAATCGTATCATCGACGATATACTGCTCCTGCTCCCGACTCAGCGCTGTGAGTGTTTGCTGCTGCTGTGCCATGAGTTGAATCAGCTCGGGCAACTCCAGGCCGATGGCATCACAGATCTTTTCCAGACGCGGCAGCGACAGCTCGCCTTCGCGGAACAAGCGCTTGATCGATGCTTCGCTCAACCCCAATAACGTGGCGATATCCCGATAGGTCTTACCGCTGGCCTTAAGCTGCCGCTTGAGGGTGGCGATCAGCGCATGGGTTTGTGGACGGTGATCCGCAGAGGTCATAGTCTTGACTCGTCAATAGCTCGGGAGAGCGGTGAACACTGGAATTTATTTAAAAAGTATAACCCCATAATACTTTATGTTTGATATGACGCTACTTTTTCGGATAAAGTCTCACAACTTGAGTATTTGCCCATAATGGACGGCACTCGCATCACACCAAGGAATGTTCCGATGAACAAACTGCTCAAAATCACCGGCGCGCTGGCTTATCTGGCGGCTGTTTTTCTTAACGCCTTTGTCGACCTCGGGCATAAGATAATTATTCAAAACACCATCTTTAAGGTGTACGACGATCAGACTCAGGTGATCCTGACCGCGATCGTCAATGGTCTGATTCTGCTGCCCTTTATTCTACTGCTGTCACCCTCGGCCTTTGTCGCCGATAAATACCCCAAGAATAGCGTGCTCAAGGTCGCCGCCTGGTTTGCGCTGGCGCTGACCCTGGCGATCACCTTCTGCTACTACCAGGGCTGGTTCTGGGCCGCATTTGCGATGACCTTCCTGCTGGCGGTGCAGTCGGCATTTTATTCACCGGCCAAGTACGGTTACATCAAACCCCTGTTCGGTAAAGAGCGCCTGACACCGGCCAATGCGATCGTACAGGCGGTCACCATTGTCGCCATATTGGCGGGCACGGTGGTCTATTCGCTGTTTTTCGAATCCTTGTATCCAGCGGGGGCCAGCGATAGCAGCACCATCCTGGTGGCGATCGCACCGCTGGGCTGGATCCTGGTGTTCAATGCCGCGCTCGAAGTCGTCGCCATGTACCGCTTACCCACCTTGGAGCAGGGCGAACCGGGCAAACAGTTTTCGCTACCGGACTACTTCCGAGGCAAGCTGGTTAGCAGCAATCTTCAAGCGGTCAACAGTCGTGCGGTGATCCGCCTGTCGATCATCGGCCTGGCGACGTTCTGGTCGGTCGGACAGGTGCTGCTGGCGGCATTTCCGGCCTACGCCAAGGATGCTTTCGGGATCACCAATACCGTGCTGATTCAGGGCGTCCTGGCCTGCACCGGCGTCGGTATCGTGCTCGGCTCCTGGTTTGCGGGTCGGATCTCGCGGCATCATATCGAAACCGGTTTGGTTCCGGTTGGCGCGCTGGGTGTGGCGCTGAGTCTATGGCTACTCCCAGGCAGCACTACGCTGTGGGGCCAGGCTCTGATATTTACCACCCTCGGCATCGCGGGCGGTCTGTTTATTGTGCCGCTCAATGCATTGATCCAGTTTCACGCCAGTGAGCATGAGATGGGCAAAGTGCTGGCGGTCAACAACTGGGTCCAGAACGTTGCCATGGCCAGCTTTCTGGCGCTAACAGTGGTGTTCGCCTTGCAAGGGTTCGACAGCCGCACCCTGCTGCAGATAATTGCTCTGGTAGCCCTGGCTGGCGGGCTCTATACCGTGATCAAACTGCCCCAGAGTCTGGTCCGGATGATGCTCAGCACACTGATGAGCCGTCGCTATCGAGTCCGGGTTCAGGGGCTCAATAATCTTCCCGGCAGCGGCGGCGTATTGCTGCTGGGCAACCATATCAGCTGGGTCGACTGGGCTATCATCCAGATCGCCAGCCCACGCCCGGTCCGGTTTGTGATGCTCAAATCGATCTATGACAAATGGTACCTGAATGGCTTTCTGAAGCTGATGGGCTGCGTACCGATTCAGCAAGGGGGCAGGAGCCGAGAGTCGTTGCTAAAGGTGACCGAAGCGCTCAACGCCGGCGAGGTGGTGTGTATCTTCCCTGAAGGCAGCATCAGCCGTACCGGCCACCTGGCCGAGTTCCGACGCGGTTATGAACTGGCTTGCAAAGACGCCAACGCCGAGGTGCTGATCGTACCGTTCTACCTGCGCGGCCTATGGGGCAGCAAGTTCTCGCGCGCCTCCGAGCGCCTCAAGCGCCAGAGTTCGCGCGGTATCAAACGTGATCTGGTGGTCTCCTTTGGTGCGCCTCTGGATAAAAATACCGCGGTCGATCTGCTCAAGCGGCGCGTATTCGATCTGTCGGTCAGCTCCTGGCAGTCCTATGTCGAGCAGCTGCCAACGCTGCCCGAGGCCTGGATCAGTGCGGCCAAACAGCAGGGTAGCAATCTTGCCATCGCTGATAGCCTTAGCCCTTCCCTCTCGGGCCTGGGAGCGCTGGCCGGCGCCATGGCGATGTCACGCCGGATCAGCCAGCTCAGCCCCGAATCCCGGGTCGGGCTGCTGGTACCGACCAGTGCCGGCGGCGTGCTGGCTAACATGGCGTCACTGCTGGCCGGAAAAACCGTGGTCAATCTGAATTACTCCGCCACCGTTGACGCTTTGCGATCCGCGGTTGAGCAGGCGCAGATCTCGACTATCTATACCTCGCAACGCTTTATCAGCAAGCTGGCCAAACGCGGCCTGGACCTGACACCGCTGTTTGCAGGGGTGCAGGTGGTTTATCTGGAGGAGATGAAGCAGACCATCGGCAAGGGCGAACTGCTGCGCAACTGGCTGCTGGCTCGACTGCTTCCGGCGTCACTCCTGTCGCGCTGGCTGTGTAAGCAACGCGACCCGCAGGCCACCGCCGCAATTCTGTTCTCCAGCGGCAGCGAAGGCGCCCCCAAGGGCGTCATGCTCAGCCACCGTAATATTATGGCCAACCTGAAGCAGGCCGCCGATGTGTTGAATATGAATGATGATGACGCGGTGATGGCGTCGTTACCGCTGTTCCATGCATTCGGCCTGACAGTAACCCAGTTCCTGCCATTGATCGAAGGGTTGCCGATGATCTGTCATCCAGACCCGACCGATGCGCTGGGAATCGCCAAAGCCGTGGCCAAACACCAGGCGACCGTGATGTGCGGAACCTCGACCTTCCTGCGTTTGTTTGCCCGTAACAACAAGGTCCATCCGCTGATGTTTGACACGTTACGAATCGTCGTTTCCGGTGCCGAACGCCTTAATCCGGACGTACGCGATAGCTTCCAGGTCAAATTCGGCAAGTCGATCCTTGAGGGTTACGGCTGTACCGAAACCACCCCGGTCGCCAGCGTCAATCTACCCGATGCCCTCGACACCGACTATTGGCAGGTGCAACAAGGCGGCAAACAGGGCACCGTCGGGATGCCGCTCCCCGGCACCAGTTTCAAGGTGGTTGACCCGGAAAGCTACGAAGAGCTGGCCACCGGCGAGGCGGGGATGATTCTGATTGGGGGGGTACAGGTGATGCAGGGGTATCTCAACAATCCAGCTAAGAATGCCGACGTGCTGAAGCAGATCGATGGACAGCGCTGGTATGTCACCGGCGACAAAGGCTCGATCGACGAGCAGGGCTTCCTCAGCATTCTTGACCGCTATTCACGTTTTGCCAAAATAGCTGGCGAGATGATCAGCCTGAGTGAGCTGGAACAACTGGTTCGAGATGCGCTGCCGGAAACGGACCTGGAACTGGTGGCCATCAACCTGCCTTGCGATAAAAAAGGTGAATCGATCACCCTGCTGCACGAGGGTGAGCTGGAGGTCGCCGACATTAAGCGCGCAATGCTCGCTAATGGTGCCAGCGCACTGATGGTTCCATCTCGCTGGTTGGCGGTCGATGCCGTGCCTAAGCTAGGTTCGGGGAAGACAGATTTTTCCGCGGCCAAGCGGCTAGCGCAGGCATAGGCATCGCCCCTAACGCCATCCATGGCTCTCGGGACATACCGTACCTCCTGTACATCGCCCCTACCGCCATCCATGGCTCTCGGGGCATACCGTACCTCCTGTACATAAAAATGGCCTGCTAGTGCAGGCCATGATCTGGGGCGTTAATGGCTAACCTGGGCTGCTAGCAGCTTCCTTTACGTGGATTGCACTTTCCGCCACCTCCTTTGGATCCACCGCCACCAGAGCCACCACTCACGGTAATTTCTACCCAGTTACTCCAACCCGAAACCCCGTAGCTATTTTCGGATCGGACACTGTAACGGAAGGTGCCCGCTCCTGAGCTATCGAGGGTCGAAATAGCCGGTGCCGCGACTGTAGCGACGATAGCTATTCCGGTCCATTTACCATTTTTTGGATGCTTATTCTGACGCTGTACTGCGTATTGGCTGGCGGCATTAACGGTACTCCAAGACAGGGTCGCGGTACCATTGCCATTATCTGCGGTGATGAGCGACGCCGGCATGTCGGGAGCGATCGCGTTGGGATCACTGATGCTGACTTGCCGCGCCGTAGTGCTACTTGCGCCTTCATTATCAGTGACCGTCAAAGTAGCAGCGTAAGTACCCGCAACCAGGTACGGATGAATCGGGTGCTGTTCGCCAGCCACATTGCCATCACCGAAATCCCACTGCCAGCTGACGACATTGCCGTCGCTATCACTGGATAGGTCAGAGAATGTACAGCCCATATCAACACAGCTCGCGTTAAATGCGGCCGAAGGATAAGTATTCTGACTTACTCCCGTCGGAACGATAGCGCCCGCAATGAAGTATTGGCCTATGCTGCCATAGTCACTGTAGGGTGTTTGGCTGTTACCGGCCCCTTCCACCGCAAGGTAATAGCGCCCCGCATTCACCTCGGCAATAACAGTCGCCTGCGTATCATCCAGCGGCTCACTGCTGGCAATGATAGTACCTTGCTCATCTATGAGCGTGGCGCTTACATCGAGATTAGACCCACGGCGTGCACTGCGATAAAACGCATCCCAGGCGGGAGAGACGGTCAGAGAGAGGCTGCCTGCGCCAGAGTCAAAGTAGAACAGATCAATATCTGCTGCGTTGCCGATGATGCCCTTGTTATCAGAGAGATCGTTATAGGCATCGGTCTCCGGATTGCTCGTGGAGACCGCCCCATCACTACCACTCACCAATAAGCTCGCGGAGCTTTGCGAATCACCATGATCATCAGCGCGGTAACCTAATTTACCGTTGATAATAGCTAGGTCATCCTGGCCATTGTTGGCACCGCTATATTCACCCTTACTCCATTGAGTAACGTTTTTGTAATAGCTAGATCCCATAATGGGAGCCCAAGACACTAGGCTACTGTCGGCACCGTGCCCACCATAGTAGGTGGTAGAGCCAGTTCCATCATGGCTCAATCCAAGGTTATGGCCCAGTTCATGGGAAGCCGCTTCTGCAATATAGGTGGTGCCATTAGCAAGATTGTTGTAGTAAACAAAGGCGGGGGAGTATGTGCTGTTAAAATCTGAGCGCCCCCAGACATTCACATAGGCCACACCGCCAGAACTAGCATATGGCATGGCACGTCCATTCTGATCACTGTTGGTCGTGATCAACACGCGCGCGACTTGCGGACCAAACTTAATACCTAACGTGGCGGGGTCTTGGGTGGTGACATCAATATCGTAGGGTGCATAGTCCTCGGCGATACGATGCCACATCTCTGCGATTCGCCCGGCTTCATCAGCACTGAAACTCGATGGGTTACCATCGAGATCGAACGGCTTGGCTACCAACTCGCTATAAGTTGAGTTCCAGGCGGTTCCTGAGATAGTGTGGCCATCGAAGTCCAGAAAAACGATCTTGCTTGCATTGGGCTTGCTGTGCAACGTTAGCACGGTGCTGGGATCTGCTGCGGCTGAAGATGACAACACCTCTGTCGTCAAGGTTTCCGTAAGATCAGGCAGGTAGCTGTCGGCATAAAAGACCCCCCCCTGACGGTCTACGTTCAGGAAGCCCACATCTTGAGCCGGAAAGGTAAAACTATGTAACCAGCTCATTGCGCGCTCTTTTGCTTGAGGCGGTAAGTTTTTCAGGGCATTACGAAACTTACCGGGTGGCAGCTCATCGATCGAAAAAGGCGCGTTAGAGCCAAAAATTCTTTCTGGGGGTTGGGCTTGCGCCAAGGAGGCGGCCGGAAGCGTTAATGCAAACCCAATCGTAGCGATGGGTAGGTAACGGCGATTAAGATCTGTGAAATAGTGAAAGCCCATGATATGGGTACTCCTAAACTTTACTTAGTAACCCTCCCTAGTTATCCGTAATGGCGCGCATCCGTTAAAGTTCAAGCCCTGCTAAGTTGAAGCATCAACCCGTAAGCGAAAGTTTTCACGATAATGTCGCCTTAGGATCGGGGATATTTCAAACTTGTGGAGCATAGTGCATTTCATATCTCTTTTTCACAATGGCAAACTCGGCAAACGACCGTTTGATTGACTATTTATTGACCTTGCTCAAGAAACCGGGTTGCACCCTCCCCTCCGGCTCCTAGAACCACAGACACCTGACCAGGTTTACATGGGAATAAAGATGCGCATATCAGAGGGTCCCACAGCGTCGGGTTTAACGAACAGTTATCTGCTAAGATCCCTGCCAATCTCGTCACGAGCACTTCGTGTTCACAAAGGTCTATTTATGTCTAAGTTCTTCTTTAAAGGTCGTATAGAAAAGCGCCCAGAGTATGGCAGTTGCGGCTTTAACACCAAGCGTGTCAGCAAGCTGGGGACCGAAACCAACCCGCTAACGCTGGTCGTTAACAGCGAGGAACGCAGGGCCGAGGTCGAAGCACTGGTAGTTGAGCACTCCTTATGTGCAAGCATTGCCGTCGACCCGGAAGCTGAAGAGAATCTCGCTGAGTTTGACGGGGTGTTGAATAAGCCTCAGACGCAAACGTTTGCTAACACGCCGGGGAGAAATGACCCTTGCTCTTGCGGAAGTGGTAAAAAATACAAGAAATGCTGTGGCTGATAGACCGGCATATATTTTCAGCGATATGAAACGTCACTGATCTATCGCAGCAAGGATGGACACCCTGAGTGAGTAACGGCAATCGAAGCAAGCTACCGTTACTCCGGTAATGACTTACAGATTCATACCGATTTTAAGCAGAATCCGGGAGTTGTCGATATCCATATCGCCCGCACCAAAATCTTCTTCAGTGGTGAGCTGATAGCGCGCTTCCGCACCAAAGAAGAACGCATCGCGGCGGTAATGTAGACTGACACCGGCCTGCACACCCAGAAGCGTTTCACTGGAAACACCGGTGTCCACGTTCATCACCCCGACTTTTATAGCCAAATCTTCTGTTTTCACCTCTGGCTTAAACGGGCTTTCCAGTAAAACGGTCCTTGCCCTGCCAAAAAGCACATTCTGGGCACTCTTCACTTTCCGGGTAATCAATACCCTCTTCATGTGGACAGCCCATAATTCCGGCACCTAAAACCACGGATTTAGCCCCTGACCTTTCGATTATTTTGATGATTGCCGAATGCACCGTGGCATCCATTCTGGCATCCGCCTCGGTCATAAACTTTTCTAAAAGTGCAGGCGCATGCTCCTCAGCGATAAAGCCCACCACAACCTTGGTGGCATGTTTATCGTTGGGGCCATAATAGGCGATGGTGATCAGCGGATAGCCTTGAAATCCCCGCTTGGCTTTCTTGGCTAACAGTTTCTTTGATTTATCCAAATTCATAGCAACAGATTCCTGTGTAGAAGGTTCAAAGCCTTAGGGCGCAGATCGAAACACATATAACCTGCTACGCGATTATGCGCTTGATAATGCGCCATTCTTTGCGGCTATTCCAGCCATCAAGCTGCTGCGCATTGCCTGCAGGGATCTATGTGGGAAGTGTCTTAAATGCAGAGGCAATTTCAGACCGACCCACATAAACCAACAACCCCAGCCTGCGGAGTTTGTGGGTCGGGCTTCAGCCTGACATAGGCAGCACGCTGGGCTGGTCGGTATAACGACCAATCCATGCATGAATATCGGGGTTTATTGGGTTGGTGTGGGTGGTGGTGTTCAGCCCAACATAGGTTGCCGCCTGGGGGTTCTGTCGGAATGAATTCCGACCCACATAAACCCTGTAATTCCGGCCCATGCATGAATGGCGGGGTTTGTGGGTCGGGCTTCAGCCTGACATAGGCAGCACGCTGGGCTGGTCGGTATAACGACCAATCCATGCATGAATA
>JBALTG010000045.1:0-33075 GCA_036964625.1 Motiliproteus sp.
CTGCATGGATGCAGGAGGTAGAGCAACGCAGGAGCTGTTGCCGAGCAGGTCAGCCTCCTACGTGCGCTGCCTGTACCTGGGCCAACCGCAACCGCTCCTGATGCTCCATAATCAGCGCCGAGGCGGCCACCAAACGGACTCCCTGCTCATCGAGTAACGGCAGCGCCAAACTCAAATACTCCAGCGTGACCGAATGGGGATGACCGATCGCCACAGCAAAGCCCTGGCGGCGCGCGGTAGCCAAGGCAAGTAGAAACTGCTGATGCACAAACTCTGTAGTCTGCTCGTGATCGAGAAACACGTCCCGCTGCAAGCTAGGGATGCCCTGCCGTTGCGCGACCTCCCTGGCAATAGTGTCAGCCGTGGTACGGCTGTCGACAAAAAACAGCCCACGCTGCTGCGCCAACGCCATCACCCACTGCATCTGCGGCTCCAGCGTGGTCAGCAAGCTGCCCATATGGTTGTTGAGCCCCTGCACATGCGGTACGTCATCCAGATCGCCGCTCAACACCCGCACAAAGTCATCGTGCTGCAGATCCGCCGTCAGCGCGCCGGGGCCCAGCGGCCGGTCATGCGTGTTCTCCATGGGCGCATGTAAAATCACATCTTTACCGCGACTGAAGGCACGCTGAGCCAATTGAGCCCCAAAGGGGCTGTAGGGCAGAAACGCATAGGTGACAGGCCCCGGCAAGCTCACCGCCGCTGAGCCCTGCACCCAATTATCACCCACATCGTCGATAATCACGACCAGAGCTGGCTGTGCCACCGCGTCGCTCTGCTCGCCAGCCTGCGCCAGCCCGGCTCCTAGGCCAAGCAGGTAAAGTCCGTAGTATCCGATCCACCTGAAGATCATTCGAAGGTTTGGTTGCTAGCCACAATCGACAGCGCCTTAAGCAGATTCAGCGCCTCATTAAGCTGGTAATCGGCACCCAGCAAGTCGCTATCCTCCAGGCTTCTACCGCCCGTTGCAGCCGCCTTAACCGGGATATCGTTGACATTGTCCAGATGCCCCACCAGATCAACCTCTTTGACCCTTTTGCGGGATTCGAGCTTGGTCAGGGTGGATCGTTCAACGCGGATATCCGGCACAATCCCCTCTGCCTGGATGGAACGGCCGCTGGGGGTAAAGTAACGCGCGGTGGTCAACTTCAGGGCGCGCTTATTCGTCAGAGGCAGGATTGTTTGCACCGAGCCTTTACCAAAACTGGGCGTGCCCATGATCACCGCGCGCTTGTGGTCTTGCAGTGCACCGGCAACAATCTCCGAGGCGGATGCCGAGCCGCTGTTGATCAACACCACCAGTGGCAGCTTGCCGCTGGCATTATCTGCGCTGGCGCTATAGCGCAGCTCGGATTGACCCTGCCGTCCCTTGGTGTAGACGATGAGCCCCTCATCCAGGAACGCATCGCTGGTATCCACGGCGGCATTCAACACGCCGCCCGGATTGTTGCGCAGATCCAGAACTAACCCCTTAAGTGACGCCTGCTGCTTCAAGGACTCAATCGCCTTGTTCAGATCGACACCGGTATGCACTTGAAACTGAGAGATGCGCAGATAACCCATATCACCGTCTATCATCCGGCTCTTGACGCTGGTCACCTTGATCACCGCTCGGGTCAGGGTCAATTCCAGCGGCTTGGGCTCGCCTTCACGCATGATGGTCAGGACGATATCGGTGCCCGGCTTGCCCCGCATCTGGCGAACCGCAGCGGCAAGATCCATCCCCCGGACCGGCGTTTGGTCCAGTTTGAGAATCAGATCACCGGGTTGCACTCCGGCTCGCTGCGCCGGGGTATCGTCGATCGGTGCCACCACTCGGATAAGACCATTTTCCATCCCGACCTCCAACCCCAGCCCGCCAAACTCACCACGGGTGCTGACCTGCAGGTGCTCGAACGCCTTGGGATCGAGGTAGGACGAATGCGGATCGAGACCGCGCAGCATGCCCTTAATGGCATTTTCCAGCAGTACACTATCCTCTACCGGCTCGACATAGGCGCCCTTGATGCGTTCAAACACCTCGGCAAAGGTGCGCAACTCTTCCAGCGGCAACGGTGGCTTAGACTCCGTTTCCGGAGACGCAAGGGCCCCGCTACAGAGACCCAGGCTCAACACCAGCGACAGGGTCAACCTCTTGAATGGCTGTTTCATAGATCGTCCTTCGGACTTATTCAAAAACATACTAGCCCCTCTTTAGCCAGGCCTGCGGATTGATCGGTTTACCCTTGTTGCGAATTGCGAAATAGAGCCCTACCCGGCTCTGACCACCGCTGTCTCCAGCGCTGGCGATCGGCACACCAGCAGGAACCCAGTCGCCCACCTGCTTTAACAAACTCTGATTGTGACCGTACAGAGTCATATAACCACCACCATGATCCAGGATCAGTAACATCCCGTAACCGCGCATCCAATCAGAAAAAACCACCCGGCCGTTATGAACCGCCTTAACCGTAGCCCCCATATGTGCGCGGATCAACATCCCGTTACGGCGCACACCCTGTGCGCTATCACTGCCAAACCGTAGCGCCACGCGTTTAGCGGCTGTCGGCCAAGGCAGTTTACCCTTGAGCTTAGCAAATGCTTGCGTGGCTACCTGTAATTCATTGAGTCCCTGGGGCTGCTGGAGTTCCTTAAAGACCCGTTCTAAGCGTTTTTGATCGGCTTTAAGCTGCGCCAGTGACTGACTCTGACTCCGCACCTGACGCTTGATCGCGGCTAGCGCCTGCTGGCGCTGCTGGCGCGATTGCTGCAACGCTTCGGAGCGCGTCTGCAGCGTCTGCAGCTCGGTAGCAAGCAGCTGCCGCTGTTGTTGCAATTGCTGCTCGACCCGGTCCAGACCTGCAAGGGTCTGCTCTACCTCATTGACCGCCGCACTGCGAGCATCGCTCAGATACCGATAGTAACGCAACATCCGCGATACCTGCTCGGGCTGTTGCTGATTAAGTAGCAGCCGCAACCGATCCTGCTGACCGGTTCGGTAAGCGGCCGAAACCTCGGCGGATAACGCCTGCAACTGCGCATCCCGGCGCTGCTGCAGCTGTGACCGCTCACCGCTAAGCGCTTCGATCTGCTGCTTTTGCTGGGCGATCTGGTGGGTGTTATCAGCCAACTGACGGCTCAGACGCCCTCCCTCTTGTTCGGTCTTGCGCAGGGTCCGGGTCAGCTGTTTATATTCCCCCTGAGTCGAGCGCAGCTTTTTCTGCAGCGCTCCGATATCACCCTGTAGCTGCTTAAGCTGACGCTCGGTTTGCTGCGGTGAAGGCTGAGCCGCAGCGGCCACCGCCGAGCCGAACAGCCACCACAATGCACCCAGAAGCAGTGTTCTGAGCAGAACTCCGGGGCGAACCCAGCGGCCGAGTAGTATCACTCGCGGAGCAACGAGCGGCCGCTCATCTCGACGGGAATCGGCAGCTGCATCAGCGCCAACAAGGTCGGCGCCAGGTCTGCCAAGCAACCATCCTCGAGGCCAATCGATTTCCCCCCGACGTAGATCAGCCCCACCGGTAACAACGTGTGTGCGGTATGGGCCTGGCCGGTGCGCGGGTCGCTCATCAATTCGACGTTGCCGTGATCAGCAGAGATCAACGCCTGCCCCCCTGCACGCTGCAGCGCCTCCAGCACCCGACCGAGGCAACGATCAACCGCTTCAACGGCTTTTACTGCGGCGTCAAAATCACCGGTGTGACCAACCATGTCGGGATTGGCGAAGTTGCACACCAACAGATCAAAACGCTGCGTCTGGATCGCTTCGACCAGCCGCTCGGTCACCTCCGGCGCACTCATCTCCGGCTGCAGATCGTAGGTTGCGACATTCGGCGAGGGCACCAGAATGCGCTCTTCGCCGACGTAGGGTTGCTCGCGGCCACCGTTAAAAAAGAAGGTCACGTGGGCATATTTTTCGGTCTCGGCGATACGCAGTTGGGTCTTGCCCAGGCTCGCCATATACTCGCCCAGGCCATTGCTAATCGGGCGGGGTGAAAAAGCGCAGGCGGCATCGATATCCGCCGCGTATTCGGTCAGCATCACATAAGCCGCCAACTGCGGCACCCGGGCACGCTCGAAGCCACTGAAGTCTTTGTCGACAAAGGCGCGGGTGATCTCCCGGGAGCGGTCCGGGCGAAAGTTGGCACAGATCAACGCATCCCCATCCTCGACCCTACCCTTAGGCCGTCCCGCCTGATCCTGGATCACCGTCGCCTGCACAAACTCATCGTTCTCTCCCCGCGCATAGGCATCCGCTAACGCCTGCACCGCCGAGGTCTGCTGATGTACCCCCTGCCCCAGAGTCATCGCATCGTAAGCCTGCTGCACCCGTTCCCAACGGTTGTCCCGATCCATCGCAAAATAACGCCCGGTGAGCGATGCGATCGCCCCCACACCCAGCTCCGCCAACCTGACCTCCAGCGCCTCAATCGACGCCAGGGCACTGCGGGGGGGGGTATCACGGCCGTCTAAAACGGCATGAACGAAGATCTGCCTGGCGCCACGCTCTACCGCCATCTGACACAGCGCCTGAATATGCAGCTCGTGGCTGTGCACCCCGCCCGGGGATAACAATCCCAGCAGGTGTACGGCCCGGCCCTGGCCAATGGCCGCGTCCATCGCCTGCACCAGCGCCGGATTGTCAAACAGGGTGCGCTCTTCGACCGCCTTGGTGATCCGGGTGAAGTTCTGATAGACAGTACGCCCGGCACCGATATTCATGTGCCCTACTTCCGAGTTGCCCATCTGCCCCTCAGGCAGCCCAACCGCCAATCCGGAAGTCGCCACCATCGAGCGGGGATTGTTTGCCCAGAGACGATCCCAAACCGGCGTATGCGCCGCATGAATAGCATTGTCCTGAGTACTGTCGCTGACACCCCACCCATCGAGGATGATCAGTGCTGTAGGGGATTTAGGCTGGGACATGTGACAAGGAGTTCCTGCTCGATTAAAAAGTAGCCGACGATTTTACTCTGCCATCCGCGCAATCGCCAGCCGCAAGGAGCTGACGAACGGCATCCGTTACTACAGCCCATAGTTACTGCCCGCCACGACAGCCCACCACTACAGCCCACCACTACAACCCACCACTACAACCCACCATTACAGAGTCACAGCCTATCACGACAGCCAATCGCTACGGCGCGAACATTAGGGCACAGCGACGCTCGCCTGACAGGCCCGGTAACCGGCACTGTCACGCAGTCCGTGCAGATAACTGGTCTCGAAATAGGGTAATAAACAGGATGCATCCGTCCGCGCTAACCGCCGGATACAGGGATAGTCGATACCGCAGCGCTTGAACCGATCAATCTGCGGATTACCGCTACTCGGCTGCTGCGCCAGATAGCTGGCAACGCGCGACTGCAGCAGCGCCAGACTGGGCTGCGGCAAGTGTGCGAGCAGTTTCGCTATATGCGCAGCATCGATATAACCCCGAAACAGCTCCGGATCGACCTGCTGCAGCAGCAGATAATAAAACAGTGCTCGCTGGTGATCGTTATGGCGCTCATAAAGCCTCCCTAACAGGTAGTAACAGACCACCACCCCCTCTGCCACACAGCGCTGTAACTTGGCTACCGCTTCAGCCTGAGTGCGCTTTTGCCTGGCCCAACCGAGAAAATGGTCGACATAGAGCTTGCCAATCGCGTCACGATGTCCTTGCCGGGCCGCCTCGAGCAGCAGCTGATCGGCCGATAACGACCTCTCTGCTGTCACGACATCAACCGCCATCACGTCGGCTAACTGCGATTGCAGGTACAGTGCCTGGACATGATTCGATTCGACCCCTAACCGCAACTGCTCCAGCACCTCCGGGGTCAGATCCAGGCAGTCTTGCCAGCAATAATGCATCGCATCGAACTGGCCTTTCTCTGCAGCCTGCTGGAGCAACGCCCGCCCCCGCTGCAGATCCGGCTTTACGCCGTAGCTCCCCTGCTGATAAAGCCAACCAAGCAAGAACAGGCCATCGGCGCTCTGCACCTCCTTCAGCGACAGCTCGGAATCCACCACCTGCCCCTGCTTAAGCTGGGCAACCAGCTCGGCCAGCCCCGCCTCAGCCTGAGCCCAGGGAGCCAACACGCCTCCCAATAATGCCCACCCCAGCAACAACAGAGGCCGCCACAGTCGTCTAAGCACGAGAGCCATCTGTCAACCGACCTGTTCATTCCACTGAATGTCACCGATCTCGACCCGGACCCAGTCAAAACCCACCTTCCGCGCCACGGATACCGCACCATCAAGGCTTTTGAATTCGCGCTCCTGCAGCCCGCGCTGTAGCGTCAGCAGTTCTTCGCGGGCATCTTTAGTCCGAAACTTAAGGGTCCACCCCTTCGCCATCGAAACCGGTACGGCACGACAAAGATCAAAGCATCCGGCGTTAAAAAGTAGTTTCAGTTCGCGCTCTTGCATATCCAAATTCTTATATTGACGTTTTTAATTTACGATTAGACTAAGACTAGCTCCGTTCATGATACTTCACAAATCAATATTGATCTCATTTAAAATTAATTTGATCTGCCTCATCTCAATTTGGATGCATCTATAGCTGATTAATGCAGGTCATTACTGATATACGACAGGGCATTTCTATCGCCGGATCTATCCCCGCACGCATGGTCTAGCGCATTGCTAACAGGTATACTTGCGCTTCTTTTTTTGCGCCCTGACGGGGCCATCACCGCTCAACGACTTTTGGAAAACCTGAAATGGATCAATTGATCGAATTCGCCACCAACCATTGGGAACTGTTCGCCGCACTGCTCGCGACCCTGGCGCTACTACTGTTTACCGAATCCAAAAAAGGTGGCACCTCACTCTCAACCCACGCCGCCGTGCAGATGATCAACAAAGAGAACGCCGCGATCGTCGACATCCGCCTCAAGAAAGAGTTCAAGACCGGCCACATCACCGACTCCATAAACATCCCTTACGCGGATATGGACCGTCGCATCGGCGAACTTGAAAAATACCGCAACCGCCCCATCATTATCGTTTGCAACCTGGGTCAAACCGCTTCAGGCGCGGTGAAGAAACTGCATGACGCTAAGTTTGAGACTGTTGCTCGGCTATCAGGCGGCATCACCGAGTGGAAGACTCAGAACCTTCCTCTACACAAGAGTTAGTCATGGCCATCATCATCTACAGCACCGCTTATTGCCCTTTCTGTGTCCGCGCCAAAGCGTTACTGGATACCAAAGGGGCAGCCTACGAAGAGATCCGCGTTGATATCCAGCCGTTGTTAAGACGGGAGATGATGGCGCGTAGCGGCGGCCGCAGCAGCGTACCCCAAATCTTCATTGATGATATCCATGTCGGCGGTTGCGACGAGCTGATGGCACTGGAACGCCAGGGGCGTCTCGACCCACTACTGCGCAAGTAGGAGGCTGACCGAGAACAGACAGACCTACTGCAAAATTCGCATTTAGGTCAGATTTACCGCTCATTGTTGTCAAATAGAACCACTATTCTTCGCAAATGATCGGAAAATCTGCCTCAAAATGCACCTCTTTCGTGACGATCGCTGTTCTCGGACAGCCTCCTAGTCCGGATTTACAGACTTTGACCTAACAACAAGGAACTCGCATGTCTGAAGAAAACAGCAACACCCAAGCGACCGACCAGGCACAGCAAGAAGCCCCACAGGCACAATTCTCCGTTCAGCGGGTCTATCTCAAAGATGCTTCTCTGGAGGCGCCCGGTGCGCCCGAAGCCTTTACCAAGCAGTGGCAGCCTGAGGTCAACCTGGAGCTCAACACCCGTACTCGTGCCGTTAAAGAGAACCTCTACGAAGTGGTATTGACCGTGACCGTGACCGCTAAGAACGACGGCGAAAACGCGTTCCTGATCGAGGTTCAACAGGCCGGTCTGTTTACTATCACTGGCTTGGAACAGGCTCAGCTACAACACACCCTGGGCGCATTTTGCCCCACTATCCTGTTCCCTTACGCCCGCGAAGCGGTCGACAGCCTGGCCAACAAAGGCAGCTTCCCCGCGTTGATGCTGGCGCCGGTGAACTTTGAAGCACTCTTTGCTGAGCAGATGCAGAAGCAGGCCCAGGCCGAAGCGCCAGCAGAAACGCACTAATTCTGCGTTAATGGCCGCCATCGGTACCACATCGATGGCGGCCATTTACCCCTGCCACTCGCTCTCGCTGCAAAACCCATCCAAACAGCAAAACCACGCTAAACCACCTTGTTCCTCTCTTCGTAATAGCTCTTTTAACCGTCGGTGGTAACCATGCTCCACATCGCCCTGTACGAACCGCGCATGCCTCAAAATACCGGCAACATCATCCGCCTGGCGTCAAACAACGGCTGTCATCTGCACCTGATCGAGCCGCTGGGTTTCGAGATGGATGAAAAGAAACTGCGACGAGCATCACTGGACTACCGGGATCTGGCCCGGGTGACGACCCACCCCGATTACCCGGCATTTTTGGCCGCCATGGGCGAACGCCGCATCTTTGCCCTGACCACCAAAGGCTCAAGACCCCATACCGAACCGCGCTATCAGGACCAGGACGTGCTGCTGTTCGGCTCAGAAACCAGCGGCCTACCCGATGCGGTGCGCAATGCCATTCCGGAATCGCAGCGGATTCGAATCCCGATGCGGGCACAGGCACGCAGCATGAACCTCTCTAACGCGGTAGCCGTGGTGAGCTATGAAGCCTGGCGCCAGCTGGATTTTGTTGATGGCGGCTAATGACAATTTGTGGGCGATCTCTTTAACCCGTTGTTCTTGATGACCAACCCGCACCCCTGGCCAACCGATCAGGACGCGGTATCCAGAGATGCTGACGGCAAGCCGGAGCGCCCATACCCAGGACGAATCAGCAACCGCGAACAGCCAAGACTGCACGCGGCGCTGCTCGCTTTAAGACTAAGGACGCTAAGTCCTTACCAGCTCCGGCCGTTTGAACGACGCCGATCAGAGCCCTTGGAGTGCGGAAAACGTGGCTGCTGATGAGCCCGCGCGTGCGGCCACTGCCTCCCTCTAAAGGGTGATTGGTAGCGGCGCGGGTGCAAGCCCCGACCTGAATAATAACGATGCCGACGTAACTCCCTGATTGAAGGACGATGGCGCGGATACCTATCCCAGCCATAGTCTCGCAGGCGCTGCCGACGCACCAAACCGGGATCATTGTAGCCCCAGCGAATAGCGTAATTCTGATCCGAGTAGCGGATACTAAAACGATCCTCTTGCCCCGTCTGGCGATGCCCTCGATCTGCAAAAACAGGGGCAGAAAATACCCAAACTGCCGCAACCAATGCAACCAATGTGCTGACTTTCATACTCTGCTCCTCAAGGGAGGCACTGTTTTAACTCCCTTGGCACTATTCTGAACCACCCCCATGAACGCACCATTAACAGCCCAGCCAACGGCAACCACAGGGACCTATGTGGCTTTCCGAGCCTCTCCCTGGCTACGCTCGGGTTCTAGTCGAACTATGCTAGAGCTATTAACCTGGTGGACAAATAGGTTCCATACCTATCTGTCCGTCGCCCCTAAAATCTGGCGCAGTTGCGTGGAACTGCTTGATTTTCTGGGCTCGCATTGGTCTACGACCAATGTTGACGCATCCTTGCGTCACATATTAACCCGCCGGGTTAATATGCTAGAGCTATGCTAGAACTGTGCTAAAGGTTGAAATGGCGATGACGGCAGCACACGACAGCGTCGAAGACTGCGATTGAGGAGGCGGACAGATCCAGGCCATGAACGACAGTTCTCACCAGCTAACACTTTACGTAGACCTCGATGGCACCCTTACCTATACGGATCTGCTATTTGAATCGGCCCTGGTTCTGATCAAGAGAAACCCCCTGTACCTGCTCCTGTGCCTATTCTGGCTGCGACAGGGCCGTGCCCGCATGAAAGCGGAAATTGCGAACCGGAT
Organism: Motiliproteus sp.; assembly: GCA_036964625.1. Classification (GTDB taxonomy): domain Bacteria; phylum Pseudomonadota; class Gammaproteobacteria; order Pseudomonadales; family Balneatricaceae; genus Motiliproteus. The sequence continues at coordinate 9,882 of JBALTG010000045.1, forward strand.
CGAGCTGGACATGTCGCTGCTGCCCTACAACGAGACATGCCTCGATTACCTGCGCCAGCAAGCTGCAGCGGGTCGGCGCTTGGTATTGGCCAGCGCAGCCAATCAACGCCTCGCCCGGCAAGTTGCCGATCACCTTGGTTTCTTTGATGCCGTGTTGAACTGTAATTCATCGGTCAATTTAAAATCTGCAGTAAAACTGCGCCTTATCCAACAGGATGCGGCAGGCCAAGCCTTTGCCTATGCGGGCAACAGCCGTGCTGATTTAGCGATCTGGAGCCAAGCACGCGAAGTGATACTGGTGAATCCATCCACCGCACTCACCCGCGAGGTCAATCGTCTATGCACGCCCTCGCTGGTGATTCCTGCCCGACCACGGAGCTTAGGGTTGATTGCGCAAGCCTTGCGCCTGCATCAGTGGGCAAAAAACCTGTTACTGTTTATTCCCCTGATGATGGCGCACTCGCTCAGCAGCGATAAATGGTTCACCTGTCTGCTCGCCTTTATCGCCTTCGGCCTCTGCGCCTCAGCCACCTACGTAATCAATGACCTGTTCGATCTGGCGGCTGACCGTATCCATCCACGCAAACGCGCGCGCGCCTTCGCCGCAGGGAGACTGAGCATTGCATTCGGGCTGGGTGCGGCAGCCCTGCTGCTACCCCTGTCGCTGTGGTTGGCCGCGTTGACGTCACTGCCGTTTTTAGGTTTGTTACTGCTCTATCTCGTGGCCACGCTGAGCTATTCCATCTGGCTGAAAAGGGTCGCCTTGGTCGATGTGTTGATCCTGGCCTTACTGTACACCCATCGCGTGCTGGCAGGCGGTGTGGCCAGTGACATTGAGATCTCAAGCTGGTTGCTGGCGATCTCACTGTTCATGTGCCTAAGCTTAGCGCTCGTGAAGCGCTGCGCCGAACTGGAACCCATCAGGGATGCGGATCATGAGCCCCTCGCCGGACGCGGCTACCGCGACACCGACCTGCCCTATCTGATACCCATGGGCATCGCCAGCGGCTTTATTGCGGTGATGGTATTGGCACTTTTCATCGACACCCAGGCGGGCACAGCCATGTACCCAAGTGCTTGGCTGCTATGGCTGACGCTACCGGTCATATTGTTTTGGATCATGCGCATGTGGATCAAAACCTCCCGCAAAGAAATTTACGATGACCCTCTGCTATTTGCCATTACCGACAAAGCGAGCTGGATAGTGGCGCTGATGATCGCCACGATCGTCGCTGCGGCGTCTTTGAGAATTAGCCTATGAGTCAGCTGCTGGTATTGGGGTTGGCGCTGCTGTGCGTGTGCTTAACCGCCACTGCGCAAATTTTACTTAAAATGGGCATGTCGTCAGCGGACATCCAACAAGCCATGGGCAACGGTCTCAAATTAGTCTACTGGCTAGCACTGAGCAGCCCCTTAATCTGGGCGGGGATGATCTGCTTCGGCGCCAGCGCCGGTCTATGGCTATTGGTGCTAGGGAAACTGGACGTGAGTACGGCCTATCCTCTGATCGCTCTCGGATTCGTACTCACGACGTTGGCAGGCATTTTTTTACTCGGTGAATCCGTCAACCTTTACAAGGTCCTGGGCACCTCGTTGATTGTTGTAGGTGTGCTGACTCTGTCTGTTCAAACTTAACCCGGGTTTTTCACAAAGGCGCTAATAGTCAGGCTGTAAGTCCTATGGTTACTGAAGATACTGTTTACATTAGCAAGTCACACTTTGCTACCGAGGGCGCTGATCGGTTTTCTGAGCAATCTGACGTTGCATTTGGCACCATCTCCCTTAAGCCTTGGAACCACCAAGGCTTGGCGGAAGATAAAACCAACTGCTTAGCCAGCTGGCCCAGAAATCCCGACCCCTTGATGAAATATCCGGATTAAGCGTTCACCAAGGAGTTTTTAATGCCGTTGAGCCGTCTGGATTCGCGCACCCACAGTGATGATCTGGCGCTCGCCCGGAACAGGTTCAAATGGACGTTCATCCTGAGCCTGGTGCTGAAGCTTTGGCTGGCTGCCTTTTTTCCGATGACAGCAGATGAAGCATTCTTCTATCAGTGGGGCGTTTATCCAGACTGGGGCTATTACGATCATCCGCCCATGGTCGGCTGGCTACTGTCTCTGCTTAACCCTATCTCCAGCCACCCCCTGTCCTTACGCCTGGTCACGGTTTTTCTGTGGAGCAGCATCGCGCTGGGAATGGTCGATCTGCTGCAGCGCTTGGCACCCACTCATGCCACTCACGCCTATGGGCTAGGCAGCCTTTTTCTGGCCTTGCCTTTTACCTGGTCCATCACTCTAATAACCTCCGACACGCCGCTGATTTTGTTTATGTTTGCCTCGGGCTACTGTTTTATCCGCGCCACCCTGTCTGAGCATAAAACCTGGTATGCGGCCAGCGGTGCTTTTCTTGGATTAGCGTTGCTGTCCAAATATTTCGCCGGCCTGTTAGCGATGGCCTACTTTGTTTACCTGGTGCGTACACCTAAGCAGCGGCTGAACCTGATCATACTGGCGCTATGCGCGCTGCCCTTCAGCGCAATCAATGTTGTCTACAACGCCAACCATTGCTGGAACAATGTGATGTTCAACCTGGTGAATCGCCATGAAGGGGCACACTGGTCCTTCGGCACGGTGACTCTGTATCTGGTGATGATGGTTTACCTGCTGACCCCCTGGGTTAGCCTCAAATTAGTGCGTTCATACCGAGCCCTCTGGCAGCATGGCGCCCTGGTGGTGCTCTTTGCCCTCCCCTTCGCGCTGTTCATGTTGCTCTCTACCCAGAAAGTCATCGGCTTGCACTGGGTACTGGGATTTATGCCGTTCCTGTTTTTGTTTGTCGGCACGCAGTCCAGCCCGGATGAATTGCGAAAATATTTCCGCTGGAGCCTGTGGTTAAGCGTTCCGCATGTTCTGGCACTGGCTGCGCTTATTCTGCTACCACTATCCGCCTGGGAAGACACCGGGGCTTACAAGGGCATCGTATTTCATAAAGAAACGAAAAAAATTGTGGCCGCCTTGCGTACTAATCTGGCGCCAGATGCGGTGGTGATGGCGAGATCCTATACCCCGGCCTCCCTGCTGTCCTATCACGCCGGTGAATACTGGGCGGTGTTTGGGATGGGTAACTATCATGCGCGCCAAGACGACATTATCGTGGATTTTCGAGAGTATGCCGGACGCCCCATCAGAGTATTTGATAAATCGCCAATGGATTTAGATCAGCTGGCGCCTTACTTTGAATCCATAGCGAGCGGATCCTTTACCCTGGCGGGTGTGCAGTATTGGTATGCCGACGGTAAAAACTTCAACTATCCCATCTATCGCGAACGCGTATTAAAAAAGATTGCTGAACAGTACTACCAGATTCCCGCATTGTTGCCGGTGTACGCCTGCCCATTTTTGCAGCGTTACGATCTGGAAGGTTGCGGCGCACCAGACTCAGCGACGCAGTGAAGGATTCAGGCATGCGCTTAAAGAGCGCAGAGGTGCCCTAAAACGTTACGGGACATCAACCTGCCGCATCTCAAGCCAACAACAATTTCAAACTCATCAGAATACAAAGAGTCACAACCAGCGGCCGAATCAGCTTCGAGCCCTTCAGCACCACCAGGGTGGCCCCCAGCCGAGCACCGATAAGCTGCCCCACCGCCATCACCAACCCCAGACTCCAGACCACTTGGCCGCCGAGAATAAAAAACAGCAGCGAAGCGATATTACTGGTGAGATTGAGTACTTTGGTATGCGCGGTGGCCTTGGTAAGCCCAAAGCCCAGCAGACCGACAAAGGCGATTGCAAAAAACGATCCGGTGCCCGGGCCAAAAAAGCCGTCATAAAAACCGACCCCAAAACCAACGCTCAGCGCAAAGCTCAGCGGGCCAAGCCGCTGCTGCACATCCTCCTCGCCGACCTGGGGTGAAAACCAGAAGTAGAGCGCAATCAGGATCAGCAACGCAGGAATAACGGCGGTCAAAAATCCGGGATCGATCTGCTGCACCAACAGCGTCCCGAGGGCCGCACCGACAAAGGTGCAAAGCACCATAGTGCCGATACTGCGCAGATCGACCAGCCCCCTGCGGATAAAATACAGACTGGCGGAAAAGGTACCAAAGGTGCCCTGCAACTTATTAGTCGCCAACGCCTGGGCAGGAGAAAGACCAACAAATAGCAGCGCGGGCAGCGCAATCAGCCCGCCCCCGCCCGCGATGGCGTCGATAAACCCGGCCAACAGCCCGACAACAAACAACAGGGCCAGCAGCTCGTAGCCGATACTCATTTCCATACTCAACGATCTCTGTAGTTAAACGCAGCGAACGGGTCGTTCGGCTTACGCCTTAGGGGCGATTTCCTCCTTAGTAGGAGGAATAATAAATCATCCAGATCAGGCTATTAAGCCTGATCGGCTGGCCAAGGCCACCAAATCGTACGGCAGCATCAACCCCTGGTTCAGCGTTCGACTCGAGCTATCTGCAGCCAATACATTACTGCTGGCACGCTTTACAGTACAATCTCGAAATAACACTTAATACCCGAAAAGTATCCAGAACAATCGGAAATCTCATGACTAAAGGCACGCTCTATATCATATCGGCCCCCTCCGGAGCCGGAAAAACCAGCCTGGTCAAGGCACTGATCGGCCACGACCCTCTTACCTGCGTCTCGGTATCCCACACCACCCGCGCTTCGCGCCCGGGCGAAGTGGAGGGTATGGATTATCACTTTACCGATCACGGCACATTCGAACGCATGATCGCCGACAGCGACTTTCTCGAACACGCCCAAGTGTTCACCAATCTCTACGGCACCTCGCGCAGCTGGGTTGAAGCCACCCTGGCCGGGGGCAAGGATGTGATCCTGGAGATCGACTGGCAGGGGGCCCAACAGGTTCGCACACTGATGCCCGAATCGGTCTCGATCTTTATTCTGCCGCCCTCTCGGGAAGCGCTACAACAACGGCTCAATAATCGAGGCCAGGACTCAGCTGCCATCATCGATCAACGCATGGCCGAAGCCGTCAATGAGATGTCGCACTACCACCAATTCAATTATTTAGTGATCAATGATGGATTCGACCAGGCGCTACGGGAACTCCAGGCAATTTTTGTCGCCAAACGCCAACAAATTGAACGCCAGCGGCTCCAGCATCGGCAGTTGATCGAACGATTACTGGAGTAAATCGCCAATCAGGCAACGATAACTTGCCAATAGCTGCCTAGCTTCTGTACACTGCTCGGCTATTTTCGGAACCAGTAGATTAACCCCTGAGGTAAAAGATGGCCCGCGTAACTGTTGAAGATTGCCTAGAACATGTCGAAAACCGTTTCGAGCTAATTATGGTTTCATCCAAACGTGCCCGACAGCTGGCCACCGGCGGCAAAGACCCTCTGGTGCCTTGGGAAAACGATAAATGCACCGTCGTCGCCCTGCGTGAAATCGCAGCGGGCTTGATCGATGCGAGTATTCTCGAAGAGCGTCCTGTCAGCGTCGAAGACCTGCTCGCAGACGCACCCGCCGTTGTCGTTGAAAGCTGATTCTATTTAAATGTCCCTCTGCAGCAGCAGAGGGAGTGCAATTTTAGAGCATTCGGTGTTGATACTGGTATAGTCAGCCTATGCCTACAATCCAACTGCTGTCACAACGACTTAGTAGCTACCTGGACCCCGAACAGATCGCCCAAGTTCGGCGCGCCTACTATTATGCCGAACAGGCCCACGATGGCCAGCGCCGCAAAAGCGGCGAGCCCTATGTCACCCACCCTTTAGCCGTTGCCTCGATCCTGTCTGAAATGAACATGGATCACCAAAGCCTGATGGCAGCGATGCTGCACGACGTAATCGAAGATACGCACGTCAGCACCGAGGGACTGCACAGTCAATTCGGTGACGCCGTTACGGGCATCGTCGACGGCGTCAGCAAACTGACCCATCTGAACTTCGAGACCAAAGCCGAAGCCCAGGCCGAAAACTTTCAAAAGATGATGATGGCGATGGCCGAGGATATCCGGGTCATTCTGGTCAAACTCGGCGACCGCCTGCACAACATGCGCACCCTCGGGGTCATGCCTCCGGCAAAACAGCGCCGCATCGCGCGTGAAACCCTCGACATCTACGCCCCGATAGCCAGCCGCCTGGGGATGCACGACATCCATATAGAACTCGAGGATCTGGCTTTCCGCGCTTATTATCCGATGCGCTATAAGATGATCGGCAAGGCCGTGGCCAATGCCCGCGGCAACCGTAAAGATATGCTGGAACGGATTGAAAAGACCATCACCGAACGCCTGCACCAACAGGGATTCTCGTTCACGATCAGCGGCAGGCAGAAACACCTCTACAGCATCTACCGCAAGATGGTCGCGCAGCGGAAATCGTTCAACGAGATCATGGACGTCTTTGCCTTCCGCATCGTCACCGACAAGATCGACACCTGCTATCGCATTCTGGGCGCCGTGCACAACCAGTACAAACCTGTCCCCGGGCGCTTTAAAGACTACATCGCCATCCCCAAAGCTAACGGCTACCAGTCGCTACACACCGACCTGTTCGGCGCCAAAGACATCTCCATCGAGATTCAGATCCGCACCGAAGAGATGGACGGAATAGCCAACCAAGGAATCGCCTCTCACAGCAGCTACAAGGGCTCTAAAGAGGGTAGCAGGCGCATCGAACACAGCTACAACCGTGCCCGCCAGTGGGTTCAGGGGCTGATAGAGATGCAGAAAAAGACCGACAGCTCGATCGATTTTATCGAGAGCGTGAAGATCGACCTGTTCCCCGACGAAGTGTATATCTTCACCCCCAAGGGGCGCATTTTCGAACTCCCCAAGGGCGCGACACCTATCGATTTCGCTTATGCGGTGCATACCGATATTGGCAACAGCTGTGTTTCATGCCGAATCAATCGCCGCCTGGCTCCGCTAGGCACGCCGCTCGAAAGCGGCCAGACGGTCGAGATCATCACCACCCCCAGCGCCCAGCCCAACATGGCCTGGCTCAACTTTGTCGTCACCAGCAAGGCGCGCTCCAATATTCGTCACTTTCTCAAACACAAGCAGCACGAAGAATCGGTCAGTCTTGGACGGCGTATGCTTAATCAGTTTCTGGCAGGGCTGGGTAGCTCGATCGAAGAGATCCAACCACTACAGCTTACCCACTATCTGCAAGAGTCAAATTTAAACACGCTGGATGAACTCTTGATGGAGATCGGCCTGGGTCACCGAATGGCTTACCTGGTCGCGCAGCGACTGCAGCCTGCTGATAACCCCGAGCAAGCCGACACCAACCAGGAACACAGCCTATCGATCAGCGGCAGAGAGGGACTTGTACTCTCCTACGCACGTTGCTGCCACCCGATCCCGGGCGACCACATCCTTGGGCATATCAGCAGCGGTCGCGGCATCGTCGTCCATCGTGATGACTGCCGTAATATTCATGACTTCCGCGACGATCCTAAAAAGTGCTTTCAGCTCAATTGGGATAAGCACCTTGACGAAGATTTCAGCGTCGCACTGAAGATTGAACTGGTAGCACAACGCGGCATTATCGCGACCTTAGCCACCAAAATCTCAGAGGCTGGCGGCAACATCCAACGCATCGATATCGATGAGAAAGAAGCCCGTATCAGCACCGTGCATCTGGATCTTCAGGTACGCGATCGAATCCACCTAGCCCGGATCATCAAGCGAGTCCGAGGTATAAAATCGGTTTCGCGGATCCTCCGCTGCTGAGCAAACCCCCAACTTTCCAACCAACCGAGATGCGTATGAGCAACCGAGCAATTATTCAGTCCGACAACGCACCGCAAGCGATCGGCACCTATTCCCAAGCTGTAAAAGTGGGCAGCACGGTCTATTTATCAGGCCAAATCCCGCTGGTTCCGGCCACCATGACGCTGGTCGAGGGTGACTTTTCTGCCCAGGTAGTCCAGGTATTCGAAAACCTCAGCGCCGTCTGCGAGGCCGCAGGCGGTTCACTGCAACAGATCGTTAAACTGAACATCTACCTGACCGATCTGAGCCACTTTGCCACCGTCAACGAGATCATGGCCCGCTACTTCCAGCAACCCTACCCAGCACGCGCCGCCATCGGTGTTGCTCAACTCCCCAAAGAAGCGGCTGTAGAGATGGACGGTATTTTGGTCACTGCTTGAGATTAACCCACAGAGCGCCTGGCCGCGTTAAGCCCCAGCTGATGTAGCAGCGCGATAATTATCATTTTTTTTGTTGCGAACCCAGCACCGATCACTTGCCGGGCTCTTTGGGCTACTCCTAGGATGAGCCCAACCGTGACAACATTTATAGGGATTTCAATATGAGCAAACCATCGCTTCGAATCGTTATGCTCAGTGACAACCAGGGACGCGCTCTAGTCATTCTTCCCTATAACGAACTGCTCAATCTGGTCAGCCTCTGGAAACACACCCATAGACAACTGCAGCCGCTATCCACGCATGATGCGGCAGCCTTTTTCAATCAGTCAGCACTGGATCACAACAAAGGGATCGAACAGCTGCTAGCACTACCGGTACTGGCAGATGCGGAGTGCTCACTGACAGACCAGTTTGACGTGATTGAGCCCAACAGCGGGCGTATTCTCTCGCTCAATGCAGCGATGTTCACCGACAACCTGCAGCTGTGCAAACTCAGCATCGGCACCGATGCCATCGAAGCCAAACAGATTCGCGGCAGCGACGTGACCGTGATCACCCGGGCGGTGGAGAAATTCACCACCCTAAGAATCAAGCAACGCCTCGAAGACACCCTGGGACTGCCGACGCTGCCACCCACGGCCCTGAAGATTATCGAGCTACGCGCCAATCCAAACGCAGGTATCGATGATCTGGTGCCGATCGTACTGATGGATCCAAGCCTGTCGGCACAGGTGATGAGCTGGGCTGCATCACCCTACTACGCGGCCCCCGGCGGCATCGATTCGATCCACGACGCGATCGTACGGGTCCTGGGTTACGATCTGGTGGTCAACCTGGCACTGGGCGTGGCTATGGGTCGCACACTAACACTCCCCACCGACACACCACGCGGCAGCACCCCATACTGGCTGCAAGCTATATTCTGCGCCACCCTTGCCGAAAAACTAGCCAAGCAGATGCCCGCTGAACTACGGCTTCGTCCCGGACTGGTGTATTTAACCGGATTATTACACAACTTCGGCTATCTGATTCTGGCCCATGTCTTTCCGCCCCACTTCTCATTGGTATCGCGCTATATCGAAGCCAATTCACACCTGCACCACGAGCATGTTGAAAAACAGATTCTCAACGTGACCCGAGAGCAGATCGGCTCCTGGCTCGCACAGACCTGGAATCTGCCCGACGAAGTAAGCAAAGGGATCCGGTTTCAGAATACCCCGAACTACCAGGAAGAACATAACAACTACGCCCACCTGATCGATCTGACGCTGCGCGTGATGCGCACTAACGGGGTTGGCGATGGGCCTAAGGGCACCATTCCTGACACCCTCTACCAACAGCTCGGCTTAGAACCCCAAGCCGTGCAGAACACCTTTACGCTGATCCAAACCAAGACCGCCGAGATGCAAGAGCTGGAGAGTTTCCTGAAGGCCAGTTAAGCGCATCCTGGCTCATTCACATGAATGCGCCACCTTTGCCCAAACGGCCGATGCGAGCGCGATCAAACCAAGCGGGTACGGTTAGGCCCGGTGAACGAAAGTGCATGATGGGGACAGACCAGGAGGTCTGTCGACTTACCCGGTTAAGAGTCGCTGTCGTCCTGCTCAGTCAACGACTCCAACTCCTCTGCACTGGCCATCCACTGCTGCTCGGTGTCACCACTGCGTTGCTGTAACTGCGCCTGCTGCTGCAGCAACTGCTTCAGCTGAAGCTTATTACCCTCCTCATAGAGCAAAGGGTCCGCCAGCTGCTCATTGAGCTGGTTAATCTCGGCCTCCTGGGCTTCCATCTGCAGCTCAAGCTTTTCAACCCGCTTGCGCAGTGGTGCCAGCTGCTGCCGCCTTGCCGCCTCCAGGCGCTTGCGCTCTTTGCGATCCAGGGACGACTCACCACCGACCGGTTCCGAGTTATCAGACTCAACCACAATTCGATTAGCCGCCGCCTCAGTCAGCCAGCGTCCATAATCGTTCAGATCACCCTCAAACGGGATCACCTGCCCATCACTGACCAACAGAAATTCATCAACACAGTTACGTAACAGATGACGGTCATGCGAAACTAGAATCAGCGCCCCGGGGAACGACTGCAACGCCAACGTCAACGCATGACGTACCTCAAGGTCGAGGTGGTTGGTAGGCTCATCCATCAATAACAGATTGGGCTCTTGCCAGGCGATCAGCGCCAAGGCCAATCGAGCCTTCTCACCGCCGGAGAACAGCTTAACCGGATCCAGGCAATCATCCCCTCGAAAACCAAACCCGCCAAGATAGTCACGGATGCGCTGCTCGCTGGCATCCGGCGCCTGCCGCTGCAGATGCAATAACGGTGACGCATCGAGGTCGAGCGCCTCGAGCTGATGCTGAGCAAAGTAGCCAACCCGCAGGTTTTCACCGGCTCGGCGCTCACCCGCCAGCAGCTCGATATCGGCCATCAAGGATTTAATCACGGTCGACTTACCCGCTCCGTTGGCACCCAGCAGGCCGATGCGCATCTCCGGCAACAGCTGCAGAGTGCACTCCTTGATAATCGATTTTCCGGCGTAGCCCAGCTCCGCCTTATCCAGCACCAACAACGGACTGGACATCTTATGGGTGCATTGGAAACTGAAACTAAACGGCGAATCTACGTGTGCCGGGGCAATCCGCTCCATCCGCTCCAGCTCTTTGATCCGACTCTGCGCTTGCTTGGCCTTGGTCGCCTGGGCCTTAAACCGACGCACGAAACTCTCAATCTCACCAATCCGCTGCTGCTGCTTCTCAAAGGCCGCTTTCTGATGTGACAGCTTCTCAGCCCGGAGTGTTTCAAAGGCCGAATAATTACCCTTATAAAGGGTCAATTTAGCCTTATCAAGATGGACGATATGGCCCACCACCCGATCGAGGAAATCACGGTCATGAGAGATCAGAATCAGAGTGCCTTCATGAGTTTTGAGCCACTGCTCCAGCCACAGAGTAGCGTCCAGATCCAAGTGATTGGTCGGTTCGTCCAACAGCAGCAGATCTGAGCGACTCATCAACGCCTGGGCCAGATTCAAGCGGATCCGCCACCCTCCGGAAAACTCCGCCACCGTACGATCCACTTCCGACTCGTGAAAACCCAGACCACTGAGCAACTGCCGCGCCCGGGCATCCGCACTGTAGCCGTTGATAGCCGCAAGTTTGGCATGCAACTCGCCTACGTGTAGCGAATCGACCTGCTGCTCCGCGAGCGCAAGCTCCTGCTGAACCTGGCGCAACTCGCTATCGCCATCAAGGACATAATCAACCGCAGCCCGGTCCAGCGTATGCGACTCCTGAGCCATATGCGCGATACGCCACTGAGCAGGCAACCGCAAATCACCGGCATCCGCCTCCAGCTCGCCCAGCAGCATCTTGAACAGGCTGGACTTGCCGCTGCCATTGGCCCCGATCAGGCCGACTTTGTAACCGACATGCAGACGCAGATCGACCTGTTGCAGCAGTTGATTCTTGCCCCGCTGCAGGCTTAATTGGATGAGTTCTATCATGGCGCGGAGTGTACCATAGCAAGCGCCCCATTCAATGCGGCCAGCTGCTGATTATCAACGGAACTTTCACGCTATACTGGCTATCAAAGGACAACAAGCAACACCCAACAGAATCACCTATCAAAAGGATTAACAATGAAGAAACACGTACTGGCCGGAGCCCTGGCAACCGCATTCCTGGCTCTACCCGTTGCTCATGCCGAAGAGCCGCAGTCTCCAGAGCAAAAAATAAGCTACATCATGGGGCTGGATGTAGCAGCCCGAATGGAGGGTCTTGGCTATACCTTAAACCAAGAGATGTTCCTGCTCGGCCTAAAAGAATCCGCGATCAAAACCGGCCGCAGCTTAAGCGATGAAGCGCTACAGCAGACCATGCAAGAGGCCCAGGCACTGTTTCAGCAGCGCCAGCAGGAGCAGGCCGCCGAGCAGGGCAAAAACAACCAGAGCGCCGGCGAAGAATTCCTGGCCGCCAATGCCAAAAAAGAGGGCATCAACACCACCGCCAGCGGACTTCAATACAAAATAATCAGTAAGGGTGATGGCACCCTGCCCACTGCCGCAGATACCGTACAGGTTCATTATCGCGGCACCCTCATCGACGGTACCGAATTCGACAGCTCTTACAAGCATGGCGGACCCGCGACCTTCCCACTTAACGGCGTCATTCCAGGCTGGACCGAGGGACTGCAACTGATCAGCAAAGGCGGCAAAGCCGAGCTGTACATCCCGGCAGAGCTAGCCTACGGCCCTAGCGGCATGGGCCAGGTGATTGGGCCAAATTCAGCCCTGGTGTTTGAAGTCGAACTGCTGGATATCAACCCCCAGAAGTAAGCGCCCGCACACCCAACGTTGCGCAATAAAAACGGAGGCATTAAGCCTCCGTTTTAATTCGTAAGCACAGGCTTATTCGTAAACACACGTCCGTTACTTAAGCTGATTTACAAAGCCATTAGACGCGATGGCGTAATAGCCCCTAGTTGCAAACCCCAGCCCGTACAGGGAAGCACTGGTCGGACGAAACTGCTCCCGCTTATGCACCTGCCAGCGCCTGAGCTCAGTGCCATCAGCCACATTCCACAACTGCACTAATCCCGAGCTGGTCCCCGTCAGTAGCTGGTCCGAGTTGCTGGAAAACCTCGCCGAGGTATAACTGATCCGCTGCGGGATCCAGCTCTCGTCGGTGGTTAGCGTCTGGTAAACCTGGCCACTACCGGTACGCCAGATCAGCGCTTTATCAAGCTGACCCGCGCTGAAAGCAAACTGACCATTGGGAGACAGGGCGACGCTATTAACGCCATTACCGTGCTCGACGCTATGCACCAGCTCACCGGTGATCAGATCCCACAACCGGGCCCGATTATCATCCGACCCGGTTAGCGCCCAATCGCCATCATCACTCACAGCGACTGAGCGTACGCGCCCCTGATGTCTCAAGGTGTGCTTAAGCCCACCATTTTTGATATCAAAATAGAGCGCGGTATTATTCTCCAGCCCCAGTAACGCTAAATTACCACCTGGGGACAAGGCCACATCCAGGATCCCCGCCGGGGCATTCCAAAACCCAACAGACTGGCCATCGGCAACCTGCCACAACACCATATCCTGCTGACCCGCCGTAATCGCATAGTCGCCTTCGGGCGAAAACGCCGCGGCAACTAAGTCACTGAACCCATCTTTGTTGTGGTTCCAGTTAAACTGCCGTTCGCCTGATTGCAAGTCCCAGAGACTACCGCCGTGCTGGATAGAGCCGACCACGCCATAACGACCATCCGCCGAAACCGCTGCGCTATAAAGCCCCTGTACGGCAACTTCGACCTGTTTAGCAGGCTTATCACCATAACTACACCCCGTCAGCAGGGTCAGCGCCAGCAATGGGGCTGCAAGCGGGTGGCGCAAGCGTTGATGACCAGAGCGCTGCGGGTCTAACCGTTGATAGTCAGGCCGCCGCACTACGGGCTAAACCCGATCCTTATGGGCATTGTGCAGCCTTTCAATCAGAAGATCTTCCAGCTCGAAGCGCTCAGCAAGCCGTTCCCCCAAGCTTGACAGGTCCCGGCTCAGGTGGGCTACATCCTGAACACAGAGGTTTGTTAACTCGCAATAGCTATCATTAAACGTCAGCACCGCATCGGTAGTGGCACGGATCTTCGGTTCAAGCTCGTGGGCCAGATTCAAGCCACCGTCATTAAATTCGTCCGCCTCAGCCAACAGGTGCTCATAGACACCAAAATGCCAGGATGAGGCATAATCGACCATGATCTGACTGAAACTATGCAGAATACCCTCCAACTCAGCCCCCAGCTGCTGTTGTGGCAGGGCCACAAACAAGCTGAGCAGATCCTGACGTTCCTGTAACCAGCGGTCGATCAGATCACTGACCCCGCCCCAGCGTTCCTTTGCACTAAGACATTGTTCTAGCATCGTCACGTCCTACCTTTGCGCCCCTGCAGGGCAAATTAACAGATCTGGTATCCCAGATGAAACACCTAGCGCCCATACTAGCGCCAAGCCGCGCGCCATATCAACTGCCACCGCCCGCCTTATGCCAACTAATTTTTAGAGCGCTGCACAAACCACCGACAGCGCTATATACTGTTCTGACGCTAGCTGCTCGCCTACCCATACGACCGTCAACCCCTGCCCAGAGAATACCTCATGCCCACTAAGCGATCCCTGCTCATCCTGCTAACCCTATTCCTGCCGTTGTCCCTGCTCAGAGCCGAAGCAGAGAGTGGCTATGTTCAATACATCGAACTACAGCCGCCCTTTATCACCAATTACGGTGGTGTGGGCCCACTGAAGTATTTGAAGGCGGAAGTCTCGATACGGGTCGAAAGCAGTGACGCTGAGGCAAAGATCAAACACAACCAGGCCCATATTCGCAACAACCTGGTGATGCTCTTTAGCCGGCAAACGGAAGAAACGGTATCCAGTCCCGCCGGACGGGAAACATTGCGTCTGGAGGCGATGGAAAGCATCCGCCAGATCATGGTCAGCGAATACGGTGAAGAGGGATTTTCTATGCTTGGCGACCTGCTGTTCACCAGCTTCGTGATTCAAAACTAGCAGCCTGCCGGACTCTTAATCTCAAGCACCGGGCGTAAGCACATGAACTGACAGGGGTTGATGAGGCACATAGCGGCCGGGCAAGGGTGGCACCTGCATGCGCCACCCTATTAACCCGCCGGATTAATAACTACCCCTACTCGCTGAGCACTCCGCTCAGTGGGAAAAATAATCCGCCAAGAACTGCTCAAAGCCTTGCTGCGGTGCCTGCTCCAGCTCCTGCTGCTGCTGCAACGACTGCTGCGCCATAAGGTCCAGCTCATTGCGCTTGGAAAGATCCATAGGCTCAGCTAATAATTGATCCCGATGCTGCCGCGACTGCGCCAAGACAAACTCACTATGCCCCTGGCCGCGCTCACGCATCAAGCGCAACACCTGAGCAGACGGCGTTAGCTCCGGATCCGCCAACTTATCCCGCTGCAATTGCACCGCAGCGCTATGCAAGCTGTCTCCCTGCGCGCGGTCCATCAACTCCGCGACCTGCATGACCTCATCCAATAATTGCCCACCCCAGCCAGCCAGAGCGCACAATCCGTCTGCGCGCATCAGCGTCAGGCCGGGCTTGCGGCCCTGGTTAACAACGAGCGCATGATTAGACTTAATCCGCTCGCACTCTGCATCAGAAATATCTGTCGAATCCGACAGCAGGCAATGCAGTAGAAAACAATCGATAAAGCGGGCCTGATCGGTATCGATACCGATCGGTAAGAGCGGATTGACGTCCTGGCTACGGATCTCCACATATTCCACGCCGCGATCCCGCAGCGCCTGCAATGGCTTTTCGCCACTGTGGATCACACGCTTAGGACGAATATCGCTGTAATACTCATTTTCGATCTGGAGCAGATTGGTGTTGAGCTGACGATAATCACCCGCCTCGGTCTTTACTCCCAGCGCCGCATACGCCGGATACGGTGTCGCAACCGCAGCAGCGAGCGTCTGAACATAGTTATCCAGGGTGTTGTAGCAGATATTCAGTGACGCCTGAGCCGCATCGGAATAGCCCAGATCGCTCATCCGCAGGCTGGTGGCGTAACGACCGTACAGGGTTGTTGCATCGAAGGTTTCGAGCTGGTGAGCCTTATCTCCGATAAAAGAGCGACATAACGCGGGTGACGCACCAAAAAGGTAGTTCAACAACCAGCCGTGACGGCGGAAATTTCGCAACAGGGCAAAGTAGCTCTGCGATTGGAACTCCTGCAAGCCGCCCGCAGATTGACCTTGTGTTCGCCGCAGCTGTTGCAGCAGGGGCCAGATCGCCTCCGGCAAAGAAAAGTTATAATGAATCCCGGCGATCGATTGCATCAACCGACCGTAGCGGGCTTCAAGGCCGAGGCGGTACACATGTTTCATTTGGCCGATATTGGAACTGCCGTAGCGACCGATCGGTACCTCGTGCGGAGCATCGATACGGCAGGGCATACTGCCCCCCCAGATCGTTTCATCGCCTAAATTGAGGTACGTGTAACGATGCAGCTCTTCCAGGTATTGCAGCGCCGGATCAACCCCGGGGAATACCGGGGTGATAAACTCCAGCAGCGCCTCGGAATAGTCCGTGGTAATCCGCGAATGCATCAGCGCCGCCCCCAGAGCCTGAGGGTGGTCGGTCTGCGCCACCCGGCCCTCAGGCGTCACCCGAAGCCCCTCTTTCTCAATACCGTGCTGGATCCTGCTGAGTAACTCAAGCTGACCACTACAAAGCAGACCATCAAGCAGTTGCTGGAGCTGTACTGACATAAGCCTATCCATCGATGTGGTCGGGGGACGACCCTAAATACGCGAGGAGGCTTAACTCCCCACGGCTATGAGTATAGATCTACGCCGGAAAAGAATCCCCGCGCATACAGATCCTGACTAAAAGAAGTTACCCGCGAGCGGCGAGGACGCACTGGCGTAAAGTTTACGCGGCATCCGCCCGGCCAGATAAGCTTCACGACCGGCTTGAATCGCCTTTTTCATCGCCGACGCCATCAACACCGGGTTACCCGCAGCGGCAATGGCGGTATTCATCAGCACCCCGTCGCAACCCAGCTCCATCGCAATGGCAGCATCCGAGGCGGTGCCAACACCGGCATCGACCAGAATCGGAACCTTGGCATTTTCCAGAATAAGCTGAATGTTATGCGGGTTACGGATCCCCAGACCCGAGCCGATCAATGAGCCCAGCGGCATTACCGCAACACAACCCATATCTTCCAGCTCTTTGGCGATGATCGGGTCATCACTGGTATACACCATCACTTTGAAGCCATCATCGATCAGCTCGCGTGCGGCGATCAGGGTTTGGGTAACATTGGGGTACAGGGTTTTCTCGTCACCCAGCACCTCCAGCTTGACCAGATCGTGCCCACCCAGCAGCTCGCGCGCCAGCCTGCAGGTACGCACCGCATCCTTGGCGCTGTAGCAACCGGCGGTATTCGGCAGCAGGGTGTATTTATCAGGGGAGATAACGTCCAGCAAATTGGGCTCATCCGGATTCTGACCAATATTGGTACGCCGAACCGCCACGGTGACGATCTGAGCGCCACTGGTTTCGATCGCATCAGCCGTTTGCTGCATATCTTTGTATTTACCCGTGCCCACGAGCAGACGGGAGGTAAAGGTCATACCGGCAAAACTTAGCGGGGTATCCTGATATGGCTGGCTCATAACGTGCGTCTCTGAGGGTAATTTTTATAATCTGAGGGTAACTTTTATAATCTGGGGGTAACTTTTATAAATAGTACAGGCATGCATACGAACGGATCGCTATTGTTAGCCGCCGCCGATCGCATGCACGATCTCGATGCGGTCACCCGCCTTGATAGCAGTGCTGGGATGCTGACTCTTGGGCAGAATATCAAGATTATATTCGACCGCAACCCGCTTATCAGCCAACCCCAACTGTTGCAGCAACAATGCCACGCTGGTTTCGGCGGCCACCTGATGGCTGTCGCCGTTAAGTTCTATATCAATCATCAGTCTCTCCCTTGTCGCCACGCGGTCCAGGCCAGCAACAACCAGCCAGCTAACAACGTCAAGCCTCCCAGTGGCACCAGCCAGGCAAAGCTCGAAATTCCAGAGAAGCAGAGTATATACAAACCACCACAAAAAACACCGGCCCCAGCGGTAAACAGTACGGCCACCCAGGGTAAACCGGACCAGGGACACTGCCGGTAAAACAACCCCAGCACCAGCAACACCAGGCTGTAGTACATCAGGTAGTGATTAGCCGTTTGTAATCTAGCCAGGTTTTCCGGACTGACCAGCGCGCTCAGCACGTGGGCGGAAGAGGCGGAGAGCACTAACGCCGCCGCACCGGCCAGCGCGGCGACGACTAAGATCCAACGACCCGAACCCGGGGGCTTATTCATGCATAGACTCCGGATAAAACAACGCCGGGACAAGCCCGGCGCCGCTGATCATGATCGACAGAGAAAATCAGGCCTCTAACTCACGCCTCTAACACCGCCCGGACTTTCTTCATTGCGTTCTTTTCCAGCTGCCGAATCCGTTCTGCCGACACCTGATACTCCGCCGCCAGCTCATGCAGCGTCGCCTTCTTCTCACTCAACCAGCGCTGTACCAAAATATTACGGCTACGCTCGTCAAGATCACCTATCGCCGATGCCAAACGGGTATTATCATTCTCGGTCGACTGCGCGTCTTCGACCAACCCTGCCGGATCATAACGCTTATCCTCAAGGTAATAAGCAGGCGCTTTGTAAGCATCCTCATCGCTGCTATCGTTACCCAGATCGAAGGCGGTATCGTTGGAGCTCATGCGCCGCTCCATCTCTCGCACCACCGTCGATTCCACGCCAAGGTCTGCAGCCATGGCGTGAACTTCATCATTGGTCAACCAGGAGAGACTCTTCTTTGATGAACGCAGATTAAAGAACAACTTACGCTGCGCCTTAGTGGTCGCGACCTTAACGATGCGCCAGTTACGCAGGATAAACTCGTGCATCTCTGCCTTGATCCAATGGACCGCGAAAGAGACCAGACGCACGCCGACACGGGGATCAAAACGTTTCACCGCCTTCATCAAGCCGACATTACCCTCCTGAATCAGATCCGCCTGATTGAGGCCGTAACCCGAATAGCTTTTGGCGATGTGAACCACAAACCGCAGGTGCGCCATTACCAATTGGCGCGCTGCTTCAAGATCTTCCTCGTAGAAAAGCCGCTCGGTAAGCGCCCGCTCCTCTTCGATGGTTAGAATAGGAATCGCACTGACGGTATGAACGTAAGCCTCGGGATTCCCCCCGGGACTCATCAAATCCATCGGTTGCAAACTGGTACCCATATATTCTCCGTTGGCCTTTTTATCGATTAATCCACACCGATATATTGACCCTTAACCAAAATCAAAGTTCCAATCCAAGCAACTACAACATTTAACACAGCCATTCAGCTTAGCAAGTGATCACTCCCTCTGCAAGGACCAACACAGACGCCAGTGTGCGGCCTCTGGCCGCGCTTCAGACAGACTACTGAGCAACTCGATCACTCGCACGCTATGCTCCTCCATCTCGGCAAGGACCGACACAGACGCCAATACTGGATTAATGCGCAGGCTCGGGCAGCTCTTCAGACAGACGACTAAGCAACTCGATCACTCGCACACTATGCTCCTCCATCTCGGCAAGGACCGACACAGACGCCAACACTGGATTAATGCGCAGGCTCGGGCAGCTCTTCAGACAGACTACTGAGTAACTCGATCACTCGCACGCTATGCTCTTCCATCTCGGCAAGAGCGCCCAACGCAGAGTCGCACTGGTCTTGCTCCATCCATGACAGCGGATAATATGCTTATTATTTATACAGACGACAATATTAATTGGGCTCAATCGCCTTTAGATGCCGCAATACCGCCAGCCAAGCCCCACTGCTGCCAAGCACTATCGCCAGCAACAGCAGCACCACAGAGGGCCCCAGTCCCAGCCCCTGCAGCTGAAAATCAGACTGGTACAGCTGAATCAGCTGATCCACGACCGAGCTCAGATACCAGAGACTCAGCTGCACCAGCAACCAGGCCAACAACCCGGCGCCAACGCCATACCAGAAGCCCGTATACAGAAAAGGCCGGCGCACAAAACCATCGGTACCACCGACCAGTTTCACCACCAGAATCTCGTCGCGACGATTTAGAATCTCCAGGCGAATGGTATTGCCAACCACCAGCAACACCCCCAGCGCCAGTAATGCGCCCAGCACCAGCACCGCACGCTGACCAAATTTGACCATCGCCTGCAGCCGCTGCACCCAAGCCAGATCCACCTGGGCATCATCCACCCCATCGATCGATAACAGCTGTTGATGTAACGCCAGCAATAGCTCGGGGTGCTCATAATCCGCGGCGGGAATGACCGCTATCACCGCAGGCAGCGGATTATGCTCAAGCTGATCCAGCGCCCGACCAAAACCGGCGTAATGTTTGAAATCGTCCAGCGATTGCTCTTTGGACAGATAACTGAGCCGGGCGATCTGGGAGTTGGACTGTAACTGAAGCGCCAGATCACGCCCCTCCTCCTCGCTCAGCTGATCCGAGAGAAATAGCGAGATCTTGGCCGATCCCTGCCAATGCTGGCTCAACTGACCCACGTTTTGCAAACCCACATAGAGCACGCCGGGCAGACTCAACGCAATAGCGATCACTGCCAGGGTCATCAAAGTCGCCAAGGGCGCCAGCAACAAGCGCCGCAAGCTAACTTGGGCCATCTCCAGATGATGACGCAGATAACTGCGTCCGCGCGCGCGCAACTGCGGCTGCTGATTACTGGCGCCCTGCCGGGCTGGACGTTTAATGGTCGACATCGGACAAGCGCCCCTGGTCCAGAGTCAAGCGACGGTGCGGCATCTGTGAAATCAGATCCAGATCATGGGTGGCCACCAGCACGGTCACACCGACCTGGTTAAACTGACGGAACAACCCCATCACCTGGGCCGACAACTCAGGATCGAGATTACCGGTCGGCTCATCGGCGAGCAGCACCTGCGGCTTATTAACGATCGCCCGCGCCAATCCTATCCGCTGCTGCTCACCGGTGGAGAGCACGATCGGATTCAATTTCTCTTTGTTTAGCAAACCTACCTTATCCAGTGCAGCACGCACCCGGCGGCCGACACTGTCGCGTTCGTAACCCGAAATTTGCAGTGGCAAGGCCACATTGTCGAATACGCTCCGATCAAACAGCAACTGATGATTCTGAAACACCACGCCAATCTTACGCCGCAGATAAGGGACCTGCGCCAGCGGCATGCGATTGAGATTTTGCTCGCCCACAAACACCTGCCCCTGAGACGAGCGCTCCATCAACATGATCAATTTCAGCAGCGTACTTTTACCCGCACCGGAGTGGCCGGTCAAAAAAGCCATCTCGCCACGCTTGAGCTCGAAGCTGAGTCGGCTCAGCGCTTCATGGCCACCCGGGTAGCGCATGCTAACATTATCGAAACGGATCATAGTGACAGCAGTTCCCGGTCAGTCCTGATCGAACAGCGCTTGGATAAATTCCTGCGCCACGAACGGGCGCAGGTCGTCGATCTGCTCGCCGACACCGATAAAACGGATCGGAATATCCAACTGCTTGGCGATCGCAAAGATCACCCCGCCCTTGGCGGTACCGTCGAGTTTGGTCAGGGTAATGCCCGTGACCCCAACAGCCTCGGTAAACAGCGTCGCCTGGCTGATCGCGTTCTGTCCGGTACCGGCATCAAGCACCAGCATCACCTCATGCGGAGCACTGTCGTCCAGCTTGCGCATGACCCGCACCACCTTCTCCAGCTCACCCATCAGATGGGCCTTGTTCTGCAGCCGTCCGGCCGTATCAGCAATCACAACATCGACACCCTTGGCCTTGGCTGATTGCACCGCATCAAAAATCACCGAGGCACTGTCGGCACCGGTATGCTGGGCCACCACCGGAACATTGTTGCGCTCGCCCCAAACCTGCAACTGCTCGACCGCTGCCGCGCGGAAAGTATCCCCGGCCGCCAGCATCACCGACTTACCTTCGGCCTGGAAACGCTTGGCCATTTTACCGATGGTGGTGGTCTTACCGACACCGTTAACCCCCACCACCAAGATCACGTAGGGCTGCTTGCTGGCGTCTACCTGCAATGCGCCGCTATGCTCGGACAGCAATCCAGCCAGCTCCTGCTGCAATGCCTGATACAACGCATCGGCATCACCCAGCTGGTTACGCTCAACCCGCGCCGTTAGACTTTTGATAATCTCGCTGGTCGCCTCGACGCCGACATCGGCCAGCAACAGCTGGGTTTCGATCTCTTCAAACAGATCATCATCGACCTCTTTGGCCAGCCGAAACAGATCTGCCAAACCACCGGCAAAATTGGCCTTGGTGCGCCCCAGGCCCTGTTTAATCCGTTGAAACAGACGCGCCTTGCGCTGCTCGGGTGCCTCAACCGGAGCCTCTGGTTCTGGCTCTGGCTCTGGCTTTGGCTCTGGCTTTGGTTCAGGTTCTGGCTTTATACCGGCAGACGGCTCAACGGCTCCTGCTTCGATAACGCGCTCAGCAACGACCCCAGCAGCAGCAACTTTATCGGCGCGAGCATCGGCCTGTTCAGTCGGTTCTGACTCGGACCGGGTCAGCCACAACCCACCCACCAGGACAACAATCAGCGCCAGGGCCCCCATCACATAAGGCAAGATTTCGGGTCCAGTCAACGTCTGTATCAACTCATTCATCGAACTACATCTACTCCAGATAGAGGCCTGATCACGCCTTGGTAAGAGACCTTGGCGAGAGACCATAGCCCCCTCAAAACCATCACCAACGCGCCGCTTAAATTGCGCGATATCTTAGCATAGTTGGCTGACTAATAGCCGCTCTAGAGGTTAAACTCATCGCCTCGATTCAAGGAGAGCCCATGGTAACCCGCCCCCCCCTGTTCAGCCGCCGCCAGCTCAACCTGATCATCATCGTTACGGCGACGGTTATCGCGCTGTTATCGATCCCCTCCGATCCCTGGCCCAAGATTCAGAGTACCGCCCTGCTTCACGTCCCCCTCAGCTACAGCACCAATGACGACCAACCCCCAGAACTGCGCTTCAGCTTCGCCCTACCCCAGCCGACACTGCTGCCAATAGACGCCGCCCGACTGCTGCATCAGCTGCTAGAGCAGCGGTTAGTGAAACCGTTGCAGCAACAGTTAGATCAACCCAACCCGCCATTTGAACTACGCCTGCACCCGGATCGCCTAACTGTCGCCATCCGAGCATCAGCGTCAGCGCCGCTGGTGCAAGCACTGCAACAGCTACCATCGCTGTTACGCCAGCCGTTCGCGTCAACGGCACTGATACAGGCGATCAAACAGCAGCGCGCCCAGCAGTATCTCAATCGAAACCAACCTTCTGCACTGCCAACGGCCGACACCTGGTTACGCCGACAGCGCCAAGGCACACAGGACACCCTGGACACCCTGGACACCCTGGACACCCTGGACACCCTGGACACCCTGGACAAAAGCC
>JBALTG010000046.1:0-32945 GCA_036964625.1 Motiliproteus sp.
ATCGCCCCTACCGCCATTGCCTGCATGGACGCAGGTATGCCGTTGTTGTCGGGAACAGACAACGGCCCATGGCTCTCAGGGCATACCGTACCTCCTGTACATCGCCCCTACCGCCATCCATGGCTCTCAGGGCATACCGTACCTCCTGTACATAAAAAAGGGGGCTGAGCCCCCTTTTTTAACCGAACATAGACGAGCCTACGCGTACTTAGCTAGCGAACGCGCTTCGCAGCACAATTGTTTCGTTTCGGTCTGGCCCGGTAGAGACAATATCTATAGGCGCGCCCACCAACTCCTCGATACGCTTGATATAAGCCTGAGCCGCAGCAGGTAATTGGTCTAATTGGCGCACACCAAAGGTCGATTCACTCCAACCCGGCAGCTCTTCATAAACCGGCACAACCGCCTCATAACCTTCGCTATCACAGGGTACCGACATGCTGTTTCCAGCGGCATCCCGGTACGCCACGCAAACCTTGATGGTTTCCAGTCCGTCCAACACATCCAGCTTGGTCAAACAGATCCCGGATACGCTATTCATCTGAATGGAATGGCGCAGCGAAACCGCATCAAACCAACCACAGCGACGCGCGCGTCCGGTGGTGGCCCCAAACTCGTGGCCGTTCTTGGCCAGCAGCGCACCCACATCATCAAACAACTCGGTCGGGAACGGCCCCGAACCCACCCGAGTAGTGTAAGCCTTGGTAATCCCCAGGATGTAGTCCAGATACAGCGGACCAAAACCACTGCCCGTAGCCACACCACCGGCCGTGGTATTGGATGAGGTCACATAGGGATAGGTTCCGTGGTCGATATCCAGCAACGAACCCTGGGCACCTTCGAACAGAATATTGTCACCGTTGCGACGGAAATCATGCAGCATTTCAGTGACATCTGCGACCATCGGCCGTAACTCTTCAGCCATCACCATCGCCGCATCAAAGGTCTGCTGATAGTCGATCGCTTCAACCTTATAATACTGTGTCAAGGCAAAGTTATGGTACTCCAGCACCTCTTTCAGCTTAGTCGCGAACCGCTCTGGATCCAGCATATCGATCAGCCGCAAGGCCCGACGTGCGACCTTATCTTCGTAAGCAGGGCCGATACCGCGCCCCGTCGTGCCGATCTTGGCACTCCCGCGCGCAAGCTCACGCGCCTGGTCCAGGGCAACATGGTAGGGCAGAATCAGCGGACAGGAAGGACTCAGCCGCAACCGCTCGCGAACCGGAACCCCTTTAACCTCAAGCTCAGCGATCTCTTTTAGCAGCGCCTCCGGCGACAGCACCACGCCATTGCCGATCATGCAGAGGACGTTATCGCGCAAGATGCCCGAGGGGATCAGGTGCAATACGGTTTTTTCACCATCGATCACCAGCGTATGACCCGCATTATGACCGCCCTGGAAGCGCGCGACTGCAGAGACCTGCTCGGTCAGCAGATCTACAATCTTGCCCTTACCCTCATCGCCCCACTGGGTCCCTAATACAACGACATTCTTGCCCATAGATCTTAAGTCTCAATCAGCTTTCAAATTCAGATTAATCGGTAGCGACGATACACCAGCCGCCATCACGTAAAATCAGCTGTCGGTCGCAACCCATCTCGGTCAAATCCAACTCGACACCCGGCAGCGCCTGAACCACCCGCTCTCCCTGCAGCCTCAGCGCGGTAATCCGTGCCAGCAAATCCGCATCAAGCACAACCGGAGCCAGGATAGATCCGGGCCTGGCAGCATGATCGACCGCCAACTCAGCCAGCACTTTCAGATCCCCACTAAACCCCGTTGCCGGGCGCGCACGCCCAAACACCTTGCCAATTTCATCATAACGCCCACCCTTGGCCAGCGGCTGGCCATAGGTGGGGATATAAACGGCAAACACCACGCCGGTATGATAGTTATAACCCCGCAGCTCACCCAGATCAAAATACAGCGAAACCTCAGGAAAACGCTGCCCAACGGCCGTTGCGATCTGTTCCAGATCATCAAGTGCCGCAGCCATCTCGGGATAATCCGGCAACAATAGCTGACGGGCTCTGGCAATGGTATTGCCGCCGCCATTAAGGCTCGATAGCAACCGAAACGCGCGGCACTGCTGCTCAGGCAACGCCAACCGCGCCAGCAACACATCCAGCTCGGTGAGTGACTTCTTTTGCAGCAACGCAAACAACTCAGCCTGGTCATCAGCACCCAGCTCCGCTCTTTGCGCCAGCGCCCGGTAGACACCCACATGCCCAAGATCCAGCGTCAGCGGCTGCTGCAACTGAGCCAGGGTCAGCGCTTCCAGCATTAAGCTGATCACTTCGATATCGCTCGCGACCCCGGCATGACCATACAACTCAGCGCCGATCTGCATCGGCGAGCGCCCGGTCAACATATTGGCCGGCACGGTATGTAACACGGAGTTGGCATAACAGAGCCGCGTCGGACCCTGTTGATTCAAACTATGCGCATCGATGCGCGCTACCTGCGGCGTGGTATCTGCTCGCAAGCCCATCATTCGCCCGGTCAGCTGATCCGTCACTTTGAAGGTGTTGAGCGCCAGATCGTTGCCGGTTCCGGTCAGCAGGGACTCCAGGTATTCGATCATTGGCGGCATCACCAGATCGTAACCCCAACTATCAAATAGACTCAGCAGCTTGCACCGCAACGCCTCAATCTGACGCGCTTCGGGTGGCAGAATCTCTTTGACGCCATCCGGCAGTAACCAACGATCAGCAATGGACATGAAGTAACAGGCTCCCACTCAGAGCAGTAACAATATTGATAACAACCATGATAACAACAATAACCTTAACAACGATGCAACACTTAAGCCTTAGGCTCTGCGATCAACGAACGACGTATAACAAACCGGTACCGATCAGCATACTCGCCAAGCCGATAAGCCGCAGCGTTTGCTGATCCAGATCAGCCAGCTGCTGAACCAGATTTCGCCAGCGCTGGGGATACAAAAAAGGGATAACCCCCTCCAGTATCAGCATCAGACAAAACGCGATTAGCAACTCGCGCCATAACTCCATACAGCCCCCTCAACAGAGAACCGGGCATTAAATCCGAAGCCCCTGACACACAAAAACCGGGAAACGTCCCGGTTTGCGAAATCATACACCAATGCATCGATAAACGCAGCCCCATCCCCTTATCGGGGATCAGGGCGTCGCTGGTACTGCGTTACTTTCTCCCCGAAGCGGAGTTGAGGTACTTAAAGAAATCGCCCTTAGGGTCCAACACCATCACGTCACCTTTATTACTAAAGGTTGATTTGTAGGCATCTAGGCTGCGATAGAAGGAGTAAAACTCCGCATCTTTGTTGTACGCCTGGGCATAGGTAGAGGCTGCGATCGCATCACCGTCACCTCGCGTCAGCTCTGCCTCACGGAACGCCTCCGCCAGCAACACCGTCTTCTGGCGGTCCGCATCGGCACGAATACCTTCAGCCAACTCGTTACCTTTTGAGCGCAACTCACGCGCCTCACGCTCCCGCTCGGTACGCATCCGGTCATACACCGATTGACTGACCGACGTAGGCAGTTCAATCCGCTTCACCCGCACATCGACCACCTCGATCCCCAACTCTCCCTGGGTGATCTCGTTGAGCTCTTTGGTCAAATTGACCATCATCTCTTCACGGTCACCGGAAACCACCTCATTCAGCGTGCGTCGACCGAACTTATTCCGCAGCCGGGTATCCATCCGCGACGACAACAGATCCGCGGCACGAAACTCATCACCCGAGGTTGCGGTGTAATAGGTCTTAACGTCGGCGATCCGCCATTTAATGAAGGAGTCGACAATCAGGCTCTTCTTCTCCAGCGTCAGATAGTCTGATGGACGCGAATCAAGCGTCTGCACCCGACCATCAAACTTGGTCACGGTATTGACGATCGGCATCTTCAGATGCAAGCCTGGCTGTAGATCCGCATTCACCACCTCACCAAACCGCAGCATCAGACCGCGCTCGGTCTCACTGATAATAAATAGCGACTTAGACAACCCTACAACCACCAACAGCAGGCCTGCCAGCACTACAAAAGTACGTCCCCCCATGCTAGCGCTCCTCCCTTATCGTGGATGTCTGGCGACGACGCAGGCGATTAATCACCTCGTCAGCCACCTGCTCGACGCTGTTATCACCTATACCAGCCCCACCCAGGCCTAATTGACTCCGGTTGACCATCTGATCCAACGGCAGATACATAATATTGTTACCGCCTTCGACATCCATCAACACCTTGGTCGAATTAGCCATCACCGTGGTGACCGCATCCAGGTACATCCGCTCCCGGGTCACGCCAGGGGCCTTACTGTATTCGGTCAGCAGCCGCTCAAAACGACCCGCCTCACCTTGAGCCCGGGCAACCACTTCCTCCCGGTACGCATTCGCTTCTTCGAGCAAGCGCTGCGCATTACCGCGCGCTTCAGGCACGATGCCGTTGGCGTAAGACTCAGCCTCGTTCTTAACCCGCTGCTCATCCTCTCGCGCCTTGATCACGTCATCAAACGCGGACTGCACCTGGCTCGGCGCCCGGGTACTTTCCACGTTGACCTTAGAGATCACCAACCCGGTGCCGTACGCATCCATATAACCCTGTAGCCTTGTCTGCACATCGCTACCCAGCAGCTCACGCCCTTCGGTCAGGATGTAATGCATCTCAGACGTCCCCACCACATGTCGCAATGCGCTTTCGGTGGCGTGCGCCAGACTGACTTCAGGATCACGAACCCTGAGCACGAAAGACTTAGGATCGGTTACCCGGTATTGAACCTTCAACCCCACCTCGACGATATTCTCATCTTCGGTGAGCATCAGCGCCCGGTGATCCTTAGACCGTACCTGGGTCACATTGACCGAAAAACGCTGATCGACCAACGGCGGATTCCAGCGCAGGCCCGGCATCACGGTATCACTGTACTTCCCCAGCCGGAGTACCACGACGCGCTCCTGCTCGTTGACGGTATAAAAACCCATCGCCGCCCAGACCACCAGCAGGCCAAACGCCAGCAGCAGCACACCACCCACACCTAGCGAACCACCCTTTCCGGAACCGCCGCTCGTGCCGCCGCCGCCAAAGATGCCATTGAGTTTTTCTTGTAGGCTGCGCAGCGCCTCGTCCAGATCCGGCGGCCCGTCATTACGCTTGCCTCCGCGATCACCACCACCCCAGGGATCTTGATTCTTTCCGCTGCCACCCGGCTCATTCCAAGCCATAAGCGTCTCCGTATTATCTAAGTATTTGTTTATGCCTGCGCATTGTAGGTAGCGCCCCAACCCCTTGCAAGCCAAACCAGCCAACCAAGGGGGGTATAATCACCAGCAATCTTGCGACAGTGGCGGTAAAAAACGGTCAGGATGAATTCCGACCCGGGTCAGTATTTGCAGCAGATCGCGCTTTTGCAGCCGGACCTCTAGCGCCAACCCTCCTTGTTCGTCGACCCGTTCCTGCACAACCGCGCCCTGAGCGTAAAGCTGCGCCCGGAACGCGCCTTCAGCCGGGCTCAGATGCAGTTCTTGATGGACCACCTCATCACCCAAAAGTTCGCCAATAGCCTCAAACAACAGCTCAACGCCCATGCCGGACGCCGCTGACAACCACACCCGCTGTGGTCGCCCCATGTCATCCCGATCGATGCGCGGTCGCGCCTCGCCTAGCAGATCTATCTTATTGTAAACCTCAAGGACCGGAATAGTATCCGCACCGATCTCATTCAACACCAGCTCAACCTGGGAAATATTTTCGTCTCGCTCAGCACTGGCAGCATCGATCAGATGCAGCAGCAGCGTCGATTCGATAGTCTCTTGCAGAGTCGCGCGGAACGCCTCCACCAGCTTGTGCGGCAGATGGCGGATAAAACCGACCGTATCCGCCAAGACCACCGCGCCGACATCCGCCACCTCGACCCGCCGCAACGTCGGATCCAGGGTCGCAAACAGCTGATCGGCCGCAAACACCTGCGACGCGGTCATCCGATTGAACAGCGTGGATTTACCCGCATTGGTGTACCCGACCAGCGACACCGTGGAGATCGCGGCCCGCTGCCGCTGCCGCCGTCCCTGATCGCGCTGCTTGCGCACTTTGTCCAAGCGCCCCTGGATCGATTTTATCCGCACCCGCAGCAAGCGGCGATCGGTTTCCAACTGCGTTTCGCCCGGACCACGCAGACCGATACCCCCCTTCTGCCGCTCAAGGTGGGTCCAGCCGCGCACCAACCGTGTCGACATATGCTCCAGCTGGGCCAGCTCAACCTGCAGCTTGCCCTCATACGTCCGGGCACGCTGAGCAAAGATATCCAGGATCAGACCGGTTCGATCAAGCACCCGACACTCAAACAGGCGCTCGAGATTACGCTCCTGGCTCGGTGACAGTGAGTGATTAAACAGCACCAGTTTGGCGTCATGCTGACGCGCAATGGCCGCGATCTCTTCAGCCTTACCCTGGCCGACAAAATAACGTGAACTTATGCGCTGGCGTGAGCCTGCTACAAATGCGACCGGATCGGCACCCGCAGACAGGGCAAGCTCTTCGAACTCCTTCGGGTCTTCCCGTTGGGAGTCGTCGGCCAGATCTAGGTGAACCAGTACTGCAATTTCGCCGGACTCTGGCCGTTCAAAAAACAAGAGCATTCCTTATAACAGAGGGGATTTAGACGTCGTCGCCTTCAAAGACTTGGACCGGAGTTTTTACCGGACGAGAGGGCACTACGGTAGAGATGGCGTGTTTATACACCATCTGACTCACGGTATTTTTAAGTAAAATCACGAACTGGTCAAATGACTCGATCTGCCCTTGCAGCTTGATACCATTAACCAGAAAGATCGATACCGGAACTCGCTCCTTGCGCAACAGGTTAAGATAAGGGTCTTGTAACGTTTGCCCTTTTGACATGTAAAACTCCTTAAAACTCTTTTTTTACGATTATGTATAGCGAATACGGGCCAAGTATAGAGCCGTATGTTGTTTTAAACTCAAAACAAACCCAACTCATAAGCGCGCTATCGGCCCAACGAACAACCTATATAAGGCACTCTTCGACCAATTTCAAGGTATTACTAATTAAATTAGAATCAGAAGCATCGATGCGCTGCGCGTTCTCCCAGCTTCGTAGCCAGGTCATCTGCCGCTTGGCCAGCTGCCGGGTGGCGATAATACCACGCTCAACCATGGTATCGAAACCGCTTTCGCCGTCCAGATAAGCCCACATTTGCCGGTAGCCAACACAGCGAATTGATGGCATCGATGGGTTCAGATCGCCACGCTGGTACAACGACTGAACCTCCTGTTCAAAGCCTGACTCCAGCATGGTGCGGAACCGCTGTTCGATCCGACGGTGTAACAACGCCCGATCGGCCTCCTCTAGATTTAACTGCAACGGCCTGAAATGCAGTGTTGCGGCCTGCTGTTGCTGCCACAGCTGGGTCAGGGTTTGCCCCGTCAACTCATAGACTTCCAGCGCCCGCTGCAGGCGCTGCGGATCATTGCGGTGAATCCGTTCTGCCGAGATCGGATCGATCTGCTGCAGGCGCTGATGCATGACCTCCCAGCCTTCGCTCTCAGCCTGTTCGAGGAGGCGTTGACGCACCGCCGGATCAGCCTTGGGCAAACCGCCAAGCCCCTCCAGCAATGCCTTAAAATAGAGCATGGTGCCACCCACCAGCAGCGGAATACGCCCCTGCTGATGGATCGCAGCTATTTCCGCCAGGGCATCGCGACGAAACTCGGCTGCGGAATAACTTTCCGCCGGATCACGGATATCGATCAGCCGGTGCGGTGCCCGCGCTAACAGCTCAGCATCGGGCTTGGCGGTGCCGATATCCATGCCCCGATAGATCAACGCAGAGTCGACACTGATCAGATCGCAGGGCAGATGCTCGGCCAGTTTCACGGCGAGATCAGTTTTACCGGTTGCGGTCGCACCCATCAGACAGATGACCGGCAAAGAACTCTCAGAGCGCTCAGGGTTGCTCATTATTGGCCCCTCAAAAACAACTTATCTAAATCACTCATATCCAGCTGGGTCCAGGTCGGCCGTCCGTGGTTACACTGCCCACTACGCTCGGTGCGCTCCATATCCCGCAGCAACGCATTCATCTCCGGCAGGCTTAGCTGCCGATTGGCCCGCACCGATCCATGACAGGCCATCGTTGCCAGAATATGATCATGCTCCGCCTCGATTCGATCACTATCACCCAGTACCCGCAGATCCGCCAACACATCGCGCAGCAACTGCTCCACACTGCCCTGCTTCAACAGCGCCGGGAGCTGACGGATCACCAGCGATTCTTCACTCATCCGCTCCAAGCCAAATCCCAGCCGCTGAAACAGCCCGGAAAACTCTTCGGCGCAATCGGCTTCATGCGCGCTCACCGCCACCGATTGCGGTACCAGTAGCGGTTGCGACACGACCCCCTGCTCGGCATAGGATTGCTTCAAACGCTCGTAGACAACGCGTTCGTGGGCCGCGTGCATATCCACGACAATCAGTCCCTGAACATTTTGTGCCAGAATATAGACCCCGTGCAGCTGCGCCAGGGCATACCCCAGTGGCGGCGCTTGGGTGACGGCATCAGCTGCAGTCAGATCCGCACTGATATCCCCCAGAGCATGGCTATTCGCGCCATAAGCCTGCACCAGCGGATCCGGGCTCTTCCCTACATTCAGCCCTGCCACATTCAAACCTGGGGTCGGATGCAGCGTTGCGTAACCCGCTACCTGCTCCTGGACTTCGCCTTTGCCCGGCAGCGCCTGCGGCCGTGCAAATGACAGCGGCATCGGCTGCTGAGTCTGCATCTGCGCTGGCGGCGACGGATCCGCAGCCAGAGCCAGAGCCGCAGGCGTCGCATTTCCGATCAGCCCCGCGCCCTGCTCAGCGCCCTGCTCAGCTCCCTGCTCAGCTCCCTGCGCCGTCCCCAACGCCCCCCCTGCATCGTTCGATTGGTCACCCGGACTTACCTGAGCCAGCCCCCGATGCAACGTCCGAAACAAAAAATCGTGCACCAGACGCCCGTCCCGGAAGCGCACCTCATGCTTGGTCGGATGCACATTGACATCGACATCGGCAGGGTTGAGTTCCAGAAACAGGACAAAGGTAGAGTGGCGACCGCTGTACAGCACATCCCGGTAGGCTTGCCGAATCGCATGCGCCACCAGCTTGTCGCGAATAGCGCGACCGTTGACAAAAAAGTATTGCAGATCCGCCTGAGAGCGCGAAAAGGTCGGCAACCCGACCCACCCCCAGAGGCGCAAACCCGCAGCCTCAACATCTAGTGACAGCGCATTTTCCATAAACGCGGGTCCGCACAGCGACGCCACCCGCCGCTCCAGTTCGGCGGTTGAGCCTGCAGGGCGAAGCTGATGAATAACCCGGCCGTTATGGCGCAGATTGATGGCCACATCAAAACGACTCAACGCCAGCCGTTTAACCACCTCTTCGAGATGACCATATTCGGTCTTTTCGGTGCGCATGAATTTGCGCCGCGCGGGGGTATTGAAGAACAGGTCACGCACCTCGATCGTGGTCCCCTGCTGATGCGCTGCAGGCGTCACCACCGAGTGCATCTCCCGCCCTTCTGCGCAAACCTGCCAGGCCTGCTCCGCACCTGCGGCCAGGGAGGTCAGGGTCAAGCGGGATACCGAGCTGATACTGGCTAAGGCCTCGCCACGAAAGCCCAATGTTGCTACGGCTTCCAGGTCATCTAGGTTATGGATCTTACTGGTCGCGTGCCGGCTCAGCGCCAACTCCAGGTCCTGTTTGACCACCCCCTGGCCGTTATCGCGCAGCCGGATCAGTTTAATCCCACCCTGCTCAACATCGATATCGATCCGGTCAGCACCCGCATCGAGACTATTTTCCAGCAACTCTTTGACCACTGAGGCGGGCCGCTCAACCACTTCGCCTGCGGCGATCTGGTTGGCAAGACGGGGGGACAGCAAAGCAATGCGATTCATCAAAAACTCTTCGACTGAAAATAGACGACAGGCATTAAGGCCTGTCAGGAAGCGGGAATCCGCAACACCTGGCCAACCCGAATCAGATCGGAGGAGAGGCCATTTAGCTCGCGTAACTGCTTCAGCGCAACCTTATTGCGACTGGCGATAACCGACAGGGTATCGCCCCGGGTAACCCGATAGGCCAAACGCGATTCAGCTTTGAGTTTGCTGGCCAGATAGGTCGAAGGGGGCGGTTTACGACTGAAATGGGTCTTAATCCCGCTGAATATTGAGCGGGCCAATTTGCGCTGATGCCCGGAACTCTGCAGTAAACGTGCTTCAGCAGGATTTGAGATAAACCCGGTCTCAATCAGAATCGATGGAATATCGGGCGATTTGAGCACCATAAACCCAGCATACTGAACGCTTTTCTTATGCATGTGGGCCACCCCCTTCATCTCTTTCTGGATGTAGCCACCTACCTCCCGTGAGTGGCTAATGCTTGAATTCATCGACATATCCAGCAGCACCCCCTCCAGCAGATCGCTGCCGTTATCCTTGCTTAGCGAACCCACCCCGCCAATCAGATCGGCACTGTTCTCGCTGCCAGCCAACCACCGCCCCATCTCGCTGCTGGCGCCGCGCGACGAGAGGGTCCACACCGAGGCGCCGCGAGCGGCGCTATTGCTGAACGCGTCGGCATGAATCGACACAAACAGGTCAGCGCCCGCTTTACGGGCTTTACGGGTACGGTCGCGCAGGCCAACATAGTAATCGCTGTCACGGATCAGCACCGGCTTAAACCCCGGCTCCTGCTTGAGCAGCGCGGCAAGCCGTTTAGCAATGGCCAGGACAACATTCTTTTCTTTAACCCGTCTCGGCCCGATCGCGCCCGGATCCTCGCCACCGTGGCCCGCATCGATAGCGATAATAATGTCCCGATTAGCCGTAACTTTTTTATCAACGCTTAAAGCAACTTTTTTCGGCACCGACTCGCTACTGTTAACCAGATCCACTACCAACCGATGGCCATATTGGTTATTGGGTGGCAGATCAAAACTTCGCGGCTGGGTACGGCGCTGCATATCGAGCACGATCCGCAGCCCCTTAGCGCCGCGCTGACTGCTGCGAATACTCTTGATCAGCGTTTTTGACAGATCCAGATCCGCTAATGCGGCTTTCATCTTCCCCTTAGGAATATCGATCACGATCCGCTCAGGATTGGACAATGTAAACAGGGTATGGCTCACCGATCCGGAGAGGTCAAAGACCAGACGAGTATGATCCGGCGCGGGCCACACCCGCACCTGCTTGATATCGCCCGCCCAGCCCATCGTCACCATCGCCAGCAGCATCAGTGCTGTCTGTAAAATTCGGTACATATCCCTTTTCAACACCTGCTCATCTGCTGATACTGCCGCTGTTATACCCGGTCCATCAAACGGACCGAACCGGCCTCCATAAGAGCCCTTGCAATTAACACCCCACGGGGAGTCTGAGGCTTGATCGTGATGCGCCGCCCCGTTCCCTGGAGATCGATCTGCAACTCCAGATCGGCCTCAGGCAAGAGCCCTTCGCCACGGTCCGGCCACTCGATAAGCCGTAACGCCGGGAGCGCAAAATAATCCCGGATGCCCAGGTATTCGAGCTCCTCGGGATCCCCCAGCCGGTACAGGTCAAAATGATAAACCAACTCTTCACCGAAGTCATACGGCTCGACTAGAGTATAAGTCGGACTTTTAACGACGCCTGTATGCCCAAACGACTGCACCACCCCCCGGCACAGGGTCGTTTTACCCATCCCCAGATTCCCGCGCAAATAGATACTCGCCTCTGGGCGCGCGGCAAGGCCGAGCTGTCGACCAAAAGCCACCATCTGCTGCTCATCTGCCAGCAACCACTGCAACCGCTCCGGGCTCACCGGCGACTCAGCCATCACTATGATCACCTACTGCCATTCACTCGCACCCTGCTTTATAGCGGTTATCATCTCGCATTTTTATCGCCAATTGTCTTAGCCCATTATCATCAAAAGCAGTCATCAAAAAAAGTCATCTAACACCGCCATTTAATCACCCAGCAACTAAGGATTGAGTAAACGCCGAATATCCGGGATCAGATCGGTGGCGGCCAGGCCGCGCTCACCCAGCCGCTGCGCGAGCCGATCCGCCGCATGCGCGTGCACATCGACACCGATCACGCCTGCATCAAACAGCCCTAGCCCCTGTGCCACCAACGCCGCGATCACCCCGGTTAAGACATCCCCCATGCCGCCACTCGCCATCCCCGGATTACCCCGGGCACAGAGCCGCGTCTGGACGCCATCGCTGATCAGCGTACCCGCGCCTTTAAGCACCATTACACCGCCATACCGCTGCTGCAATTGGTTAACGGCCAGAAACCGGTCCGCTTGAATCTGCGCCACCGTGCAACCCAGCAGCCTTGCGGCCTCCCCTGGATGCGGGGTCAGGATCCAGTTAGCGCGCGTACAGGGCTCGACCAAGCGCCCCTGGCTTAATAGATTAAGGCCATCGGCATCGATGACCATAGGCACCGCGCACTGCTGCGCCACCTGCAGCAGCTGACCTGACCAGGCACTCTGCCCCAGCCCGGGACCGATAGCAACCACGCTGGCACGCGCCAGCAAGGGCTGCAACGCCTGACCGGATGATACCGCGTGGCTCATCACCTCCGGCCGATGCCCGGTGGTTAAGCCGACATGCTCAGGATGAGACGCCACACTCACCAATCCGGCCCCGGCGCGCAGCGCGGCGTCGCTCGCCATCATCACCGCCCCCGCCATCCCCCGATCACCACCAACCAGCAGCAGATGACCAAAATCGCCTTTATGGGCACCCCGTGACCGCCGCGGCAAGGCCGGTCGACGCTGCTGGCTGCCGACGACGTAGCGGGATGTCGGGACCCTGGCGTAAACCTCGGCGGGAAGTTCCAGCGTGTCTAGCAACAACTCACCGCAACAGTCCACCCCCTCATGGGTCAACAGACCGCACTTTAGCCCGATAAAACTGAGGGTCACCGCAGCGTGCACCGCAACACCGAGGATCGCGCCGGTATCAGCACAGAGACCGGAGGGAATATCCAGCGCTAATACCGGTTTAGCACTGGCGTTTATGCGTTCAATCAATTCGGAAAACTCACCGCGCACGGCCCCCTTCAGACCGGTTCCCAGCAACCCATCGACGATCACCTCGCCGCTCAGCGCCCGATCTGGTGCATAGGGTTCAACCAAAACCCCGCGCGATTCTGCCCACACCAGGGCTTCGCGCGCTTCACCGCTCAACCCAGCCCGGGCCTGCTCGCCACCCACCAGCAACACCTGAACCTCAAGCTGCTGCGCCTGCGCCAGCGCCGCGACCACCAGCGCATCACCGCCATTGTTACCGCCGCCACACACCAGGGTCAGCCGGGTCACAGCGGGCCAGCGCTGACGTAAAAGACGGTAAGCCGCCCGCCCGGCGCGCTGCATCAACTCAAAACCGGGGATATGCTGCAGTTCAATCGCTGCACGATCCAATTGCCGTGTTTGCGCAGCAGTATAAAGATTACCGCCTTCAGCGGGGGGCAAAAATGCCATCACAGCTCCTCTTGTCAGCCTCATGGCCGATACAGCGCACTCAATTAAGTATAGAATTCCAGATCAGCACTCGCATCACCAGCCCGAATCTATTCATCACCGGCCCTTGCACCCCTATGACCCAGTTTAGCCCCGAACAGCTCACAGGCCAGATCAAAGTCTGGGGCAAAGAGTTAGGATTTGATGCGGTCGGTATCAGCGGTGTCGATATGAGCCAGCACGGCGCGCGCCTCGATCGCTGGCTTGCCCAGCAATATCAGGGTGAAATGGCCTATCTGGCCAATCACCGGGAGTTACGCCTGCACCCCGACCAGCTCCACCCGGGCACGCTTAAGGTGATCTGTGTCCGGATGGACTACCTACCGCCTGAGGTCGAAACCGTACGGGTGCTGCAAAACCCGCAGCAGGCGTATATCTCACGCTATGCTCTGGGGCGCGATTATCACAAAACGCTGCGCAAGCGGCTGACCCAGTTCGCCAAAAAGATTGCCGCAGAAACCGCTGATTTCAACTACCGGCCCTTCGTCGACAGCGCTCCGGTGCTGGAAAAGCCCATGGCGCAGCAAGCGGGACTGGGCTGGCAGGGCAAACACAGCCTGCTGATCAACCGCGAAGCAGGCAGCTATTTCTTATTAGGCGAGCTCTTTACCGACCTGCCACTGATCGAAGATGAGGCCTACACCCAGGATCACTGTAGCCGCTGCCGCGCCTGCCTCGACATCTGCCCGACTGCAGCCTTTCCCGAGCCTTACGTGCTCGATGCGCGGCGCTGTATCTCCTACCTCACCATCGAATTGAAAGGGTCGATTCCCGAAGAGCTCCGGCCACTGATCGGCAACCGCGTGTTCGGCTGCGACGACTGCCAATTGGTCTGCCCCTGGAACCGTTACTGCCACTTTAGCCAAGAGGATGATTTCAACCCCCGCCACGGCCTGGACACGATCGAGCTGGCGCAACTGTTCAGCTGGGACGAACCCACCTTTATGAAAAAAACTGAAGGTTCACCGATCCGGCGCACCGGCTATCAGGGCTGGCTGCGCAATCTGGCGATAGGCTTAGGGAATAGTGGTGGAGGGCTAAGACAGATACAGACGCTGCAACAGCGCAGCGATGATCCCTCAGAGCTGGTCAGGGAGCATGTTGCCTGGGGCATCAATCAACTGACCCAGGCAAAGGCCGCAACGGCATTGCCGTTAGTAGAAAAACATCCGCGCAAGATCAGGCATCTGCTCTGAAGCCCGCTGAATAATCGGTTCCTATGGCGGCAGCCTGCAACGGAGCAATCACGCGTTAGTAGAAAAACATCCGCGCAAGATCAGGCATCTGCTCTGACGCCCGCTGAATAATCGGTTCCTGTGGCGGCATCCAGCAACGGGAACTGAGCACTCAGGTAGGTGATAATATCGTTAGACTCATACATCCAGACACTGCTGCCATCGGCCTTATCGATTCGCAGACAGGGAGCCTTAATTTTGCCGCCTTGTTCAAGCAGCACCTGCCGATGATCACTGCCGTGGCTGGCATCCCGCAACTCAAGCGGCAGATTAAGCCGGCGTGTTGCACGGCGCACCTTGATACAAAACGGGCACCCCGGAAACTGATACAGCGAATGACTAGCCAACGCTTGCTCCACCTGCACTTGGTACGCAGGCGAACGCTGCCCCGCCTTGGGCCAGGTCAGCCAACTGATCAACTGCACCAAGCCACCCACCAGCAACCGGAAAACCTTCATAGCAACTCCCAAATGATAAAAATCAACGTCGCGCATTATTCCATAGTTAAGCAGTGGGATAAAGCCCTTGCCGCGCCAAGCCGACCCTACAGGCTCTAAACGCTCTAAACCCTCAACACCGGGTCCGAGTCCGTTAGCTACCGGCTTTAGCCTAGGTTGAAAAAGTGCTTGCGGTAATGGACCAGCTCGTTAATCGAATCTTTAATATCGTCCAGCGCCAGATGCGCTCCCTTCTTGACCACCCCATCCAGCACATCGGGACGCCAGCGTCGGGCCAGCTCTTTGATGGTGCTCACATCGAGGTTGCGGTAATGAAAATAGGCTTCCAGCTCCGCCATATAGGGCACCAGAAAACGCCGATCCTGACCGATACTGTTGCCGCAAATGGGCGAGGCGCCTTTATCGACATGCTGCTGCAGAAACGCCAGCGTTGCCAGCTCCGCGTCCCGCTCACTGATCTGGCTATCGCGGACCCGCTGGGTCAAGCCCGACTGGCCGTGCTGCCGGGTACACCACTGATCCATCCCATCGAGCAGCGCATCATCCTGATGGATCACCAGACTGGGCCCCTCGGCAATAATATTCAACTGCGCATCGGTCACCAGAGTCGCAATCTCAATAATTCGCTCCCGTTCCGGATCAAGCCCGGTCATCTCCAGATCGATCCAGATTAAATTGGCTTGTCTAGATCCCGTTTCAATCGACATAAGGTCCTCTGCTATAGGTTTAGGATAGGCTTAGATATAGGTTTAGATACGCCCATAAGATAAGTATAGGTATAGGTATAGGTACAACAACGACCCTTCTCTGGCTGCCGCTAGCTGTTGATAGTGTGTTATGTTTAGCGCTTTCAAGAGCCAACTACAAGCCCTTGGCTTTTTCTCCATCAGGATACCGCCCTTCCCCATGAGTAAACGCAAACTTAGCCGTCGTCAGTCCTGGCGTGTGGACAAAATCCAGGCAGAACGGGTCGAGCGTGCCGGCAAAAAAGACCACTCCGTCGACGCCAAGCTCAGCTCGGGCGAATTAGGCCCTGAAGAGGAGGGCCTGATCGTATCGCACTTCGGCTCCCAGGTGGATGTCGAAGTACTCGCCGGCGAGAGTAAAGGCGATATCTGCCGCTGCCATATGCGCGCCAATCTGGGCGCCCTGGTCACCGGTGACCGGGTGATCTGGCGCAAAGGCGATCCCTATGGCGTCATTGTTGCTACCCTGCCCCGGCAGACGTTGCTATCACGGCCCAACAACCGCGGCGAACTGAAACCGGTAGCGGCCAACATCGATTATATCGTCATCACCATCGCCCCCGAACCCACACCCTTTGCCAATTTAATCGATCGCTATCTGGTTGCGTCCGAGGCGATCGGCATTGAGCCGGTGATTCTGCTCAATAAAACCGACCTGCTCAGTGATCCGGACAAGCGCGCGGAACTCGATCAGATGCTCGAGAACTACCAACGCATCGGTTACACCGTGTTGCACGCATCGACTCGTAGCGAAGCGGGTCTGAGCACGCTCAAAGCCCAGTTGGACCAGCGCACCAGCGTTTTCGTGGGGCAATCCGGGGTGGGCAAGTCATCGCTGATTAACGTCCTGCTTCCCGGCGTCGATATCCGTGTCGGCGCACTCTCAGAAGCACGCCTCAAAGGCGTCCATACCACCACCACCGCCCGGATCTACCATTTTCCGGACGGCGGCGACCTGATCGACTCACCCGGGATCCGCGAATTCGGACTCTGGCATATCGAACCGCAACAGCTACTCGAAGGCTTTATCGAATTTCGCCCCTTCCTGGGTTACTGCCGCTTTCGTGACTGCAGCCATAAGCATGAACCCAACTGCGCCTTACTGCAGGCGTTGGAAGAGGGCAAGATAGAACCCCGGCGCATGGCAAGCTTCCGCCAGATTCAACAAAGCCTGGAAGATGGCATTAGCCCGCACTAGCAGTCCGACCCCGCAACGACAGTGGGCACAACGCCAACAGAGTGATATATTTCAGATTATGACCTGGTGGACAGACAGATCTACTGATCTTTTTGTCCTTCGGTTTATGCAGCCGGACATAACTACACGAATTTTCTGGGATTGATAAGGCTCGGATTGGGCAATTAAACCCTTTTCAACAGCCTGTCTAAGGAGTCTCATGGAGTCATCTCTCGCCCCCCAGGGTTTGGAGCATTGGGTCGACTTGCTGCGAGACAAACTGCTGCCCGTACCGGCGCAAACCCTGGGCCTACTCCGCCAACAGCTGCAAGATCCACAGGTGTCACTACAGCAGATACAACCAATCATCGGCCGCGATCCGGTGCTGACGATGCATTGCATCAGCCTGGCAAACCGTCTCAATCGCAACCCTGATACCGACGTATCGACGATCGAACTGGCCGTTTCCACCTTAGGATTAACCCGGATTGTTGAA
This sequence comes from Motiliproteus sp., assembly GCA_036964625.1. Lineage (GTDB taxonomy): Bacteria > Pseudomonadota > Gammaproteobacteria > Pseudomonadales > Balneatricaceae > Motiliproteus. The sequence continues at coordinate 17,674 of JBALTG010000046.1, forward strand.
CTGACCGGAAAACTGCCGGCAATCCGGCTCAACTACGCCAGCGTGCCCCACAAGCAATACTTTCACGCCCTGGCTGACAGTTACCACGCCGCCACGCAAGCCGCAGCGTTATGCCGCTATAAAGACCGCGCCCTCATCAACAACACCCGTACCGCCGCGCTTTTTTATGCGGTCGGCCACTGGGCGCTATGGCGCTATGCGCCGCAGCAGATGAGTCAGATCAAGATCCGGGTTTACGAGCAACAACAAGACACAGCGCTGGCCGAATATGAAATTCTGGGCTGTACCGTTCAGCAACTCTCGGAGCAACTGGTCGAACTCTGGAGCTTATCGCAACTGGCCGGCGAGGCGCTGCAGCATCAAACTTCGCCCGATGCAGAACTACTGCAACAGGTCCATCTCCAGGCCGAGCATTCACAGACGTTAACCGAGCTGCAGAAACGCAACGCCAAACAACTGATCAACACCCTCGCCTACCCGGTAAAACTGGCCAATTGGTTAGCCCTGACCGCGACACTGGGCTGGACCCACCCCAAAACGCTACAAATCATCGGCTTTATCAGCGATTTCAGGCAAACATCGGTTGATGAAACCACCGCTAAGCTACATCAACAATGCGTCCAGAGTTCGCATCAACACCCCCTGCCCGGCCTCTTATCACCCGCGGCATTGCTGCTGTTATTACCCTCGGAACTGGTTCTTAACTACCGCATCGATACCAAGGATCTCGGTACAGACCCGACTAAAAACATCCTGACCTCGGTCATCAGCCCGAAAAAGCTCCTGTCTATCAAACTGCTAACAAGCAGCCTGACATCAACCCCGGCAACCACAGCCGCACAGGATGGGCCGCCCGACCCACTGGCCGCAACGTTTCGCGATGAAGCCATCTTTCACCAGACCCTGCAGCAGCTACTCAGCCCCAGCACTCAGATCAACACGCTCCGGCAGGTGCTCGCACTACTAAAGAGGGGGCTAGTCCCGGGGTTGGGGCTTGAGCGCCTGATCTGCTTCACGATCGACACCGCGATGCAGTTATCACCGGTTAGCGACCCGGACAGCGCTACCGATCTATCCCACTTTACCCTGAACCTGAACATCCCTAGCCTGTTCAAAAAAATGAGCCAAAAACAGCTCGCGGTCTGGGTTCACAGCGACAATCGCGCGCGAATATGGACAGAACTCCCGGAGCCCTTTAAAGCACTCTGTCACCCCCAAAGTTTTGCGCTGATCTCATTATTCGAGGGCAACCAGCCGGCGCTGATGCTGTATGCCGATCGGCACCCGCAAGACCTGGCGATCAGCGCGTTTCAATTCCAAAAGTTCAAGCAGCTGGCCGTCGCTGCTAACCGCTGCATCCTGCAATTAGCCACAAACAGCAACAAAGATGTCCGCTAAGCCTACTGCCCCTCACTTCGCCCGCAAGGAACAGCCATGATTACGCTCCCCGTGCTACTCGAACCCAGTACAGTCAACGCGCATCTAACCGATCCTAACTTACTCCTTGTCGATCTGTGCAGCGCAGAGCATTACGCCGCCGGACACATTCCCGGAGCGGTCCACCTCGACCCGTCCCGGCTCTTGCGGGGCTTAGGTCCGGTGCCCAACAAACTGCCAACGGCCGAACAACTGAGCACACTGTTTTCAGAACTGGGGCTCACCCCCGAGCGCCAGGTCGTCGCCTACGATGATCAGATGGGGGCCTTGGCAGGACGCCTGCTATGGACCCTGGATATCGTCGGTCACCGCCACAGCTCGGTACTCAATGGTCAGCTGCGGACATGGAGCGAGGCGGGCTATCCGCTGCAAACACAGCCCTGTGCCCCCCGCCCAGCGACATTTCAAGCCTGCATCGATAGTTCCCTGATCGCCGATATGGGCTACCTGCTAAAACACCTGGGCGATCGCGACATCGCCATCTGGGATGCCCGTTCCGCAGCCGAATACCGCGGTGAAAAAATCATCAACGCGCGCAAGGGCGGGCATATTCCCGGGGCTGTGAATTTTGAGTGGACCCGGAGTCTGGTGAGCCCGGATGACTGGCGACTGCTTGACCCTAAGCATCTGAAAGATCAACTTATCAGCCTGGGCATAAGCCCCGATAAAGAAGTGATTACTCACTGCCAAACCCACCGCCGCTCGGGATTGACCTACCTGGTCGCCAAAGCGCTCGGCTATCCAAGGATCCGCTGTTATGATGGTTCCTGGTTCGAGTGGGGCAACGCCCCGGACACCCCGGCTGAGATCGACTAATAATCGTAACTCTCTGAATTAAAACCCTCTGAACGAGTATCCAGATCCATCATGGCACGCCTATTCGCTCTCTTGCAGTACCTTCTACCCCAACATTTGCTGTCACGTCTGGTTGGCCGTCTGGCCGATTGCCGTATCGGCTGGGTCAAGAACAGCTTCATTGTTCTGTTTAACCGTCTCTACGCAATCAACATGAGCGAAGCCGTAGAGGAGAATCCGACCGCCTATCCCAGCTTCAACGCGTTTTTCACGCGTGCGCTCAAGCCTGATGCCCGACCCGTCGATCCCGACCCTCTAATGCTGGTCAGCCCGGTAGATGGCGCCATCAGCCAACTGGGGAAGATCGATTACGGGCGGATATTCCAGGCCAAAGGCCACAGTTATAGCCTAACCTCGCTTCTGGGCGGCAATCAGGACCGCGCGCAACCCTTTATCAACGGCCAATTTGCGACCATATACCTCTCCCCCAAGGACTACCACCGGGTGCATATGCCGATCGAAGGCCGGCTGCGGGAGGTAGTGTATGTGCCGGGTGATCTGTTCTCGGTCAACAACGCGACCGTTTCGGAAGTGCCGAATCTGTTCGCCCGCAATGAACGCCTGGTCGCCATTTTTGACACAGCCGCAGGACCGATGGCGATGGTGCTTGTTGGTGCGATGATCGTTGCCGGGATTGAGACCGTCTGGTCCGGCCAGGTCGCGCCCAAACTCAGAAGCATCGAAACCAGCCGCTACGACAGCCACACGCCGACACCCATCGTGCTCGCCAAAGGCGAAGAGATGGGCCGTTTCAAACTCGGCTCTACCGTCATTCTGCTGTTTGGTGCAGCGCGTATCGATTGGCTAAAGCAGTACCATACCGGCAACAATACCCGTCTGGGCCAGCCGTTAGCGCACCTACTCGACACCCAGCAACCTGGCGCAGTAGACGCTGTCGTTGAAACAAAAGCCGAGACGAAAGCTGAGGCAGAGATTGAGGCACAGGCTGAGGCACAGGTTTAAGTCTGAAGCGATAATGTCATAATCCTCACCGAAGACGGATCAATCAACGATCCGGCTTCGGTTTGATCACCGGTTAAAGGTAGCTTTATGTCCCATCCAAGCTGGATCGAATTTCTCACACAGCAGGGTCTGCCACAAGATCCAGCCTCTGACTCTGCCACAGCCACTGAGCCCGGCAATGAAGCACCTCTGCTGATTGCGCTGACCCAGCAGAGCCTGATCAGCCTTGAGGGCCCGGATGCGGAAAAGTTTCTGCAGGGACAGCTCACCTGCGACCTCGGCCAGCTCAGTCCCGAGCGGAGCCTGCTCGGCGCCAACTGCACCCCTAAAGGGATGGTCATCAGCGTTGCACGCCTGTTCAAACGTGCGCCGGGTTCGCTGCTGATGCGACTGCCGCTGGCCGTGGCCGAGCCGGCTTTGGCTAATCTGAAAAAATTTGCGGTGTTCTCCAAAGTCGAGATCAACCCTGTTAACGAGACCTGGATCGGGCTGGGGCTCACCGGCGAGACCGCGCCTGAACACCTGAGCCGGATCGGTATCACGCCACCGACGAGTACTGACCAGCAAACCCAGGTCGGTGATCTCATCGTGGTGCGGGTCGCTGGCACCCAGCCCCGGTTCGAACTCTGGTGCCCGCTGGCTCAAGCCCAGTCATTATGGCAACAGCTGGCAGCGCAGGCCCAACTTGGCAACAACCAAGCCTGGCTCGCCGCCGACATAGAGGCGGGCCTGGTCCAACTCGATCCCGCTAGCCTCGACAGTTACATTCCGCAGATGCTAAATCTGCAAGCGGTCAATGGCATCGCGTTCAGCAAAGGTTGCTATACCGGTCAGGAGGTGGTCGCCCGACTGCAGTTTCGCGGTAAGTTGAAAAAGCTGATGTACGCGGCAACGGTCAACATCGACAGTCTCGCCGGGCAAGCCGTCTGTTCGGGGGCCCTGCTGTTTACCGGCACCGGGCGCAGCGTTGGTAAAGTGCTCAACTGCGTCCAGCAAGGCGAGCAATTGCTACTCCAGGCCATCATTGGCAAAGCCGCAGCCGACGCCAACGACCTGCACCTGCTGAGCGCCGAGGGAGCCGCTATATCGGTACAACCCCTGCCCTACAGCATCGATCCTGAGCTATTTGAACGCCCGGAGCGCTGACATCGGTGCTGAGCCCGAGACAGGCGGTTAACCGCCTGTCTTTTACCGTCAGTTGTGGGATAAAAATAAAGTATCATCGTAAAGTGCCCCGTATTTTGGCGTTGCGCCAAGCGAACACCCTTTGTGTAAACCATGCATGGCCACTCACCAATACAATGCCGGCGATGACCATCAACGCCCCATTCAGAAACGCGGGCTCAATCGGCTCACTGAGTAACCAGGCTCCCAGCGCAACGCCGAACAACGGGGTCATTAATGATAAAACCCCTACCTGTGAGGCCGGATAGTGGCGTAACAGCCAGAACCAGATCAGGAAAGCGACAAAGGAAACAATGACCGACTGAAAGGCAAGACTCGCCAGAGCGAGCGGGGTAACGTTGAACGTTAACTGATCGAGTGCTGCGGCACTGAGGGTCAGCAATACAAATGCGGCTATGAGCTGATAGAGCAGGGTCTCTTTGGGCGAAACGCTAGCCAAGCGGGAGGTTCGAATCAACACGGTCGTTAGCCCCCAGGCCGCACCAGCCAGCAATGCAAGACCATCGCCGAGAAGGGATGTCGACACCACGATTTCACCGCTCTGAGGCCCCATAAAGGCTAAGACGATTCCCAGGAAAGCCAGACTGATGCCAAGCCATTGAAGCGGCGCCATTTTCTCGCTATCGACGAGAAAGTGGAGAATAAACGCTGCGAAGATGGGCGAGGTATAGAGAAACACCACCGCATGAGAGGTCGATGTGTATTGTAGTGCTTGACCCAGAAACAGATACTCCAGGGTAAACAGCACGCCAACGACCAAACCCGGCTTCCAATTACCATCGGCTAAGGTCAGCCTTTCCCCGCGCAGGTACATGTATATTGCCACCAGTCCGGCACTGATCCCCGAACGCAGCGCCAACTGCAGTACAGGAGCGATATCAGGCGCCGCTACTTTAAGCGCAATCTGCTGCAGACCAAGGCATAAACAAAAGAAAACCATCAGGCCAACTGCCAGCGAATCCAAAGGCGTGCGGGTATTCATCAGTTTTCTCCAGGATGATTTACAGGCTTGGGAGCAATTATCAGGGTGTCGCTTTTGGTTTACATAGCTAGAATATGACAATCGGTAGCTGCAGGACGACAGTCTGAACTATGAGCCTCTCAGTTAAGCATCTCTATGTACCGTCCTTTGGCGATACGTTACCCGCGCAGATTTTCTTCCGTACGGCGACGATGCCGGCAGACGCTGCCTACCCACAACATACGCACCCTTGGGGTGAGTTTGTCTTTTCCTATACTGGTGCCGTAGAAGTCAAAGTGGGGCATCACCAATATCTAGCACCCTCTCAATACGGACTCTGGTTGCCGTCGGGCACGGAGCATCAGGGGCTCAATCGCTACGAGGCTTGCCATTGCTCCATGTACGTCGCGGAACGGCTATGTGAAGGGATGCCGAAAAGCCCCTGCGCGTTAACGGTGAGTCCGCTGGTGCGTGCGGTGTTAGTGCATCTCAGGCAACACCCGGTCACCTTGCCCTACACCGAGGAAATATCTAGGTTGCTTCAGGTCCTGGTGGATCAACTAAAAGTAGCCGCATGCGATGGCAGTTATCTCCCCACATCCAATGACCCGTTACTCCGCCGCGTATTGGCGATGCTAGAAGCAGACCCGGGCGATACACGCTCGATGGCCGAATTAGCAAGCGCCGTTCACACTACGGAACGGACCTTGATGAGGCGCTGTAAGCGTGATCTAGGTATGCCCCTAGCCGAGTGGCGACAGCGTCTCCGAGCTATCCGCGCCATGCCGTTGTTGGAAGCGGGAGATAAAGTTGAAACCATTGCCCTAGATCTGGGGTATGGCAGCTCATCCGCTTTCATCGCGATGTTCCGCCGATTGATGGGGGTTACCCCAGATGAGTATCGAAAACGTACTCGAGGCTAGCCACAAAAATTCACAATAAAGGCTGTACCGGTCTCTGACCGGTACTCATTTCACACCTATCAGGCGTCCGCTTAGGGAAAACCTCAGACCGCGGTTATGGTGATCCTTTATTTGCACCCCACACCTGTCTCTTACCGCCTAATCTTTGCCGCCTGTCTATTACCTGAGACGCTTGCCGAATAAGACCGATGCTGATCAAAAACTCTGCCACAGCAACCGTGCTGCCAGCGCCAGGGTGGCGATGATGATCAGCGGCTTAACCAGTCGCGCACCCTTGCTAATCACCAGATTGGAGCCCAGTCGTGCGCCGATCACTTGCCCCACCGCCATACTCAGGCCGATACTCCACAGCACCTGCCCGGCACTGATAAACAGCAGCAGCGAGGCGGTATTGGTGGCAAACACCAGCACTTTGGTGTGAGCCGTGGCGCGCACCAGATTATAACCACGCAGCGCAACGAAGGCCGCCGCAAACAGCGAACCGATACCCGGACCGAAGAAGCCGCCATAGAAACCGATCCCCAGCGCCGCGCTGAGGGCGAAAGCGCGGTGACTCAGGCGCGGTTTGGCGTCGCTGTCACCGACGCGTGGCGAGAACATAAAGTAGAGTGCGATGCTGATCAGCAACACAGGGATCAGCCACGCCAGCAGCGCGGCATCGATACGCTGCACCGTGCAGGTGCCGAGCGCAGCGCCGAACAGGGCGCAGAGAATGGCGCTGCCCATACCCTTGAGCTCAATCTTGCCCTTGCGGAAGTAATTGAGCATCGATGAGGCGGTGCCAAACACGTTCTGCAGCTTGTTGGTGGCCAGCGCGGCGATAGGGTCCAGCCCCAGCACCAACAGACTGGGCAGTACCAGCAAACCACCGGCACCCGCGATGGCGCTGATAAAGCCCGCGACTCCACCCAGCACAACCAGCAAAGCCAGCACCAACGGACCGGGCGCGGTCAGATTGATAGTCTGTGCGGCCAGTTCCATGGGCAAACACCTTGATTAGGGGCCTCCAGTGTAACGAGCCCGGCACCGTCGTGACAGAACCGGCTGGATAATTCCCCTCACATCCGCGCAGCCGTACCGGCTTTACTTCATCGAGATGGTGGTGTGAACCTTATCCGAGGTGGTACCCGGCGCGAACCAGCGGGCCGAGACCGTTTTGGTCTGGGTCCAGAACTGTACCGCTTGCTGACCATTAGGCCCCAGATCTCCCAGCTTGGAAGCCCGTGAGCCGGTAAAGCTGAAGTACGCCACCGGTACCGCGATCGGGATATTGATACCGACCTGGCCAACATCGACGTTATTTTCAAACCAGCGCGCACTCCAGCCAGAGCCGGTGAAGATCGCCGTGCCATTGCCGTTCGCGTTGGCATTGATGATCTCGGTGGCCGATTCGAGATCATCGGCACCCATCACACACATCACCGGGCCAAAGACCTCCTGAGTGTAGATATCCATCTCGGTAGTCACATCGGCAAACAGTGTCGGTCCGACAAAGTTACCGTTCGGGTAGCCGTCAACAGCCACACCACGACCGTCCAGCAGCAAGGATGCGCCTTGCCGAACACCGCTCTCAATCAACCCTTCAACACGGGCCTGTGCCTGTGGAGAAACCAGCGGACCCAGATCGGCTTCGCGGTTGCTGCCCGGACCCACGATCATGCTCTTGGCACGTTCGACCATCTCCGGTAACCATTCACGCGCCTCACCCACCAGGATCACCACCGAGTTAGCCATGCAGCGTTGACCGGCGGCGCCAAAGCAGGAGCCCAACATATGGTTGATCGCCTGATCTTTGTTGGCATCCGGCATGATCACCGCGTGGTTCTTCGCCCCCATCATGCACTGGGCGCGCTTGCCACTGTTACTGGCGCGCTGGTACAACGAGGTACCCACATGGGTTGAGCCGATAAAGGACAGCGCCTTGATATCGGGATGATCTGCCAGACGGTTGGCGACATCGGCTCCGCCGTGAACCACGTTCAGCACCCCGGCAGGCACACCGGCTTGCATTGCCAGCTCCACCAAACGCATGGTCGAGGAGGGATCCTGCTCGGAGGGTTTCAACACGAAGGTGTTACCGCAGGCGATCGCGATCGGGAACATAAAGCACGGCAACATAATCGGGAAGTTAAATGCGGTAATACCGACACCCACCCCCAGCGGCTTGTTCAGGGTATAGACATTGACATCACCGGCGACATTATCGGCCATCTCGCCCAGTTGCAGTTTAGTGATCGTGCAGGCATTTTCAATCGCTTCCAGACCACGACCGACTTCACCTTCAGCGTCGGGCAGGGTCTTACCATGCTCCAGGCTGATCAACTCGGCCAGCTCGTTAGTATGGTCGCGCACCAGTTGCTGGAACCGCAACATGATCGCCTGGCGCTTGGCGACAGACACCTTACGCCAGCTCTTGAACGCTTCTTTGGCGCTGGCTACCGCCGCATCCACCTCCTCAAGTGTTGCAAAAGGCACCCGCGCAACCACATCCTGAGTCGCTGGATTCAAGACATCAACCCAGACGCCGCTGCTGGTCTCAACTCGCTCGCCATTAATAATCATCGGTACATTGGGAATGTTCATCATTGCCTCCTGACACAGTGTTATGTTGCGCTGCACACAAAACTGCATTTATGCAAGCGGCTAAAGTTCATTGATCTCTAGGATAGAGGCAGGTTATCTTCTGAACAACCGGCAGGATGGCAAAATAGCCTTGCATAATCGCAAGGGAAGACTCTGGAGCGGTATGATGAGTATGAACTGGGACGACCTGAAAATATTTTTGGAGGTGGCCCGAACCGAAAAGCTGTCAGAAGCCGCCAAACGGCTCGGGATTGATGCCTCGACCGTCTCTCGCCGCTTGCATCGCCTGGAAGATCAACTAGCTACCCAGCTGTTTGACCGGAGCACGGAGGGCCACAGCCTGACCGAGCACGGTCAACTGCTGCTGCAAACCGCCCGTGATATGAACCAGCGCGCACAAACCGCCAGCGAGATCCTACAGGGCAAAAACCTGGAAAATCAGGGCAAGGTGCGTTTGGGCGCTACCGAGGCCTTCGGTAACTATTGCATCGCCCCGGAACTGGCCCGGTTCTGCCAACAGTACCCGCAGATCATCATCGACCTGCTACCGCTGCAGCGTTTCGTTAAATGGTCGCATCAGGAGGTCGATATTGCGGTCACCATTGAAAAGCCGCCCAACACCTCACTGGTGGTCTCTAAATTGTGTGACTATCGGCTCCGCCTGTACGCGTCGCGTAGTTATCTTGAACGCTCCGAGGCCATCAATGCACCCGAGGATATCTACGCCCATCCGTTGATCGGCTATGTCGATGACCTGGTGTTCAGCGACCAACTGTCCTACCTGGAGCGCTTACTGCCCAACTCGCACCCGACCTTTCGCAGCACCAGCGTCGTCACCCAGTCTATCGCGGTCCGCGAAGGACTGGGGCTGGCCATCCTGCCCTGCTTTTTAGCCCGCCGTGATCCGCACCTGGTTCCGGTATTAGCGGATCAAATAAGCGTCGTACGCACATTCTGGATCGCGGTACACCCGGAACAGAAAAAACTCGCGCGGGTGAATAAGGTTTGGCAGCACTTAAAAAACCATGCGGCCGAGAACAGCGCCATGTTGATGGGAATGGCGTAGGCTATCGCTTCGATGCTTGGCGGGTCAGCCAAGAACCTATTTGATTACCCATGATCTTCAGCCATCACAGCAGCAAGCGATGCGCATACGTCTGCTTCTTTTGCGGGTCGGGTTTCAACCCGACGCATGCAGTACCGTTGTCGGAACAAATACCATCCCCAGACCAACGAAGCCTAACTGGCCCGTCAATCCGGTCTGCGGAAGGTCTACACCAATGAAGACGGCTGGAGCCGCACCCAAACTCTGGATCGTTACCTGAGCCTTGAAACCCTCCCAAAACAGCCCTGCCGAAAGCAGGTGATTCGTACCGCCGAGTTCGCGCTGACCCATTGCCGCCAGGATTCCCGACAGGGTCAACGGCTGGAACAGGCGTTGGCCAGCTGCATCGGTTCTCGGCAGCCAGCTAGAGATCACCGCGAGTTTGAGTAAACACACCTCGGGCTGGTTTCAGCCCCCCAGCCTTGCCGATTTGATAAGCCGGTCGTCATGTGGGCAGCCGAGACTAGGCACCCCGCACCATTTCACCAACCAAGCAGTCCTGCCGCAACTACGCAATAACAATGAGTTAACTGTCCTCAGAAACTTTAACAGTGGTATATAACAACACCCTGGGGAATGTTTACTATCCTGATGTTGTGAAGCGCGATTGGTTGCAGGGGAAGGTAAATGAAGCCAAATAAGAGGTTCCTGATTGCTGTTGAAGGTTCACATTGTAGCGGCCAACGGGCTGGGAGCTGAGGATGGAATACTTGCTAGTAGGGTTTACGGATAAAAGACGAGTAATCATCGACGACGTTGATAGCGGTCAGTACACGGGGGATGTGATTGAGCTGGAAGCTGGGCACCACGACATAACACTTTCAGGCACGGAGGATTTTGTGCCGAAAAAAAAGCCCATTATCCTGCGGGACACCACGGAACTCGGCCCCATGGAGGTACATTTTGAAAAAAAATAAGACCGTCATGCCCGTAATATCGGTGCTGATCCTTTGCTTGCTGACTGCCTGCACTCATTTTACGGAAAATGCCCCCCTCCACACGTACCAACCTCAAAGTGGCTACATCTATCCGGCACCCGTTGAAACGGAGGAGCAGGATAAACTGTATATCGCCCTGGCATTTTCAGGAGGCGGTACCAGAGCGGCAGCGTTTTCCTATGGTGTTCTGAAACAGCTTGAGGAAACACGCTTGCCGGGCCAGCAGGATCTGACACTTCTTGATGAAGTTGACCTTATCTCCTCGGTATCAGGCGGTTCGTTCACCGCCGCCTATTACGGGCTGAATCATAAGAAAATATTTACAGATTTTGAGTCCCGATTCCTAAATCGTGACATCCAGGGAGAGCTGGTGCGCAAGCTCTACAATCCTGTGAACTGGTTCAAACTGGCCTCGCCCTATTACAGCCGCATCGACATGGCTCAGGAGCTCTATGATAAAACCGTTTTTAACGGTGCCGTTTTTAAAAATCTTGTCCAGCAAGGGCGTCATCCCTTTATTGCCCTGAATGCCACGAACATGACAACCGGTGCCCAGTTCACCTTCACCCAGCCCCAGTTTGACCTTATCGGCTCGGATCTGGAGCCATTAACGGTGGGCAGGGCAGTGGCAGCCTCGTCGGCCTTCCCGTTTCTGCTCTCGCCGGTATCGCTGCTTAATCACCCCTCTCCCGTTCACTATGAATTGCCGCGGGATGTGGTCAATGGTCTGAGAGATTTTGGCATCAACGACCGGCGCTATTTCTGGGCAAAAAACCGGGCAGAATATCAAGCTAACAAAGCGGCGCATCCCTACCTCCATCTGATGGACGGCGGGCTGTCCGACAATCTCGGGCTACGCTACATCATCGATGAATATACGCGCAGCTCGGGGCTTCTTTTCCAGCGCAAGGCTGCCATGCAGCACCTGGTGGTCATTGTGGTCAACGCCAAGACTCAACCGCCGGAATCCCTCGACCGGCAAGAAAAGTCGCCGGGGCTTATGGATGTCGCCTATAAAACCGCCACCGTCAGTATGGATAATTACAGTTTTGAGACGGTGCAGGTTGCCAAGGACCTTTTAACAAACAGTGCCAAGGCCCGCAAGAACATCGCCGCCTGCCAGAAAATTCTCGATGACCAGTGCGGCGGCCATAAAATTGCCCAAACCGGCCATAACTTTACTGTCCATTTTATAGAGTTGAATTTTCTACAGATAAAAGATCCAGCGCTCAGGGACAGACTCCTTGCCATGCCGACAAATTTTTCCCTTGAACCGGATCAGGTACAACTCCTTATAAAAACCGGCAGAAAGCTGCTTGTCGAATCAGATGATTTTAAAGATTTGTTGCAGTCACTCTCAAAAATCCGCACTGAAGATCGCTAAGTTGTAACATGCAAACATATTAACATTGAAAACAGATAATAATTATATGGAAATAAAACTCTTACGATGAAGTATAAGGCACTCAAACAGGGCGGGTAAAAGGATACTGCTACAATTATTTAGCAAGCTCAATAGCCTTTTCCTATACTAAAAAATGTAACTAAAGGCACAACAAACTACGTCCTACTAAATATTTTAATATTCTTGGTGAAAAAATTTAGTCAAAGTAGATACGGAACATTCGATATAACATGTGAATCTTTATTACATATTTAATTTAAAAATAAATATGTGTTACCACATAATATTATCACGTTACTCTTAGCACGAAACAAAAGGATAGGGTTATGGTATCTAAATCAAATCAAAATCCAGTGGTTGCCGGTAAAAAACGCGTTCTAAACGCTCGGAAGGATACTCCGGACATACGAGACCGCATGTATGAGCCAGCCCTTGTTCAACTCCAACCGGAAATCGACAATCGTAGCGGGGCCGACGTCCTTGACCAAGGTGAGGAGGGCGCCTGTACCGGTTTCGGTCTTGCGGCCGTCATCAATTTGTTAAACTCCAGGAAAAGAAACCTGCAATTTAAGGCCAGCCCGCGGATGCTTTATGAAATGGCGAAGAAGCATGATGAATGGCCGGGGGCGGACTATCAGGGATCGAGCTGCCGGGGAGCGATGCGCGGCTGGATGAATATGGGCGTCTGCGGCGAGGATACTTGGCACTATTCGGTGAATGATCCGGGGGAGCTCACCATCGATCGAGCCGAGGCCGCTCGGTCCTGCACCGTCGGTGCCTATTATCGTCTGCGGCCGGAAATCATCGATTACCATGCAGCGCTCAACGAGGTCGGAGCCATCTACGTATCGGCCAATGTTCACTCCGGCTGGTATGAGCCAAAGCCAAAGAAGGATAACGAACTAGCCATTATCAAGCCCTCAAGCAACATTGAAGGCGGTCATGCCTTTGCCATTATCGGTTACAACAGCCAGGGCTTCATTGTGCAGAATTCCTGGAGCCCGAAATGGGGTTCCCAGGGGTTCGCTATCTGGATGTATGAAGACTGGTTGCAAAATATCAATGACGGCTGGGTATTCCGGCTGGCCATCCCGACACCGCGCATCTTCGGCCTCACCGCCCGCACGTTGGTTGTTGGTGATGCGGAAAAAGGCAGAAAAGCTCCTAAAAGATTGGAAATTGCGGGTCATTTCGTACATTTCAATAATGGAACATTCAAGGAACGAGGCAATTATTGGAGTACGCCTGATGACATCCTGAGAACGGCAGAACTCATTAAACAATCCGTTGACACCAAGAAATACAATCATCTGCTCATCTATGCCCACGGTGGCCTGAACGATCCAGACGCATCAGCCAAACGGATCGCAGCATTAAAGGATGGCTTCAAGCGTAACGGTATCTATCCGTTCCATATCATGTACGACACAGGCCTGGTTGAAGAGCTGAAGGACGCCGTTATACGCGCCATCAGCAGCGAGCGGACAAGAGGATTTTTTCATGACTTACTGGATAAAGTGATCGAACAGACAGATCTGTTAGTCGAAGATTTCGTCCGCAAACCGGTTACCCCCATCTGGGATGAGATGAAAACAGATGCCCGCCTGCCTTTCGAGCCGCGCGAAGACGGCAAGATAAGCGACGGGTTATTCGTCATCAAGGCCTTTGCCGAGGCACTTCAGGATTCCCACCTGAAAATCCACCTGGCTGGGCACAGTACCGGCGCCGTCCTGCTCGGTCATTTACTGAACGCACTCGATGTCCTCGATAGCCCCGATTTGATTGAGAGCTGTAGTCTGATGGCGCCCGCCTGTTCGATCGATTTCTATAAGAAGCACTATGAACCACGGTTGGATGGACAGGCTCCCGGCAAGACAAAAGTCAGACTGCCAGCCATGACGATCTATAACCTGATCGAAAAACTAGAATTGGACGACAATGTCTCACTTGTGTACCGCAAATCTTTACTCTGGCTGGTATCACGTGCTCTAGAGCGGAAAATCGAAAAACCTCTGTTGGGAATGCAGCGCTTTTCGCAAAACCTGACCGCGCATCCGGGCATGGCGATCCACTATTCTGATGGGAAAAAAGGTGTCACCACCAGCACCTCGCATGGCGGGTTCGATAACGATGTCAAGACCATGAACACGATCATGAAGCAGATACTGAAAAAAGCGCCGCCAAAACCCTTTACCGAGAAGGAGATGAAAGGGTACTGACAGGCGAAAAAAGCTCGCCGTACAACTCAATCAATCAATCAATCAATCAAGGTTTGATATTAGCGGGAGTTACCCTGTTTAAGCATATTAAACTCTTTACGTTCCCGCTGATCTGTCTGCTGGGCTCTGTAGTGACCCCGTGCAACGCAGCCGAGCCCCAATTGATGTTCACATTTGTCTTTGATACCCGCGCCAGCGACACGGACAGAGCCTGCATCAATACCTATGCTCTTAAACAAATTGCGGCTTCAGCAGCATAGTAGAATCAACCCAAATCCAAATGGACAGGAGTATCGAACATAGCCCGGACCATCCCTGTAGGTCTGGCAATGTAGCATTCAAGCCAAGTGCATTATTCGAATGTTACGAGGATAGACCACCGTCGGCTAATGGGCAGCTCTACTGTTCGCCAAGCATATCGGTTCACCGCAGCCGGCTAGATATCAGGGCAAGCTTAAGCAGATACCGCCACCGCCCGAACTCGGTCTGCGGCAAAGTCAGCCTGGGATAGTGCGGTTCAATGACCGCGTCAATTCGTTGCCAAGGAAACAGCGTTTTCATCCGTGCCAAGAATTTTTCTTTGCGGGTTTGGTGGCGTCTGCCGATACGCAAACCTGCACAGCTAGGAGCCTGTCGGGCTTGGCCGATCGTAGCGAGGGAAATACGATTTGAGGCAGATTTTTCGATCATTCGAGGCG
>JBALTG010000047.1:0-32557 GCA_036964625.1 Motiliproteus sp.
CTCCATAACTTTTTGATAGAACTGTCGATACTGATCGGTTATCGCTTCAATAGAGTAATTATCGGCAATCCGTTCACGCCCGGCCGTGGCCATGACCCGCCGCTCATCTGTCGATACATTAACCATATTTTCGATCGCTTGCGTAAGTTGCAACAAACCACCTGAGGGTACGATGGTACCGGTATTACCCAGCACGGTTGCGCTATCCCCGACATCCCGCGCTACACAAGGAACGCCGCTCGCCATCGCTTCACCCAGCACATTGGGGAACCCCTCCCCCCACTTGGAACTTAGACAGAACAGATCCATCGCCGCGAATACGGGTGATGTATCCCGTTGCTCACCCAACAAACAAACACGATCCATCGGTAGCCCTCGAAGTGATGCCGTCAACTCAGGGTTACTGTTCTCAACACCTCTACCGCTCATCAACAGGTACAACGAGGGCGTTGCAGACAAAAGCGGCTTCATGGCCTGAAGAAACCCCTGATGATCCTTCATCGGATGAAAGCGCGCGACATGGCCAACCACCACCGCATCCATAGGAATACCCAAGGATGCACGAAGCACCGCAGCCGCTTTCTTATTGGGACCGAATTTAGCCAGATCAAAACCGTTGCCGATCACTCTGCTTTGATTGGCGCAGAAGCCAAAGGCTTGGTGCTGTTGTCGAGACAACTCACTGTTGTAGAGAATGCCATCCACCCGAGACGACAGCAGTCGGTTAGCTCGAATTACCTGCCGCGTTAATATTTTTTCACTTTTCAGAGCATACAATGTGTTTCGGACATTCCAGATTAAGCGGGTACCAGGCAAAGCCCAACGGCGAGCGATAGTTGCTGCCAGATCACCATGGTACATCCACCCCTGAATCAACTGCGGCCCAAACTCACGGACCAACGCCCGCAGCCGTTTAATGCCCGCCAGGGACGGAACCCCACGGCGCATCCCCAGACACTCGACCCGGATACCCAACTGTTCGATGTCAGGCCCCAGCACGCCTTTGTCCCAAAGCGACACTACGATGACATCGTCAGACTCATGCAGACCCGCGGCTAATAGCTTATAGAGCATGGTTTCCGCGCCGCCGGTGGCAAGCCCGGTGATAATATGCAACACGCGGTTACTCATAAAGACCGACCCTTGGCTGCAAGACAGTCACGGAAGACCTCATCCCACTGCAATAAGATGCGCGTCATTGAATAACGCTGCCGGACATCGCAGGCCCGTACTGCAAACTCAATCCGCTTTGGCTCATTCTCCATCAGCTCTGTCAGCGAGGCCGCCAACCCCGCCGCCCCCGTCTGTGGGTCGACCAGCAGTCCATCGATTCCATGGCGGATGATATCGCGCGGGCCGGTTTGGCAATCAAAACTCACCGCTGCCACCCCGTGGGCCATCGCTTCCAGTAGTGTATTAGGAAACCCTTCGAAGGCCGAACTCATCACATAGAGATCGGCGCGGCGATACCAATCCCCAGGATTACCGACCCCTCCAATCAAGAAGACCCGCTGCTGCAGCCCTAGATCAATTATTTTCTGAGTCAGTGAAGCTCGTAAGGAGCCCTCCCCGACAATGGCCAAATCCCAACAACCTAATTCCACCGGCAGCAAAGCGAAGCTATCGAGCAATAGCTCAAACTGCTTCTCGCAAGATAGCCGCCCCACGGTCAGCAGCAACCGCCGCTCGCTATTAACCCGCTGCTCAGGGCGCACCCTTGGCGCGACATTCGCCATCGGCAAACGCACCGGATTGGCGATAACTGCAGACCTCAAGTTGGGACATATCCCATCCAACCAACCTTGGCTGCCCGTGGTCTGGACAACAACGCTAGTCGCCTGCGGATAAGTCCAGCGGCGCAACCACTCCATGACGGGCCCCATGTTATACATCGGAGGATAAGTCCGCTCGGAGATAATAACCGGGACGTTTTGACCCGCCGTGGCCAGCAACGCAAATACATTGACATTGGTCAAGAAAGAAACAACCACATCTGGCTGATACTCCCCCACAACCGAACGTAATACTAATAAACGCTTCAAATACCCCAAGGGTCCCTTCGTATGTTTCACTCGATCGGCCAGGTAAGCAAATCGAACGCTTTCATCAAGCGGGTAAACACAGTGCCCTTTACCCGAATAGGTTGCCAGCAAAAGAACCTGATCGCCACGCTCACTCCAGGCATTAGCAAGAAGGGACGCGACGCGTTCTGCACCGCCGCGGCCCATATCACTGATCAAAAAAAGTATTCGCAAGGGTAAGCCTTTAGATAAGCACTGCAGCAAGCGCGGAAAACAGCAAATTAAACACGGGGGACCGCCTGAAAAAACACCCCGCTGGCGGTCAGATCATCATCCGTCAGGTGAGAAAAAGTGGTAGCCAGCTGCGCTCGCTGAATACCGCTCGGTTGCCTGAACACCTCCTGAAAGACCTGGTCAAAACCATGACTACGGACAAGCTCAACATGCACAGACAGGGGCATACGATTAAGTAAATAGGTCCTTTTGCCCCGAACAAGCCCCCAGATAAAATCGGAGTAGCGCCAGTGACCATTCCAACAGGTGGCCGTACCATGGCTTTTCAGATCAATCTGGTGCGACAGATAACCACCGGGGCGAATCCAGACTGCCATCGCACGGTAAGCAGCATCAAGATCATCGACATGTTCCAGCACCGCCTGGGAAAAAATCATATCGACGCTGTGCTGATTGCGCTCCTCGACATCACCCCAGGGAACCTGATAGGAGATCAAAGCCGTTGCGTCTGCATGGCCCTGCAGCTGCGCTCTGATCGCTTGCAAGCGCTGCGGAGCCAGCGAGGCCGCCAACCGTGCATCGGTCAGTATCTCAGCGGGAAAGCGATAATCATCCAATCGTGGCTTTACCTCAGCAAACTCCTCATCGTCAGGGATCGCAGTCTTCGCCTGAAACAGCGCCACCAGCTCATCGAAAACGCCAACATTCTGGCGCAGATCGGTATGCCTAACCACATCAAAAGCCAAGTACCTATCACAACCAGACAGCAGCGCCGCCAAACCCAGACCCAGAGAATCCCCCGGCCCCAGCTCAGCAACGCTCCTCGGTGCGGTATTGAGACCTGCCTGCTGCGCTTTCACAAGATGGCGAAGCCATACCGAATAACAATATCTAGCCGACCCCGAACCACCGGTCCCCTTATCGATAACGCCCCTTAACCCCGGTACTCGCGAGAGAAGACCATAGGTAAATTCTTTTACCACAACAAGGGGTGACGCTTTAAGTTTATCGACAATATTTATAACGGAAAAAATATAATTCAATACAGCATTCCTAATGCTTAAAATTAAAAATCAAAGACAACTTTACTATTCAACCACACATCTGATCATATTAATAAAAAACAAACAATGAGAAAGAACACCAACAAAAACAAACTTTAAAGCAGACAACAAATCATTCAGATTTACGCACTGCCACACAGTTAATATAAGGTGAGAAAAAACGACTCACAGGAAGCTTCCATATTAATCGCTCACAAAGCCAAGCCGCCATCGACACACGAGCAAGAAAAAATAACGGGATCTTTCTTGCCCACCAAACAAAACTACTCCGCTTCGTCTCCCCAATATTTACAACACCGTAACTACTGGAAATAAAAAAATCACTTTCAACTACCTCAAGCCCAGCATATTCATGGGCCTTTTTAACTTCTTCAGGCGTTAATGGAACATGAATATCATATATACTTTTATTAAGAAGTCTTTGAAAAAAACCAACCGATCCATTCATATTTGGAATATTTGTAAGAATAACACCTCCAGGCTTGAGAAGCCTAGCCAAAGCCGAAACAACAGCGTTAGTATCTGAAAAATGCTCGATCAATCCAAACGAAACAACCACATCAAACTGCCCCACCAGTGAGTCCGGAATAGAGAATATGTCAACACAAAAAACCTCGCCATCAACGCCTTCTCTATCCAAAATAAGCGCCGTCTGTTCGCATCCATTCGGTGAGTAATCAATACCAGAGACTTTAAATCCAAGTCGATTAGCAATAACGGGGAGAGCTTGAGACCTAGCACAACCGACCTCCACGAGAGTTCTCGCCGCACCACCAACAATTAACTCCCCTAAAGTTTTAGAAATGTAATTGAAAAGCTCTCTTTCAACATGACTTATTATTCTAACAGAGTCGACATCCCATACTTCAGGTAAAGACAATTTATTCCAAGCTTCGTTCCAATAGCCCTCTCCTGCTTTATCACTACTTTTGTCTATTTTATTATCCATATAACAAATCCTTATCCATTCCGCTTAATTGAAACAGCCCAATCAATAAAACGAAGCAGATTAGACTCCCAGTCATAGTCCTTAGAATGGCGCTCAAACCCAGCCTTTGAGACTTTAATTCGAGCCTCATCGTCATCAAGGTAGTGCTCTATCAATTCTATAGCCTCATCCATTGTATCGTAATAGACCGCTTCTTCACCCGGCTTAAAAATACGCGCGTGCCCATCGCCTGAACTCTTATCACTTATCATCATCATGCCATGAGCAGGGACCTCATACGTACGCATATTACCGGCCTCATTGGACTGTTCAGAAAAATGCATATTGAAACCGATCTTTGCTTTCCAGTAGAGCTGAGTCCGCTGTTCAGCTGTCAGACTAGTAACGCGATGGGGATAGATGGATTTTCCCAATAGCCCACGGACAAGACCTGAATAGCCTTTAAGTGGCCAACGCCCATGAAGCCGAAAGCGAGAGCCAAAATGGCGCTTCAATCGAATTAGCCGATCCATTTTTTGTCCATACACGTTGCCGACATACACGAGATCGACGTCTCGATCGCGAAAAAATGAATCATCGGCTTGACCTGGCTGTTTATATGGAGAAACTAATGGCCACCAGGTTACTGGCTTGTCGCACCAACGATCAATTGCCTGATCGAATACTAAGTTGTCGATATAGCTGGGCGAGATAAAAAACGCACCGTCGAACGCCCAGAGATAAGGGATCCCTCTTGAATAGGTTGATATTGGATCATCGACAAACCCGAGTACTTTTATAGGATTTTTTAATTCTCGAACCAGTATCTCTGGATGGATGAAATTATAGGTAGCCATAACGATCAAATCAAAGTCTCTGAAACGATCAACGAAATCACCAATCATTCGCATGTAATTAGGGTCGCGCTCCCGATACAGACGGTCTACACCCATAACACCATGGATTATCGCACGGCGATGATAGTAGCCATCCACACCCCCGACAGCCAAATCAGATAATGTCCATCTAGCATTCTTAGGAAAATAAGAAAGAGGATCAAAAGTCTCTACATGGTACCCATGAAAATTCTCTATAGGGCTGGAATTAAATAAACAAACGCGCTTCATAACAAAGGGACCTTAAATTTATCATTGAGGCTACGCCACGCAATCACACCAAAAACACTGGCCCCAACCATCGCAGCCAACGCCGAACCCAGTGCTATCCCAGAAACGCCGTATGACTTACTTAGAAAATAAGCTAGAAAAAACGCAATCAATAGCTGCAACCCTGCCACCCATGTCATAACAGTGGTCTTACCCATCGCAGCGAGAGCCCGCATAGACACCATGGCAGACAGCAGAAAAGGTAGTTGTAGAAGATACATACGCATAACCGCAGCAGCCTCTTTACTATCAACTGCGGTGAAAGCACCTCGTTCAAATAACACTCGAATAGCTACCTCAGACAAGGCGACGCCGAGAGCGGCTATTAAAAAACCAATAGCGAATGAAATCCCCACAAAACGAATATACAGGGCTCTACACTCACCCCATGCCTGGCGCGATATTAACTCGGCGAAGTGCGGTAGAATGACGACACCAATCGCCGTCAGCAACAAGCTATTCAGCGCCACCGGCACTTTATTTCCATAATACAATAGCGATACAGATCCCGCGCCCAGCCTGAACGCAATCAACTGCTCTACAACGGGAGCCACGGAGAACAGAACACCACCCAGCATCAATGGTAGGGCAAGAAGTACTACAGGCTTCAAACCTAGACCAGACGTACGACGCCAGCGCACAAACTCTCCATACCTCAAAAAACAATAAAGCACTATCCCTTCCAACAGGCTGCCAACTACGGTGCCCACAAGCAATATCCGAATATCAATCTCCGGCACCAGCCACATAGCAATTAGAATCACTATAGAAAATAATCCAGGCAGGGCTGCATTGGGCCAAAACACTTTGCGCGCCTGCAATGCACCATATTGTAAGATATTGATACCATTTATGAAGTAATAAGGGACAAGCCACAAACAAGCCACAAACAACTCACCTCGAATAGCATCCTCCGCACTCGGATAAAGGATGGTCATCATCCATGGCAAAACTGCTAGCCAGACAGGAAGTACCATGACCATCAGTGCCAGGGTGAACTTAATGCTCCCTCCAAGCAGCCCCGCGCCAACCTCAGCTTTCGCGTTGACTAAAGCAGGGATCAACGTCGTTTGTATCGCGACAATAAAGACCCCAACAGGCACCCCTATCAGTACAAATGCCATCAGGTAGATATCTAGCGTCTCTGTAGCGCCAAAACGTGTAGCAACGACGATATCCTTGGCAATCGCTAAAGCCTTGGGGAAAAGTGACAACCCACTAAAGAGAAACGCAGAGGTGAGAATCGCGCGAGTACGCGAAGTTGTCATTGGTGTTTTTCCTACACTTTTTTCTTCGGCTTTTCGCACTCGACATTCAAACTTATTTGGATGCCGTTATCTTTGTCCATATGAGGAACATAGGCCTGCGAGTAATCATCAATCGCAGCGTGTTCTGTATCTCGCCAGTCATAATGCGCCACCCGATGAAAACCGGATTGCTCCAGCGTCTTAGTCAGCTCTGGATAATCAAAAACATTGTAATGGATGTTGTATAGATAATCCTGGCGGCCAAACAGTGCACCTATGACGAGTTCAAGCTTGCCATAACGCTCATAGACTTTACACAAACTTGCAAAATCTGGAACCGATATTCTTAAAACGCCTCCAGGCTTAAGAACACGATTCCACTCTTGCAACACCCTTACCACATCACGCCGTTTAAAGTGTTCCAAAACATGGCAAGTATAAATAAGATCGACACTATCATCACCAAGAAAAGATAGATTATCTATTGTTTCAACATGGTCTATATGCGGATAATCAATAGCGTCTATATGCACAAAACCAGGAATATACCTATTACCACAACCTAAATGCAGCTTCATGAATAATTCTCATTATTTAAATAAATTTATCTTGTACCTGCTAACTAAATCCGTACAAAGGCTAAGATAAACCTTGTTATTCTAAGTATCATTTACCCTTGCCAAATACCACTTGTAAGTACTGACAAGACCTGCCTCAAGCACTTTGCGGGACCGCCAGCCCAGCCCAACCAACCGACTCACTTCCAATAATTTCCTCGGCGTGCCATCGAGCTTACCGGTATCAAACAGAATCCGTCCTTCAAACCCCACCACCTTCGCCATCGTTTCGGCCAGCTCCCGAATCGAACAGTCTTGCCGTGCCTACATTGATATGCGACAACACTGGATCGGTATACTCCTGAAAAGCCCCTTGACCCTGCTCCATCTGAGCACACAGACTGGCACCATAACGTCGACATGCCGTAACTCGCGCCGTACGTGCCGTGGCCCCACACAACGATTTATACCAACCTTTTATTGTTTGGCTCATAAAGGCAATATATCAGGCCTGGGATAATATGCCGATTCGCAGGATAAACGTTATCGTTGGGGCCATACAGACAGACTTGTATCACACTGACAATATCCAATTTTACTCTAGCTACAAATCCATTCATACCAGCTCGCAGTATGCCTACTGAAAAGCCGCCACATCCCCCGCACCCTCTCGAACAATAACAATATCCTCGTCGACCATATTGATCACCGAGGTTGCGTCCATCCCGCAGTAACCGCCGTCGATCACTAGATCGACGCAGTGTTGCAGGGTATCGCGGATGTCGTAGGGGTCGGTCAACGGTTCGGTCTCGCCAGGCAGGATCAGCGAGCTGCTCATGATCGGCTCGCCGAGTTCCTCCATCAACGCCAGGGCGATCGGGTTGTTGGGGACGCGGATGCCGATGGTGCGTCGCTTGGGGTGTAGCAGTCGGCGCGGCACTTCGGCGGTGGCTTTGAGGATAAAGGTGTAGGCACCGGGGGTGTTCTGCTTGAGCAACCGGTAGGCGCTGTTATCCACCTTGGCATAGGTCGCCAGCTCCGACAGATCACGGCAGACCAGGGTGAAGTTGTGTTTGTCGTCGAGCTTACGGATCGATTTGATCCGATCGATCGCTGTCTTATCGCCGATATGGCAGCCGATGGCGTAGGCACAATCGGTGGGGTAGATGATGACGCCCCCCTGACGAATAATCTCGACCGCCTGCTTGATCAAGCGCGCTTGGGGGTTCTCAGGATGGATCTGGAAAAATTGACTCAAGTTCTCTGACCTCAAGGGTGATGGCATCACGGGACCAACACTTGCCCCTAATTTAGCAGATCAATATTTTACCTTAATCCACTATTAATGTGTGTAAAATCAGTGCTTCTACTATTGCTGTGCATACCCCTGGGGATTAAGTGTCTGCCAGCGCCAAGTGTCGATCATCATCTGTTGCAGATCGCGCTCGGCGGTCCAACCCAACAGCTGTTCCGCTGTACTGGGATCGGCGTAACACGCGGCGATATCACCGGGGCGGCGTTCGACAATCTGGTAAGGCACCGGGCGGTCTGCAGCCTGCTCCAGCGCTTCAATCATCTCCAATACACTATAGCCCTGACCTGTGCCGAGGTTACAGGTGATCATCCCGCCGCGATTGGCCAGCGCCTGCAACGCTTTAATATGACCCTCGGCCAAATCTACCACATGGATATAGTCACGCACGCCGGTACCATCTGCGGTGGGATAATCCCCGCCAAACACCGATAACTGTTCGAGTTTGCCGATTGCAACCTGGGCGATGTAGGGCAGCAGGTTATTGGGGATGCCATTAGGGTCTTCACCCATCAAGCCGGATTCATGGGCGCCGATCGGATTAAAGTAACGCAGCCGGGCAATGCGCCACTCGGGATCGGCTCCGTACAGGTCGGCCAGCATCTCTTCGATCATCAACTTGGAGCGGCCATAGGGGTTGGTGGCCGAGGTCGGAAAATCCTCCCGAATCGGTACCGAAGCGGGATCGCCATAGACGGTCGCCGAGGAGCTGAACACCAGGGTTTTTACTTGGGCCGCCGCCATCGCTTCAAACAACACCAGACTGCCCGCGACGTTATTCTGGTAGTAGTGCAACGGCTGCTGGCAAGATTCGCCGACCGCTTTGAGGCCGGCAAAGTGGATTACCGCCTCGACAGGGTGTTCGGCAAAAATGCGATCCAGGCAGTCGCGATCACGAATATCACCTTCTATAAAGGCAAAGCGCTTGGCGCTGATCCGCTCGATCCGCCGCAACGATTCCGGATTCGCGTTGCAGAGGTTATCCAACACCACCAGCTCGTGGCCCGCTGCGAGCAGCTGCACGCAGGTATGACTGCCGATATAACCCGCGCCACCCGTCACTAGTATCGCCATCTATACCTAACTCCCTGTCACTCAGATCTCATATAAAGGCGGTCATTGTACCCCAACTGCCGCACTGGACCAGCCCTTCGCCCTGCAGCCTGCCAGCCCGATAAATATCTGTTATCGCCTGCACCCGCTTTAATCGATTGGACAACGTCCATTTCTGCACACACACTCAGAGTTATCTGTTTCTCCGCTGAGGATTTGTTATGCCTGTCTCCCCGCCCGCTTCCGAGCTTGCTCCCGCCGCATTAACGCCCTACGCGTTGCGCCAGCGTATCCGCTCAGGGGAACACCGCAGTAACACCTCAGGTTTTAGCCAGGGGTTTGTCCAGGGTAATCTGGTGATTCTGCCTAAAGACTGGGCCAATGATTTCTTGCAGTTCTGCCAGCGCAACCCCAAGCCCTGCCCGATCGTCGGCATGGCATCGCAGCCCGGGGAGTTTATGTTGCCGGATATGGGCCGGGACCTGGATATCCGCACCGACCTGCCCAGCTACCGAATCTTTAAAGACGGCCAACTGGTCGAGGAGCTGAGCGATATCTCCGCTCACTGGCGCGACGATCTGGTGACCTTCGTACTGGGCTGTTCGTTCTCGTTCGAAGAAGCGCTTATGGCCGATGGCCTGGAGGTGCGCAACGTCAGCGAAGCCGTCAACGTGCCGATGTACCGAACCAATATCGCCTGTAAACCTGCCGGTCGCTTTAGCGGCAATACCGTGGTCAGCATGCGCCCGTTTGTGGCTGTCGATGCGATCAGAGCGGTGCAGATCTGCACCCGCTTCCCCTCGGTCCACGGCGCCCCGATCCACCTGGGCGATCCGGCACTGATCGGGATTAATGATATTAACCAGCCCGACTTCGGCGATCCGGTCAGCATTCACCCTAATGAGTTGCCGTTATTCTGGGCCTGTGGCGTGACCCCGCAGGTCGCACTGGAACAGGCCAAACCGCCGTTCTGTATTACCCACAGCCCCGGCTGCATGCTGGTTACAGATCTGCCTAATAGCCGCCTGGCGGTGCTCTAACAACAATTTAAATGGCACCGACCCTGGCGCTCATGCCGAGCTACAGAACCTACTAAAACAAGCCTAGCGGGATAGGTAGGCGCTATAACAATAATTTAGGAGATTACGATGGCATTAACACTGAACAGCGACCTGGGTGAGAGTTTTGGCGCCTGGACCATCGGCATGGACGCAGAGGTGATGCAGTATATCGATCAGGCCAACATCGCCTGCGGCTTCCATGCCGGCGACCCCCTGGTGATGCAGCAGACGCTGGCGCTGGCGAAGGCCAACCGGGTGACGGTCGGTGCCCACCCCGGCTATCCCGATCTGGTGGGCTTTGGGCGCCGTTCGCTACAGTGCCAGCCCGCGGAAGTGGCCGCCCTGCTGCAGTATCAGATCGCCGCTATCGACGGCATGGCGAAATCTCAGGGGCTCGAGATCGCTTACGTCAAACCCCACGGCGCGCTGTACAACGACATGATGGCCGACAGCGCACTGCGCCAGGTGATCATGCAGGCGATCGCCGCCTACCACCGGCCGCTGGCGCTGATGATTCAGTCCACCCCGGATGCCGCGACACACCGTGAAGAAGCTAAACAGGCCGGTATCGAGCTGCTGCTGGAGGCGTTCGCCGATCGCTGCTACGCCGACGACGGCAAACTGCTGGCACGCGCTAAACCGGGCGCCGTGCATAGTAAAGAGAAGATGCTGGCACAGGTTAAACAGTTGGCTGAATTCGGCACGGTCACCACTCTCAGCGGTAACACCCTGGCATTGGCGGTAGACAGCCTGTGTGTCCACGGCGACAACCCCGCTGCGATCGAGGCAATTGCCGAGATCCGCGCCCTAATCCGCTAAGCAACAGGACTATCGTCATGAAAATTTCTGTTGCGGGTGAAAACGCGCTGATCATCTATTTCAGCGAACCAACTAGTCCTGGGGACGGCTCTGGGGGCAGTACGGGGGGCAGTACGGGGGGCAGTACGGGGGATAGTACGAGGGATAGTACGGTAGGAAATACCGAAATATCCTCAGCGATTTCGGCGCAGGTACAGCAAGCGGTGACGATTATCCGTCGCCAGCTGGACCCGCTGCTGATCGACCTGATCCCCTCCTACGCCTCACTGCTGGTGATCTACGATCTGCATAAAACAGATCACCACTATATTCGCAGCCAGCTGCGCCAGCTGCTGACCGGTATCCACAGCGACCACGCCAGCGCGGGGCGGATTGTCACCCTGCCGGTCTACTACAGCCGTGAGTCCGGCCCCGACCTGGAGGCGCTGGCCGAGCGCGCCCAGCTCAGCGTCGAACAGGTGATCGAGATCCATCAGCAACAGGAATACCGGGTCTACGCGATCGGCTTCGCGCCCGGCTTCGCTTATCTGGGCGAGGTCGATCCGCGCATTGCTGCGCCGCGACTATCGACCCCACGGCTCAAAGTACCCCGTGGCGCTGTCGCGATTGCCGACCGCCAGACCGCGGTCTATCCGGCAGTCTCTCCCGGTGGCTGGAATCTGATCGGTTTATGCCCGAGCCGGATGTTCAATCCCAAAGCAGAACCCACTATGCCAGTACAGGTCGGCGACCGGGTCCGCTTTGAGGCGATTTCACGCACAGATTTCATCGAACTGGGCGGCGATCTGGGTAGCTTCAGCGACGCCAGCAGTCAAAACAGTACAGGGGCCAAAATATGAACGGCTTCAAGGTCATCCAACCCGGCATTCTTACCCTGATTGAGGATGCGGGCCGCTTCGGCCAGCATCACCTCGGCCTGACCACCGGCGGGCCGCTCGACCCGCTGGCCTTCAAGTGGGCCAACCGCCTCTGCGGCAATCCTCTCGGGACAACCGCACTGGAGGTCAGCATCGGCGGTTTAACCCTGGAGGCCCAGGTCGGAACCCGCATCTGCCTCACCGGCGCCGAGATGCCGCTGAAGATCAATGGTCAGCTGCGCGAAAGCTGGCGCAGCTTGCCCGTGGTGCCGGGGGACAAGATCGAGCTGGGCTACGCCAGCGCAGGCTGTCGTGCCTATCTGGCGGTCGCGGGCGGCTTCGACATCCCGCTCAGTTTTGGCAGTAGCGCCACCGTCAACCGGGAAGCGATCGGTGGCCTGGATGGCGGCAAGCTCAAACCCGGTGACTTGCTTGCCGTCACCCGGCTCAGCGATCGTTCTGACAGCTCGGGTTGCCTGGTACTTGCCGAGCGTTATCGCCCCAAATACGGTAGCCACGCGCAGCTGCGGGTGATCCCCGGTTACCAGCAGCACGCCTTTAGCCATTACCAGCAGCGGCTGTTTTTCAGTAGCGAATACCGGGTCACCGAGCGCTGCGATCGGATGGGATTCCGCCTCGAAGGGCCCGAAATAAAACCCCGCATCAACGGCATCCTCTCCGAAGGGATCTGCCTGGGTGCGATCCAGGTCCCGGCCGACGGTCAACCGATCGTACTGATGAACGACCGCCAGACCATCGGCGGTTATCCCAAGATCGGCTCGGTGCTGTCGCTCGATACTGCCGCCCTGGCTCAGTTACTGCCCGGCTCAAGCGTTTGCTTCGAGCCCGTCACGCTGGAACAGGCGCACAATATCCACTGCCTTGGCGCCAGCTATTTCGACCGGCTAAAGCCCGAAAACTGCTGATATCAAGCCGCTAAAACCAATAAGAATAGAGAGAAGCCCATGCTCAACACCGACATCCTCAACGAAGACGCGCTCAGCGTACAGATTGAAGACGCACTGGTCAGCCGCAACCTCCGCGGGATGAAAACGATCCAGCGAGCACTACCGCCCGGTTACTGCCTGCGTGCCGCCCGGCTGTTGCGCGACATCCGCGGTACGGTACTGATCGGCACGGGCTTTCCCGTAGTCGACACCTTCGAGACCGACGGGCCGGTCGGCGCCATCGCCCTCTACGACACCCTCGAATACCTGGGCGCGCAACCGGTTATCGTCTGCGGTCCACCGATGTCGACCGCACTGGCGGATAAATACCGGGTTCACGAGATCAAGGTCGGCCCGCATGATCAACGAGAACAGGAGGCGGCCCAGGCTTTGGAGAAATTCAAACCCTCATTGGTACTCTCGATCGAACGCCCCGGACAGGCCGAAGATGGCCATTATTACAATATGCGTGGCGAAGACATCAGTGCTCGCGCGGCCTGTTTCGACACCTTTTTAGACCAGTGTGTCTGCCCCACCCTCGCCATCGGCGACGGCGGTAACGAAATTGGCATGGGCAACGTCAAGCTGGCGCTGGCCGATCTCGACATTACGGCAGCCCATACCTGTTGCGACGAACTGATTGTCGCCGACGTTTCCAACTGGGGCGCCTACGGCATCATCGCCTTCCTCGGTTTATGGCGTAACGAAGACTTGCTGGCCCGCATCGACCCTATGCCTATCTTGCAATATATTTCTGAGCTGGGCAGTGTCGACGGCGTCACCCGTCGCAACGAACTCACCGAAGATGGTTTGTCACCTGACGAAGGCCGCTCGCTACTGCTGCAACTACGCCAACTGATTAACATGGCGTAATGCCCAAACCGTAACATCGCCCCCCCTCCCCTCTAAAAACTGATCCATGCCCGGCATACTCTACACACAGCGGATCGAGGCCTGATACAGGCCGGTCCGCTGCCCATCGGTTAACAGCAATCAACGCCTAGCAGCCTGTCGGACTTAACGCTGATCTACTCCGGGAAAGCCGACTTTGGCCATTTTTCACCCTCTTTCTCGTTAAATAGAACCACTATTAGCCTCAAAAGAGTTCGAAAACTGTCTCAAATCGGTCTTCCCCTCGCTACGACCGGTCAAGTCCGACAGGCTGCTAGCACCGGCTTGGAAACACCTTAATGATGGCGCAAAGCACCCGTTACAGCTGAAATATTCCATTCTTATAATTTTTATATAATTTACAAAAACAGATAATTGTCTAGTATATTTTACAAATAGACAGCAAATAACACTTCTCCCATGAGAAAATACAGCAAGTACAACTACGCGACTGTTGCTAGACTGTGCGACCCCGAGCAAACGTCAGGGGCTATTAATACCAGGAACTATCAACCTATAAAAAATTAACCACACACTGAGGTGATGACTATGAGCATCGTATATCTGAATGGGTCCTATCTGCCGATCGAAGAAGCCAAGATCTCGCCATTGGATCGAGGATTTCTGTTTGGTGACGGCATCTATGAAGTCATCCCCTCATATAGCGGCAAAATGGTTGGCTTCGGCCCGCACATCGATCGGATGATCGACGGTCTGGAGCAGCTGGGAATCCAGCTCAACTGGGACCACGACCAGTGGCTGTCGCTCTGCACCACCCTGGCCGAGAAAAACGGCGGTGGCAATCTGGGTCTGTACCTGCACGTCAGCCGTGGCGCCGACATCAAGCGTTTTCATGCGTTCCCCGAAGGCGTTGAGCCCACCGTATTCTGCATGGCTTTCGAGATCCCGCTGCCACAGCAAGCTAATCGCGAAACCGCCCATGCTTACACCGTATCCACCGGCGAAGATCTGCGCTGGAAGCGCTGCAACATCAAATCCACTGCGCTTTTGGGTAACGTGCTCCATTTCCAAGAGGGGCATGCCGCCGGTCACAACGAGATTCTGCTGTTCAATGCTCAGGGCAACCTGACCGAAGCAGGCGCCTGCAACGTCTTTATCGTTAAGGATGGCGTGGTCATCACCCCCGCTCAAGACAACCAGATTCTGGCCGGAATCACCCGTCTGCTGATCCTCAACATCCTGCGCAAAGATGGCAGCATCCCGGTCGAAGAGCGCGACGTCAGCAAGCAGGAGGTTCTGGATGCCGATGAAGTCTGGATCACCAGCTCCTCCAAAGAGATGGCGCCGGTCATCGCGGTCGATGGCAAGCCGGTGGGCGACGGCAAGGTGGGAGCCGTCTGGGAAGCCGCCTCTGCGCTGTATGCCCAGTTTAAGTACGACTACTAAGCTACGACCAGGCTTCAGTACGACGACCCCGCTTAAGTGCGATGACGAAGCTTAAGCACGACGATTAAGCTCACGTCCGACGACCCCGCATAGCTGCGGTCGCTATCCTACCCCCGCAGCACAGCGCTAAAACCTCGCTTGGGCGGGGTTTTTGGTCTCTGCAACAGAGTACAATTTAACCACGCTAGCCGAAGGACATGAGCATGTTTTATCGCGACACCTGGGCCGAAATTGATCTGGACCGAATCTACCACAACGTGTCCAAGATCAAAGCACACGCCGGATTCGAGTCGTTGTTTGCCGTGGTCAAAGCCAATGCATACGGCCATGGTGATGTCGAAGTCGCGCGTACCGCGCTGGAGGCCGGTGCCACCCATCTGGCGGTGGCACTTCTGGACGAGGCGCTCAAATTGCGCCACCACTTCAACGACAGCGCCATTCTGGTCATGGGGCCGATCCGGGTCGCAGATATCGCGGTTGCCGCCGCGCACCGCATCGCCATTATCGCCCACGATCTGGACTGGATCGAAACAGCCGCAGGCTACAGCGGCCCCAGGCTCGACATCCATATCAAACTCGATACCGGCATGAACCGGGTCGGCATCAAGTGCGCTGAGCAGCTGAAGCGTGGCACCACGCTGTTAGATAGCAACCCGGCGTTTAACCTATGCGGATTATTCACCCACTTTGCGACTGCCGACGCTGACACAGAGCTCTATCAAACGCAGCTGGCGCGCTTTGATCGGCTCACCGCAGATATCGATTTGAGCGCATTGACGCTGGTCCATCAATCCAACAGTGCCGCGCTGCTGCATCACCCGAAGCAGCCACAGAGTAACGCGGGGCGCTTAGGGATTGCCATGTACGGCCTGCCGCCGAGCGCCGACCTGAAGTTACCGTTCGATCTGCAGCAGGCGTTTTCGCTACACAGCCGCATCACCCAGATCAAACAGCTGCGCAAAGGCGAAAAAGTCGGCTACGGCGCGACCTATGAAGCCGACACCGATCAACTC
Source organism: Motiliproteus sp. (assembly GCA_036964625.1). Lineage (GTDB taxonomy): Bacteria > Pseudomonadota > Gammaproteobacteria > Pseudomonadales > Balneatricaceae > Motiliproteus. Next base: position 16,578 of record JBALTG010000047.1, read on the forward strand.
ATCGGCATCCTGCCTCTGGGCTATGCCGATGGCTGGCTGCGCTATCATCAGGGCCGAGAAGTGGAGATCCGCGGTCAACGCTATCCGCTGGTCGGGCGTATCTGCATGGATCAGTGCATGGTGCGGATCGACCCTTCGATCGGGGTCGGCACTCAGGTCACCCTGCTGGGCGATCTGATCAGCGTTACCGATGCCGCCAACGATCTCAATACCATCAACTACGAACTGGTCTGCTCCATCTCGGACCGGGTACCCCGGCGCTACAAACGCCACGGCAGATTCATCGGCGAACGCAATGATCGGTTTGCAAACGCCTAACCATGCCTGGGTAAGACCTTGCTGATTACAATACCATTCGGCTCTGGTAGAGTTCACCGCTTCTGACTTGAGAACCCAGGGATGAGCATGAAAAAATTATTGTTTGGCACAGCTATCGGCCTGATCGCGGTTGCCGCGTTCAGTTCGTATATGGGCCACACGCTGACGCAGCAGAGCTTCGACCGCCAGGTAGAAACACTGCGTAAGCTCGGCCCTGATTACCGCCTTAGCGTTGAAGAGGCCGATCTGACCCAGCGCTTGTTCGACGGTGACGCCAAAATTTCGCTATTTTTTGACTCTCCCGATCCGCAACTGCCCTCACTCTCCCTGGTGCTGCAGTCTACGCTTCAATACGGCCCGCTATTGCGCACTGACTCGGGCATCAAACTGGGATTTGTCGCGGGCAGATCGCACCTGTCGGTTCAAGGCCTGCCCGAAGCGGATGCCAAAAAACTTCAGGCGCTGATCGGCCCCCATCTGCTCAGCGCTGATCACTGGGTCGATTTCAGCCGCCAGCTGTTCGTCGATTTTCAATCTCCGGGTTTTGAAATCAACGAACAGAAGCAGAGCCTAGCCTTTGCCGGCATCCAAGCGCAGGTTCGCACCGACCTGGACAACAACCACACTACCGGCGAGTTAAACCTGGGCCGCTTCAGCCTCAACACCCCCGACGGTCACCTCCAGGTCGCCACCAGCAAGGTCAGTTTCGAATCTGCCGATATCCGTAACTACATGGCCCCAGGCTGGTTCGAGCTAAGTTTCCCACAGATCGACATCCAGGAATCCGGCTCAAGCTTCAGCTTGAAGAATGCCAGCATCACCGTTGCCCAAAGCCTTGAAGACGGCAAGATCAACATCACCGAGACAATTAACCTGGCCGAGATCATCAGCCCACTACCGATCTCCTCCGCTAACGCGTCCTTTGCGTTCAACCAGATCAACCCTCAAGGGATAACGTTGTGGGGCGACATCCTCAGCCAACTCGATGCTATCGATCCGAACGCAGTGCTTTCCGAGATCTCTGCGCAACAGAGCCGCGAGTTGATTAGCGCGCTGCTGCAACCCGGACTGCAGTTCAACCAGAGCTACCAGCTGCAAACGGCGCAAGGCTCGCTTCTCGCCAGCCTGGATATCGAATACAAGGGCCTGGCAGACGGGCTACACCCGATGGATGCCGGCGATCCAAGCTTGTTCCTCAACGCGCTCAATGCGGAGCTGCACGTTACCGCCGACCAACCAGCGATCATGGCCCTGCCCATCGCCCCAATGGTCTCCACCTACGTCGATCAGGGACTGCTCGTCGAGGGGCAACAGAAACTGCGGATCCATGCCCTGCTACGCAACGGAGAATTGAGCGTTAACGGCAAGCCCTTCCCGCTTGATAACTGGCTGTAAAGGGCACATTAAGGCGCAGGCGTCACCTTTGCAGGACGCCAGGCACAGACACGATCTTAAGCCAGTGATGCTGCTATTAACCCGGCGGGTTAATAGGAGACGCAAGGATGCGTCAACATTGGTCGTAGACCAATGCGAGCCCCAGAAAATCAAGCAGTTCCACGCAACTGCGCCTGATTTTCGGGGCGACGGACAGATAGGTATGGAACCTATTTGCCCGCCAGGTTAATAGCTCTCTGACACCGCCGCCAACACGGCCTCAAACGGCAGTTCTGCAAACGCCCCGAAACAGCGATGCTGTCTCAGCTTGGAACGGGTCGTTGCCGGACTGGGCAAACCGCACAAAAATCGACTGAGCTGCCGCGGTTGTTCGAGCGCGGCATGCTGCTCCGTGCGCAGCTGAGCAATCAATGCCTGTTGCTGCGGGCCCAGCCCAGCCCGCGCAGGGCGCTGTAGCGGCTGATACGGCTGCTGCAGACAGCGGCTGCAGTTTCCACAACGCTGCGGGCTGGTTTCTCCAAAATACTGCAGCAGATAATCACTCAGACAGTCCGAATGATTGGCGTAGTTAAGCATCTGCTCCATCCGCTCGATATCGCGGCGCTCGCGGGCTTCAAACAGCTCCACCATCGACGCCAGCAGCGGCGCCATCTCTGGCTGACGCAGGCGGCGATAGCCCTGGCGCAGACCACTGACCGAGGTTTCGATCCAGCCCTGCTGCTGCAGATAATCCAACGCCTTGAGGATTCTCGATCTGGGCTGCTGCAGCACCGTTTCGATCTGGGTCATATCCAGCGTCAACCACTTGCGCCCCATACTCCCGGCTGCAAACAGCGCGCGTAGAAACTGCTGCCGCTCGGGCGCCTTAAAGCGTTCGCAGATGCTCTCGGCAGATTCAATAAAGGCCAACCGGTACTGGGTGTAAAAGGGCCCTGTTGCGGCAATCACCCCCTCCAGTTCGAGGTAGGTCAGCGCCGTACTCAGCACCAGGGGGCGGATGTCATAGCGTGATGAGAGTTCATAGGTGCTGATATCGAAGCGACTGCTATCAGAGCCATCAACCTCCGCCTCAACAGTGCCTGGGACGCTGCGCAACAGCGCGGGCAGCAGTAGCGCCAGACTTTCCGGTGAGGGTGTGTCCGCATAGCTGAAGTTGGCCAGTACCCGGCAATCATCGATACAGGCCAGCAGTTCGCAGCTAGAGGGTTGGCCATCGCGCCCCGCCCGACCGATCTCCTGTACATAGTTCTCGATCGATTTGGGCAGGTTATAGTGAAAGATGGCGCGTATATCGCTCTTATCGATCCCCATGCCAAAGGCGATGGTTGCAACCACGATCCGTAATCGCCCCGCCATAAAGTCATCCTGCACCCCATAACGCCTCTCATCCTCCATCCCGGCATGATAAAACCCAGCATCCAGGCCCTGCTGCCGCAGCGCGGCAGCGACCTCTTCTGCGGTCTGTTGCAGGGTCACATAGACAATCACCGCATCGTTTTCCGGCAACTGCTGCAAGCGCTGCAGTAACAGCGGCAAGCGTTGTTCCGGGGTACAGGCGCTACTGCTCAAACGGAGGTTGGGGCGCGCAAAACTGGTTTGGATATGGTCGGACGCGGCGATACTAAATTGCCGCCGAATGTCTGCAGCCACCGCCGGGGTTGCCGTCGCGGTCAGCGCCAGCAACCTTTCGACCTTCAGAGACCGCGCCAGATCCGCCAGTTTCAGGTAGTCCGGGCGAAAGTTATGCCCCCACTCGGAGATACAGTGCGCCTCATCCACCGCCATCAGTGCGATTCGCAACTGACTCAGGCGGGCGACAAAACGCTCATTCTTGAGCCGCTCGGGGGAGACGTACAGCAGCTTGATCTCGCCACGCTGTAAGCGCTCATAGAGCGCACGCACCTGCTCTGCGCTCAACGACGAGTCCAGCCGCTCGGCACCAATATGCAACCGCTGCAACCCATCCACCTGATCTTTCATCAGCGCGATCAAGGGTGAAACCACCAGCGTCAACCCCTCCAGCAGCAGCGCCGGCAATTGATAACAGAGGCTCTTCCCCCCCCCGGTGGGAAAGATCGCCAACGCCGAGCGCCCCTGTAGCAACGCCTCCACCACGGCTTCCTGACCCGGTCGAAACTGGTTTAACTGAAACCGCTGCTGGAGTACCTGTTGAGAATTATTCATCGCTTAAGGGCCTTAACGCCGTAATAAAATACATGGATATCATCGACAAAACCGCCTATATGGGTCTAGGCTAAAATGATACAGATTGGCACGCAGGCAGCTACACTTTGCCGCCTATAGGCATAACGATTATGACGCAGTTAATCGATAACATAGCGATCCCTACCTTCGTCCTGAACAAAACAGGCGTCATCACTCACTGGAACAAGGCCTTAGCCCGACTCAGCCATCTGCCCAGCGCGTCGATGATCGGCACCCGGGATCAGTGGCGCCCGTTCTATGCTCACGCCCGTCCCACCCTGGCAGACCTGATCTTGCAACAGAATACTCAGGCCACCATGAATCAATTCTACAACGATAAATATCAACACTGCGATCTGCTTGAAGGGGCCTTCGCTGCCGAGGATTTTTTCCCCGAGGTCGGCAACGGCGGCGAATGGCTGGCCTTTACCGCAGCGCCCATTCATGATGACCGCGGCAACGTGGTGGGAGCGATTGAAACCCTGCTCAATATCAGCACCCGCAAGCGGGCAGAACTGGCACTGCTCGAACGCGAACAACACTACCGCGAACTGAGCATGACCGATGAGCTGACTCAGCTCTATAACAGCCGCTATTTTTTCCAGCAACTGCAGCGCGAGGTCGAGCGTTGCAGCCGCTACCAGCATCCGCTAAGCCTGTGCATGCTTGACCTGGACCATTTTAAACGCCTCAACGACCGGTACGGCCACCCGTTTGGCAACCGGGTGCTGGCCGGTGTCGGCACCCTGATAAAACGACACCTGCGCACCAGCGACAGCGGCTATAGATTCGGTGGCGAAGAGTTTGTGCTGCTGATGCCCGCCATCTCCGATGCCGCTATGCCCACCGAACGAATCCGTGAAGAGCTGGAAAAAACCCGTTTTGTCACCGACAGTGATGTCAGCGTTGAGGTCACCGTCAGCATCGGAATCGCCTCCTATGCTCAGGGTGACGACGAGAACAGCCTGCTGCAACGTGCCGATCAGGCGATGTATCTATCCAAACAGGCGGGCCGTAACCGCGTCACCTGCATCAACGTTTAAAGCGCCTCCGCCGTGTCAGGCCAGACCCGGTTTAAGCACGACGTTGACGACCTCCGTGTTGAGGTGAATTCCTACAACCGCGTTCCTGTAGGCCTTGTCTAAAAATAGAACACCGCGACGGGCCTAATGCACCTCTTTTAACACCGGCGCGGTATCCACCCCGGGTGCTAAAATCTCATCCAGGGTCAGCTCATAGCTGGGCGCGAACACCCGTAGGAAATAATCGATCTCCGGCTGCTGATAGCCCTTAAGGCGCTTCTCGATCGATTCTGCGGCTTTAGAAAACTGCACATTACCGTTTTGCAGCTCCATCTGGCACTTCAGGTAGGCGGTGATCGAATCAGCCATCTTGACCAGTTGCTGATGCTCCTGGGGCAGATTTTCTTCCATCAGATAGCGGGAAAAATCCTCCTGCAGCTCTTCAGGCAGCATCGCCACCAACTCTTTCTCGGCGGTCAGCTCGATCTCTTTGAACGCATCGCGTATCGCCCGTGAATGGTATTTAACCGGGGTGATCAGATCCGAGCAGACCGCCTCCACCGCGTCGTGATAGATCGCGGCCACCACCACCGCATTGACATCGACATTACCGCCGTAGATGCGGTTGCGGATCACCGCCAGCGCGTGCGCCACGGTGGCGACATCCCAGGAGTGTTCCTTGACATTCTCCGGCACGGTGTTGCGCTTGAGCCCCCAACGGATGACCCAACGCAGTTTGTCGACATAAGCAAAAAAATGGCTGGTCACTCTGACTCCTCGTGTGTTCAGGTAATCTCGATCGCCGGTGTAATAACGGCGCTGATCGCGCGTGTAAGGTTCTCATCATAGCAGCATAAGCGCGGCTGCACGCGCTAGGAAAAAATCCGCAACGGTTGCATGCCGACAAGCTTCCTGCTGCAATAGCGCGCATCCCGTTTAATCCTGGAGATCCGATGCTCAACCGCCTGTTTCCACCCAAACCGCTGCTTGACGATGACTCGGCCGATTGGATCTGCCAACAGTTCGATTGGATTCTGCGCCAATTCGATCGCGATTACTTCCTCCAGCACTCACCGCTGGTCCTGCCCACTAACGACTTTTTTCCAGGACGCGCTGACAGCCATCAGGGGATGGCGCAGTTACTGCTTGAGCGGGTTAAAGAGTACGCGGGGCTGGAACACTGGCCTACCGAACTGTTTGACGCCCGTGAACAGCCGGATGAAGCCCCCCAGCGTCTGGCGCTGCCTGCACAGCGCGGTAAGCAGCTGCCGCGACTGAGCCGGGGCACCGCAGCGCTGCCGGTTTACTTCAACCCGGCTCAGGTCAACAACCCCCAGGCGATGGTCAGCAGCTTCGCCCAGACCATCGCTAACACCCTGACCCAACAGGCTAATGAGCCGCCGCAGGTAACCGCAGAGCAGTGGCCGTTGCTGGTAGAGCTGGTAGCGATCTACCTGGGTTTCGGCATCCCCATGACCAACAGTGCCTTTGCTTTCGCCGGAGGCTGTGGCGGTTGCAGCACGCGCGCCGCGCAACGCCAGGCCTTTTTATCTCAGGATGAGGCATTGTTTGGCTTGGCGCTGTTCGCCACCCTGAAACAGATCGATCCCAAGGAGGTGTTACCGCAGTTAAAAGCGCACCTGAGGCCGCTTTACAAGCGCGCCTGCCACCAGCTCCATAATCATCAGGCGTTACCGCCACTCACTCAGGTCACTCAACAGTGATCCGCCATCCAGCTCAAACGCTCCTGCGAGCGATGGCCGTGCCTGCTCAGGCTGATTAACAGCTCAGTCAGGGGCGCGGTCCACTGTTCGTGACTCAGCGTAACGATATCCTCAAGCCAGGTCTGCTCGGCCTGCTGTAGGCGTTGAAACGCAGTCGGAATACCCTGCAGGCTACCCAGCCAGCGATCGGCCAGACTCGCGATAAACTCGCGATCCGGATTACCCGCCTTGGGCAGCCCGCCTTCGCTGAGCACCTCCTGGCGAAACGCCTCCAGCAATTGTTCGCGCTCGCTGGCCAGCTGGCGTAACTCGTCAGCGATAGGCTGAGCCAGGGCATCCAATCCGGCCAGATCGCGGTAGCGATCGGCCAACTCCAGCCCGCGGCCAGAGATACCATAAAGCATCACATCATGTTGTTGATCCAGCACCGATCTGTCCTCTTGTTGCTGTTTACTGTTAATTCGGTACAACGCCGCCCCGGCCCTGGCTGGGGTCAGAACCCGTAACGCCCGGGGCTCGATCTGAAACGCCACCGGCGTGTGCCCAAAGCGTTCACCGTCTGCGGTGACCCGCAACCGCCGCCGGGTTACTATCCGGCACTGCTGCAGTAGCTCTACCCGCACCAGCTTGCGGTCCAGCGGGCGCCCCAAGCGCGCCGCCAGCCAGGCCAGCAATACTTTTGCAAGAGGCCGCGCCCGGACCGCCACCAGAGTCAGCGCCGCGGTGTTAAACCCCGCGCCATCGATCTGATGGCCACCGCCAAAACAGGGGCCGTTGGCTAGCGCGATCTCCAGCCAGCGGCCATAAAAGACCTCACCATCGGCTTCAATACGGGCACTGAAACGGCGTCGCCCGGCGATGATCTTAAGCAACTGGCGCAGATAACTGTACCCCCCCCAGAAGCGTTTATGCTCACCCCCCAGCGACCAGGCGACCTCCGCGCCGAGGCCGATATGGGCGACATTCAAAAACACTCTGCCGTTAAGCCGCCCCACATCCAACGGGCGTAACCGACCGGCGCCGAGCAACAGGCAGGCCTGATCAGGGTCGCTAGGGATCCCCAGACTACGGGCACAGTCGTTGGCGGTTCCGGCAGGCAGCAGGGCGAGCGGCCAGTTATGTTCAACACAGAGCTGAGCCACCGCGTTCAGGGTTCCGTCGCCGCCTAATACCAGCACCCGATCGTCCGGATTCATCACCCGGAGTAATGCCCCTTGCCAACCGGGCTGGGTCAGATCAAACACCCCAGCCAGGCTGATGGCATGCCGCTCCAGCGCATCACGCCAGCGGTTATAGCGCTGCGGATTGGAGAGTAGCTGCTGATGTGAAACCAGGTGATAGATCACGTCAAACGGGTCCTTGGTTGTGCATCGTCTGCTGTTAAGCACGCTATTGGCTGATAAGCACGCTAAAGGGAGAGCCCTTTAGCCTCCCGATTTTTTAACCCTATAACCCTCTGCCTGTAACAGTTCAACCATCAAATCTCGTTGATCGCCCTGGATCTCGATCACGCCCTCCTTCACCGCGCCGCCGGTACTGCTGCGCTGCTTGAGTTTCTTGGCCAGCTGCTTGAGTTCAGCCGAGGCCAACGGCACCCCGCTGATCAGTGTCACCCCTTTTCCCTTGCGTCCCTTGGTCTCGCGACTGACGCGCACAACACCGTCCCCGGACGGCACCGTCTCCTGGCCACAACAACACTGGGCGACCGCCTGCGCACAACCCGGACACATCCGCCCCTGGTCGGTGGAGTAAACCAGACCGCCAAAGGCGTTCGAGCGTTTTGACATGATCATTCCTGCTCTCTTGTAGTGTGGGCTTATAGTGCGGGCCTGTCGTGTGGGCTTTAGTCATCACGGACCCGGCCACGCAGCGATTTAGTCTTGCTGTGCTGGGTCTTACTGTCCATCCGCTTGCGTTGCGAGCTGCGGCTGGGCTTAGTCGGCCGCCGCTTCTTATCGACATGACCGGCGCTGCGGATCAATTCCGCAAGCCGCTGCAGCACAGCCTCGCGATTTTGCTCCTGAGTGCGGTACTGCTGCCCTTTGAGTACGATCACACCCTGCTTAGTAATGCGGCTATCCGCCAATGCCAACAGACGTGCCTTATAAAAATCCGGCAGCGAAGATGCGCCTATATCGAAGCGCAGATGGATCGCCGAAGAGACCTTGTTGACGTTTTGACCGCCGGCGCCCTGCGCCCTGATCGCCGTAAGCTCGATCTCAGCGTCGGCCAGGACAATGCTGTTGCAGATCAGCAAGCTCAATGCTCATTCACCGGGTTGATCTCCATTCGCTCATTGTCAGTTCAATTTCATGATCGGCAGGCTCAATGTTCATTCACCGGAGTGATCTCCATCCGCTCATTTTCATGATCGGCAGGCTCAATATTCATTCACCGGAGTGATCTCCATCCGCTCATTGTCGGCGATACTCACCTGCCGACCGTAGAGGGTGATAAAACTGCGTCCCTCAAGATCACCCTTATAGGCCTGATACTCCACCACCTCGCCGGTTACGGCGCTGATTACCCGCACCTGCATCAGAGTGCGATTATCCAGCCAGCGTGACCCCATAAACAGCGCCGACGCCAGCAGCGACAATACACAGAGCCCCAGCGCCAGCATCCGCACCGGCGAGCGTGAGGCAGGGAGCCGCTCGGCTGCCACCTCGATCACCCGTAGCGATGCGGTGGGGCGATTACGCTTAAAGCGGATAAATAGATAGCAGCCAAAAATGACCAGTGCGGTAACAAGAATTTTAGTCAGCATTGTTATAAATCTTCAAAATAGCCCCATCATCGTGTGTATGCCCGGACAGCAGCAATCATCATAACACGCGCCCAGACCGGATCCTGCCAGAGCGTTCAGATCGGTGCTCAAGGTATTTACCATGGAAATACAAGTTGTAAATCCAACACGTTTATCGAGCAGGGGGGATTCTGGGCACCCTGGGGCATTTTCGGCGATCATAACGGCAATAAGGGCTCATTTCATCCGAAAACGTGTCAGACAAACTCAACCCTACGCAATCATCTCGATATCCGCTGCCATCTGCGGACTAGCCGAACCGCTCCCATTGCATTAGCATCCCGGCATCGTGCTGATCACCTCATGGAACCTTAATGTTTATCGTCCTCAAACAAGGCGCATATTTCGCTCGCCAACATGCCCAACCGCTGCTATTTATCGCCGTGCTGCTAAGCCTGCCCGGCTGGGCCATCGAATATCTACTGAGCAGCCCAGCCGTTACGCCAGAAGCCGAGGCCGATATCCAAGGGCTAGGGGCCAGCATGCTCCTCGTGGTGATGGCGGTGATTCAATTCGCCGCGGCGATGATCTACATCCATCAGCAGGTGCTTGGCCGCCCGATCAGCGCGCTCCAGGCAATATCGCTAGGCGTCAGCCGACTGGGGCCGCTGCTGCTGATCAACATCCTGATGTCGCTGGCGATCGGCATAGGGCTAGTGCTGCTGATCCTGCCCGGACTCTATATGGCGTACAAGCTGCTGTTCGGTGAATTTTACCTGCTGTTTCACGGTCAACGTTCGTTACAGGCGCTACGCTGCAGCTACCGTGACAATACCGACCTGAGCGACAAATTGCTGCCGCCACTGCTGTGCTGGGGGGGCCTGGTCGGCAGCGTATCGATTGGCCAACTGCTGCTGTTAGACCAGGGGATGGATCCGCTATTGATCAATCTTGTCTTTGAAGCGGCTACGCTCGCCTTGATGCTGTGGGGCTGGGCGATCATGTACCGGCTGTATCAACTCTATATCGAGCCCCTGTCGCCGCCCCACACGCCCGCCTCGGCAGCGCCAGAACAACGCAGTGCGGCGGAGACCAAAACGGATCGACCCTCAGCCGCTGACCACACCGACCCCGAGCCGCCTAAACAGGAGTAAATGATGAGTATCGACGACCGTAACCGAGGCCTTAACATCCGCACTCAAGTAATGGGGGAAACGCATGTGCAGCGCGCCCTCAGCACCAGCACCGAATTGACTCAGCCGCTGCAGGAGTGGATCAACGAACACGCCTGGGGGTCGACCTGGCAGCGTGAGGGGCTACCCCGCACAACCCGCTCCCTGGTCACCATTGCCATGTTGACCGCGCTCAAGGCACCGACCGAACTCAAGGGCCATGTACGCGGAGCCCTGAATAACGGCTGCAGCGTCGAAGAGATCCAGGAGGTGCTGCTGCACTCTACGGTCTACTGCGGCGCACCCGCAGCGCAGGAGGCCTTTCGCGCCGCCCAGGAGGCGATAGACGCCTGGCAGCAAGAGCAACGCCAAGAGTAACAGTAGCAGCACTAGAAACAGCGGCGCTAAATCCGCTCAGTAACCACGTTCAATATCGACCTGAAATCTGAGCGTTAGACCCTGCTTCCAACGGCGCAAGTTATCGATAAAGATCGGCGCGATATCCTCGGGAATACTGGGCGCGGCCGTGTGGCTGGTAATGCGCAGATGGGGCGTAGTCCAGAACGGATGCCCCTGGGGGAGCGGCTCCTGTCGGAACACATCCAATACCGCCGCTGCGATCTGCCCCTGCTCCAGCGCCTCGACCAGCGCCGCATCGTCGATCAGATCCCCCCTGCCGGCATTGAGCAGCAGCGCTGTCGGCTTCATCTGCGCCAATACCGCCGCACCGACCAAATTACGCGTCTGCGCCGTACTCGGTAGGGTACAGACCAGATAATCGACCTCGGCCGCCATCTCCAGCAGCTGCTCGGACAGATAATGCTGCTCCACTAACCCCGGCTCGGGAAGGCTCCGCGAGCAGCCCAGCACGCGCATCCCTAACTGGCGGGCTGACCGAGCCAGGTGCTCGCCGATACTGCCCAACCCCAACAACCCCAGCGATTTACCCCGGAGCGTGCCGCTACGCTGTTCGTGCCAGCGCTGCTGTTGCTGCGCCTGATGATGCGTCAGCACTTGGCGCTCATGGGCCAACAGGTAAGCGAATACATACTCCGCCATCAGTGGCCCGAAGATACCGCGAACATTGCTGAGCACCGGCGCAGGCTTCGGTAGACACTGCAGCGGTCCAATCAGCGGTGCCACTCCCGCCCAGCTGGACTGAACCCAGCGCAGCAAGGGCATTTTATCGAGTAATGGCAGAAGCAGATCTGGATCACCCAGCAGGATCTCGCAATCACTACAGAGCGATAGCGCCTGTGCCACGTTGTCGACCGACACCAGCACGAACTCATCGGCTAACGGCGCCAGTAACTGCCGGTAGCACTCTGCATCAGCACTGACCAATAACGCTTTTGTCAACGCCATGGAAGTAACCCTCCTTGTACCCCTGTAACTGCATTATCTTCCATCGTCTCAGTTCCTCAGTTCGATACCCGATCCACGCACTGACAGGAAAGCGGCTGGCTACAAGCCCCAGAATACGCAACAGACAGCTAATACAAAAAAGGCACATCATAACTGATGCGCCTCCGCGTGTGCCCGCTCACAGCCTTAAATAACGCAACAGATCAATCCTCGTCGAGCTCGCCCACCGCAGATAAGCCATCGATAATGGAACGCATGCTTTCCAGTCGCTGCTCCAACAGCGAACGGCTATCCTCGTCGGCCTCTTTGACCCGCGAATCCTGTTCAATCAGGCCTGACATCAGCTCTTTGCCGAACTCAGCCGGAGACGCAATAAACCCCAGTGCAGGATTCGCAAGCCGCCCCGCAAGATCATGCATCATCTGCCCCAGCTTGCGCCCGGGGCCTGGGTTGGTGTTTTCAAGACTCTGCACCTGCTCATAAGCGCTCACCGCAGTGTAGCTTTCTGAGCGAGTAAGCTGCAGATTCATCGACGCCAGCTCGGTCTTATCCATCCTGAACTCGGACGCTTGATCGAACGCGTCCTGAATATCGCCATCAAAAAAGTCATCGGCGATCTCATTGACGTCTTTGATCAGCGCTTGCAGCGCATCGATCTCATCCTCATCCAGATCACCCTCGACACTGAAGCGGTAATCGCTGCTCTCACTCCGATCCATACTGTATGACAGCGCAGAACCGTTCGCGTCGCTGTAGCCACCGAGACTGGATTGATAATCACTTTGCTTACTGAAGGTGATGGTCACTTCGTCACCATCCTGGGTTTTAACCTGCAACGAAAGAGTTTCAGCCGCCTGATAGCGCTCTGCGGCTAACACGCTGGTACGCGAACCGGACAGCGCAGGCTGAGTCGCCGCCGGAGCCAGGCCTTCCAATCCGGTCAGGGTCTGTTTAAGCGTATCGTCGATGGTCGCTGCGATATCATCGGACAGCAGATTCATATTGCTGAGGATCGAACGTGCTTCGGCAAAGCCCTTTTGTATCCCGGCTACCGCCTGCTGCCGCAGCGTATCCACTTCTGCTTCTGATTTACCGCTGCGCCGTGCTTGCTCCAGCCCCATCTCGACAAAGTCGGTGATCCGACCGGCCACTTTCTTAGGGGTAAAATCCTTGCCATCGAGCTGTTTGAAATCTCCAACGCCCGACATGCCTGGCACTTTCTGGGCCAGCTTCTCCAGCAAAACATCGGTGGCGGAGAGCTCTTTGGCAGCGGCAGAAGAGCCCAGAGAAGACATTTTTCCCTGTAAATCCTGGCGGTTGATAAGCTCGGAGTGGTTACTGGTGATTTGCACGGTGATTACCTCGACTATAGAACCTACCCCAGTTATCGGCAGAGGCTCAAAAAATATGAGCCGGGGCGTACCGACCCGGTAAAAAAAACTTGCGGAGCTGATCGCTGCATGCGTTACGGAAACAGTCGTCAGTGAAGATAGGGGCTACGATGCAGTCGCATCAACCCGTATAAACGCCCTGACCAGGCCGCTATCGAGCGGCAGCATAGCGCCGCTCGGCGCCTTCAGGACGCTTCTTAAAACGTTTATATTCCCACTGATACTGCGCCGGAACATCCAACACACAGGCTTCAACACCTTGATTCAACGCAGTTAAGGCAGCAACCTGATTATCACTATAAATAGCCTCCGGCGGCGCTTGGAAGACAATTTCAAACCCCTTAGGGACACGCCGGGCAAAAGCGAAGACCACTTTGCAGCCGGTTTTCTGTATCAGTTTTTGCACCAGCGTCATTGTAAACGCGGGCTCACCGAAAAAAGGAACGAACTGTCCCGCATTGGTTTCCCGCGGGGTCTGATCGGGCAATACGCCCGATATACCGCCCTCTTTCAAAGTCTTCAGCACTTGCGCCAACCCTTTCCTGTCGGCCGCAGCAAGAGTAGCCCCGAAACGTTGACGCGACTGCCGAACGATCGGATCCAATGCACTCAGCTTGGGGGGTTGATATAAATTGGTATTCGGGCCGAGGCTGGCAAGATGGAATCCAAGTACCTCCCAGTTGCCGATGTGCGGCGCCAAAACGAGCAGCCCTTTACCCTCATCGAGGTAGGATTGAGCCAACTCGTTAGCCTCGTAGGCAAGGATATGCTGCCTTATCCACTCACCATTTCTGGCCCATACAACACAGACCTCTGCGGCCAACTTGCCCGTCTCCAGGACACTTTGATACGTAATCCTGCGCCGCTCATCCTCCGCCAGATGACTAAGACAGATGTCGATATTCTCACGGGTTACCCTTACTGAACGGACCGAGAACCGATACCCCAGCCAGCCCACAGCAGCGCCAAGAGCCCGGGCAAAAGAAAGGGGTAAACAGCCGATGAGCTTTAAAACCGGCACCACCAAAAACGCTTTAAGATTGATCATAAAAACTTCGAATATGAGACTGTAGGCTCAGACTGGGAGGGTTCCAAATCAAGCCGATTGAAAAAACACGGCACTACCGAGGCGACCCAGCTTCGCTCATAAGCCTGAGGGAACGCCGCGCGGATGGGTCTTCGTGAATACGCCACGACCGAGCTTGGCCTCTGTCTAATCCGCCCAAGCTCAACCACTATCAAGAACTATCAACAACTACGGCACAACAGAAAAGATCCCAAACCAGCGCTGTCGCGAATCATAACATACTGAATCGAGCTTCGTTTAGCACAGACTTCGGATCTATAAACGCGCCAGCGGTAGGCAGGGGATCAGGTAAGCGGCTAACCCAGCACCTCAGTGGCTTAACTCTCGCCCCAGAACTTCCACCACTTTTTTCTTGTTTCCCTGGATTCCTGTCCTTTGTCTGATCCCTTACCTAGTTCATTTTGAACCTGGTCCGCTTTTTTTTCTCGTTGCTTATCAGCACCCTTCAACTCGTCAGATCTCCCTTCTTTAGCCCATTTAAGCTTTTTTTCCGATTCATAATATTTCTTTTCAGACCCGGTCTTACCTTGCACCGTAGATTTGTGGACATCCCTTTGCTCGAGGGTAGGCTTGCCTCTAGGCGTCCACGTAGGCTTTTCGGCAAGTACAGGAGCAGATAAAATACCTATCATAATCAATACTATAAATTTTGTTTTCATCACCAACACCTCAACTATTTAGACGCTAATACGCTCAAGGATAGGCTACAAAACGGCGCGCATAAAAAATCAAGGTGCTATTAACCCGGCGGGTTAATAGGAGACGCAAGGATGCGTCAACAGGGGTCGAAGACCAGTGCGAGACCCAGAAAATCAAGCAGTTCCGCGCAACTGCGGCAGATTTTAGGGGCGATGGATAAATAGGCACACGCGCTAGGAGGCTGTCCGAGAACAGACTGACCTACTGCGAAATGCTCATTTCGGCCAGATTACACGCTCATTTTTGTCAAATAGAACCACTATTCTTCGCAAATGACCGAATAATCTGACTCAAAATGAGCCTCTCTCGCTACGATCGCTATTCTCGGTCAGCCTCCTAGACTGGGACCAGAAGTGACTGCCACAGAAAAAGGAGGGAGGTTAGATGCCACACCCAGCATGAAATACACCTATTTCGACTCTAAACCAAGCATCTGCACAAAAATATTTATTACGCCTATTTTCAATCCGTTAAGAAGATACAGATAAACAACACGAAGACTGCTGTTGCACTGCAACATGCCGCCCTATACACTCCTCTAAACAACAACTTTCCTACATGGGCTTACCAACATGTTTAAAAATATTCAAGCTGCTGACTTCTCTGCTTTTGGCGCACCTGTTCAGAAACTGATCGAACTGAACACCGCAACTATGACTAAAGCTTTCGAGTTTCAGCAAGCCGCTGCTAAAAAGCAAATGGCTCAGTCACAGGCTAGCTTAAAAGCTGCTCTGGAAATCAAAGACGCTAAAGGCCTAACTTCTTTTGTTACCGAGCAGTCTGAAATTGCCAAGACTACCCTTGAAGCTCTGAAAGCCGATACTCAGGTTAGTGTTGAAGCCTCCAAAGCATACTT
>JBALTG010000048.1:0-31096 GCA_036964625.1 Motiliproteus sp.
TTGTGAAGTCCAGAACGGCACATCAATGAACAGCCCATCACCACAGCACCCCCAGCACGCCTCCCCTGATCACTCAGCCATAGGGCATGACCAACCTGCTACGAGGTGGCCAGCCTGGTACCCACTTGAGCATGTGTCGATGCATGCCGACCACTCGCCAATCTATCCAACACAATGCTATCGATTACAGCCGCTCATTCTTTGCGAACATGAATGATTTCTAAGGTACCTCTCTAATGGACGGACAAACCCAAACAAGCCTTAGAACTCCAGCTTTTGCATGAATATAATTCAAGTTAAAAGAAAATCATCCCCCTTTACTCCTCCATGATGCTCTCAATAACCGAGGAAAAACAGGCACCTAATATGGAAGCAACGATCCGACCATAACTTAAAAGGTACTGACCCATGAGCAACTCACTACGCATCATTAAGAAAGACCAATGCGGTAAAATCTCATCACCCGATGAGCCTACCCTCACCTGCCACATCGGCTATGACGACAGCAGCAAACCCCACCACCTACGCATTACTCACAACAGCACCGGCGGATTCTTCAGCAATGAATGGATCAGCCTGGATAGCATCCTGACAGCCATAGAGGGGTGCGAGCCCGAGGTTAACGGATATACGGAAATCGGGACCATAGGACTGTTGCCATGTGGCCACCGTAGTCAGTGCCTCCATCAACACAAATTTCCCGATTGGAATAATCAATCCGGTTTGCTCGGCGACAAGGATGAACTCATCGGGAGAGATATTACCCAGTGCAGGATTTAGCTCAGGCGGGAATGTCCGCAGCAAGCGACCAACGAGAGGATGGCGCGATCAGGAGTGCCACCACGCGTTTCACACGACGGGCGCTTTGTAGATGAAGCAGCCGCCTGGCGTCCTCTCCTGAGTGACTCCTTTCTGTGAGAAATCCGCAAGCGGGTCAACGCTAAAGTGGTTTAATTGGGCAAATTTTCCTATAAGGACTGACAATAGAAAAGATGTGGGCCTCATAATTGATCGGTCGTCAGTTCAAGTCTGGCAAGGCCCACCATGCCCATAGATTCAACAGGTTATATCTGAGCCACGATGCGACTCGGATCGCATAGTCATAGCCTGATCGAACACCGCAGCAAACTATCGACCAAGTCGAGCCTTCATCTCGAACTCCGTTGAATAGCTTACTGATGACCCGTTTTTGTTCATCTAATACGGAGTAAACTGGAAGCATTTCAATTTTTTATTCAGCCAGCGTCCGATGGGTTCCCAGCAGCAGCACCGCCTAATTCTGTTATATCTGACGGTGACTGATAGCTCAATCCTATAGCAACCACCGCCAGCGATTTATCAACACTCAACGCATTTAGATTGCCGATGCCTACCCGCAGATGTTGCGCCAAGACGCAAAGAAGTACAGGAGGGTACGTTCAGCCTGGATGTCATCGGTAGCGAGTCAGAGGCTTGAAATCGCTGACGTAAACGTAAGCCCGCAACCAATTATTGGTACGGCAGTTACTTGCACCCAAAGCGTAGGCCCTAAAAACGCTGGCTTGAATCTGGAAACGGTATCGGCAACAACTGCCAACTGCACGGCAACTCAGTCTGTTCAAGCACTGCGCTACATTGAGAACACCGAAAGATGGTGTGATTGGTGATGTGACTACGCTCGATCAGTCGTAGATGCTTGGGGCTGCTTTGATTAGATAGTAGCGACCGGCAGTCGGCGCAAAGATCGTTGTGATTCATAGCAACCTCCTTGTCATGACTTTTAGTTCAGTATAGCTGCCCTATCGGTATCGTGACTGAGTTAGCTCTATCCTAAACGTAAAAAAGCCGCCGATAATGGCAGCTTCTTTAAGTGACTTGATACCCACCGATTCCGTTTAATGGCACATCCTATGTGTCCTTGTAGCTTGGGGTCAATTCAGCACTAGCTGAGGGTCAGCGAATATAGGAATAATTCCGAGAATGCCGCAGGGCGACGTATCACTTTGAGCAGGTCGTGGTAGAGCCGCTATGTAGCCCATCGCGGTCACTCAGGGGCTGACTAATTGAACGCTAGTCAGAGGCTCTTGTCGGCCCATTACCGCCGCTCAGGGCCTGCGAATACTACAACCCTTCCAGATCACCAGAAACACGCAAGCAGACGCTGAATTTACTGTTCTGAGTCCTTGATAACGGCAGGTCCTGCGACTTAGCCGACATCCCAAGTAACCCAGGCTTGAGGTCAGGTCTTGGCAGGAATCGACCAACAGCGACTATTCGAGAGAGGACGGCTAACGACAGTAGCTGGGATAATTTAAGAAAAAGTCGCATTGCCACCAAGCAGGACTTTCCCTACTCTGCGCAGTAGATGTATATGGTAAGGATGTAAAATGAAGGATAGGGTTATTCCACGCAGTACCACCTTCCGTGTCTATGGCGCGTCGATTGTAGCTTTCTTGCTGACCTTGTCGGCAGCCTCTATCTATATCGGCATTGAAGACACCGCTTGGCATCGTGAGAAACTCTATAACACTTCCGAGATGGTCATTATTCAAGCTTCGTCCATTGAGCGCCGTATTGCTCTTGCTCTGGGTGCTGCCCATATATTGGGAAATGAAGTTAAGCTGCATGACGGTGAGTTGGTTGATTTCGAACCGACAGCGGCCAACCTTATCGCTTCCCTTGGCAATATTACCAACCTGCAGCTGGCTCCCAGAGGCGTGGTTCAACAGATTTATCCTCTTGTTGGACATGAAAAAGCTATAGGTCACAACATTTTGCGGGACGACCGCCGCCGTTCCGCTGCCCATAAAGCCATAGCTACCAAGCAATTGAAGGTGGCTGGGCCCTTTGAGCTGATTCAAGGGGGGCAGGCAGTCATCGGTCGCTACCCCGTCTTTCTTGATGACACAGATGGTAAGGAGTATTTCTGGGGCTTCACCTCCGTTCTCATTGCTCTGAATGACTTAATCACAGCCACTGATCTGCCAATGATGGCTGAGAAGGGCTATAGCTATCAACTCAGCCACCTAAATCCTGATTCCAGCAAAAAGGAGGTGTTTTCTCAATCTAGCGACATTCTCCAAGAAGCAGCTGCGTCGTTCGATATCCGCCTGCCTAATAAAGTATGGACCCTTACACTTTCAGCTGACCACCAAGAAGCACATGGACCGAATTATTCCTGGCAACTTGGTTTGGCGTTTCTGACCAGCAGTCTGGTCGCTTTCCTGGTTTTCGTGTTGCTCAGGCAGCCTATTCGACTGAAAGCCCTCGTGAAGGAGAGAACCCAAGAACTTGAGAGCCGTACGGCAGAGCTGGAGGAGGAGCGTTCTTTCCTCAGCACGCTACTCGATTCAATTCCCGATCTTGTTTTCTACAAGGACACCAAGGGGGCCTACCTTGGGTGCAACCGAGCCATGGAAGAAGCTATTGGTATTTCAAGGAACAGCTTAGTCGGACTAAAGGATGTAGATGTTTTATCTGAAGAGCAGCCTCTTAATCGAAAGGCGGAGCACAAGGTTTGTGCCGAGTTAGGGGCGCAAAAAAATGAGGGGTGGGTGACCTTTAAATGTGGTTCCCCGGTGTTGCTGGAAACCATTAAAACACCTTTTTTAGGGCCCGATGGTTCGGTAGCGGGTTTGATTGGCATATCACGGGATGTTACTGCACGTAAGGACGCTGAAGAAGCCCTTCAGTCAATACAGAAGCGGCTGGAGTTTCTATTTACAGTTACTCCAGCTGTGATCTATACCTGTCCGTCTTTGGATGACCATAGAACAACCTTCATCAGCGATAATGTCTGCGCCCAGCTTGATTATTATCCACAAGCGTTCATCGAAGATCCTGAGTTCTGGATCGACCATGTTCATCCACAGGATAAGTCACGCGTTTTATCCGAGTTGCAGGCCGTTTATGAAAATGATGTTCATCACATCGAATACCGCTTTCAGCACCAGGATGGAAGCTATCGCTGGCTTCGTGACGAGCTAAGTTTGGTACGAGAGAATAATGGCGCTCCACTTGAACTCGTCGGCTGTCGAATAGACGTTACCACTACCAAAAATACCGAAGCAACCCTGCGACAGAGCGAGGAAAGGTATCGCCAACTGTTCGAAGCAAATCAGGCCGTAATGCTGCTGATCGACCCGACCAATGGGACGATTCTCGATGCGAACAGAACGGCTTGTCTTTTTTACGGTTACAACCTCGAACAGCTTAAAGCTCTTAAAATAGAGGACATCAATACGTTATCCGCTGATGAGGTGGCGGCAGAGATACAAAGGGCTCAGCAACAGAAGCGCTCTCACTTTGAATTTCGTCACCGCCTAGCCAATGGCGATATACGCGACGTTGAAGTCTATTCCGGACCGGTGACTGTTGATGAACAACAGATCCTCTACTCTGTCATTCATGATGTGAGCCGTCGGGTTCAGGCCGAAGAACTTAGCCGAACTCTTTCCCACGCCATTGAGCAAAGCCCCGCTGCAGTCATGATCACAAATCCAAATGAGATCATTGAGTATGTGAATCCAAAGTTTGAACAGGTCACGGGGTACTCTAGGGAGGCCTTGATCGGTAAGACGCCACGGGTTTTCAAATCAGGCCAAACCGCACCGGAGATCTATAAGGATCTTTGGAATACCATTCTTGCAGGTAAGGTGTGGTATGGCGAACTGCAGAATAAGAAGCGAAGTGGTGAGCTGTACTGGGAGGAGGTATCGGTGTCACCGATCTTGGCCGAGGATGGCACGATCACCCATTTCGTATCCTTTCGAGAAAGCATGGATGAACGTAAGCAACTCGAAGAGCATCTTCGCCTGGCTGCCGCCGTATTTGATAACACGGTAGAAGCCATCATGGTCACCGATGCTCAAGGAATCATTGTAGCCGTCAATCAGGCCTTCTCTCAGATCACCGGTTTCGCCCCCGAAGAGGTGGTCGGTGAGTCGCCACACATTTTGAACTCTGGTCACCACGATACCGTCTTTTTCGACGAGTTGTGGGAAACACTCGCCCGTACTGGCCAGTGGCAGGGCGAAATCTGGAATCGTCGTAAAAACGGTGAGATCTATCCAGAGTGGCTCTCCATTACCTCTGTTGTAGATAGCAACATGCAAGTCATGAAGTATGTGGGCCTGTTTACTGACATCACTCGACGCAAACAGAACGAGCAGAAAATATGGAGTCAGGCCAACTACGACGCTTTGACCCAGCTTCCCAACCGCAATCTGTTTCAGGACCGCCTATCGCAGGCGATCACTCACGCGGAGCGCTCTGGGACTAGAGTGGCCTTAATGTTCATCGATCTTGATCACTTCAAGTGGGTTAATGACACACTGGGGCATGCAGCTGGCGATAAACTTCTACAGGAAGCGGCTGTTCGTCTTAAGAATAACGTACGTAAGGAAGACACCATCGCCCGAATTGGTGGCGATGAATTCACGGTAATACTGCAAGATATTCGGGAAAACAGAGATGTAGACGTCATTGCCAAGAAGCTACTTTCAAGCCTGTCGGAGCGCTTTCCACTAGCCGATCAGGAAGTGTTTGTCTCCGGTAGCATCGGCACAACAATTTATCCTGATGACGGAACCAGCGTGGAAGCTCTATTGAAGAATGCCGATACCGCTATGTATCAAGCTAAAGATGCGGGGCGTAGCCGGCATCGATTCTTCACACAAGAGATGCACCAACAGGCCATGGATCGGGTCTCCTTGGAACGAGAATTGCGCCTAGCCCTAGAGCAAGAGCAGTTCCGGGTCTACTTTCAGCCGATAATAGATATGAGCAACGGAGAGATCAGCGCAGAGGCGTTGCTGCGCTGGGATCATCCTGAGAAAGGGCTCATTGGACCGGATAACTTTATCCCTCTTGCTGAAGAAACGGGCCTCATACTCCCGATCGGTGAATGGGTGTTACGCCAAAGCTGTAGGCAGGCACAATTCTGGCTAACACGTGGTATTCCCCTTTCATACGTGTCAGTGAACGTCTCCGGTATTCAGCTTCGAGAAGCGGGCTGTGTAGACAAGTTACAAGAAGTCCTTGCGACAACCGGTCTGCTACCTGAAATGCTGGTCCTGGAAATCACCGAAAGCACCTTGATCCAGTCGGGCAAGGATATGACGGACAAGCTAAATGCGATCAGGGCACTGAAGGTTCGTCTATCGCTGGATGATTTCGGGACAGGATACTCGTCATTAAGCTTCCTGAAGCGTTTTCCGATCGACTTCCTCAAGATTGATCGCAGTTTCGTCCGTGATGTCACCACCTGTTCAGAAGATGCGGCACTGACTGAAGCAATCATCGTCATGGCACACCGGCTTGGTTTGAAGGTAGTAGGAGAAGGGGTTGAAACAGAGGCTCAGTTAGAGTTCTTGCGAAGCAAGAGCTGCAACTTTACTCAAGGTTTCCTCTTTAGTCAGGCGCTAACGGTAGAGGACTTCGAACGGTGGCTACGAAGACGGTTAGATACTTAATCGCTTATCGGCGGCAGTACGAACCTAAACCACACCGCCTGAGGTCAGACTCCCTAGGAGCTACCCTCCACAATTTCTGCACCATGACGGCTAAGTGCCTTGAAGGACCATACTCCTTGGTTGCCGAGGTGACTGTTTAGTAGATGAAGAGCCGCCTCGCTTCCTCTCCTGAGAGACTATAAAGGGCCGAAGAACTAACGCTCGCTGTAGATCAGGAAGTCCCGTTTTGAGCTGCAGCTCTTGAGCATACCTGCTGCTGGGACTGTAGATCCGGGCGAGGAGGCTGACCGAGAATAGACTGACCTACTGCGAAACCCGTATTTTGGCCAGATTTGACGCTCATTTTTGGCAAATAGAACCACTATTCACAAACTGCGTCCCTGCAGCTTGCCCTACGGGCAGCTTCGCTGTGTAAATCGACTGCGTCAGCAACCCGATAGCATCTGTAGACTCCAGTCGACATCCTCAGCGATCATGCCTGTGGCTTCTACTGCATAATTTGACCATAGGTCATCAAAATCGTCATCTGCTGCCGCAGCATATTTTGGCAAAATGGCTGCCAGAAACTCTCCAGCATTGTAGCGTCCTGCTTTCTCTTGGCTTGACATCTTGTCCCCTCAACAGAGCTCCAATCAACCTGGCTCTAATTGTAAAAAAACCGCCTGTCACAGCGGTTTTTAATGAATCCTTCACAGCTACCCGCCGATTCCCTTTGACGGCACATCCTATGTGTCCCTGTAGCTTGGGGGTCAATTTTGCACTAGCAAAGATCCTGCGAACATAGGAATAACGCCTATATTACCGCGGTGCGATATATCACTCTTGCGTATGTATTATGATTGGCTGGCTTGCATCCCAAGCTTTCCGTTTTGGATGTGCCGGTCACTCCCTGCGCACGTAGCTCTTGCTCTTTTTGCTCCTTCTGCCATTTATGTCATAAATGCTCAATTTATTATTTTTGCACCTTTTGCCCCTTGAGCAGGTGCTGAAGTATTCAGTATGGTCGAAATTGCCATCACCGATGGTGAATTTTGTCATTGTGACCGAGCGCGGACTTTTTTAGCGTTAACTCCCCTCCCTAAAAATAAAACACAATGCAATGCCTCTATGACTCACTGAACGGCCGCCTGGTGCGCAGGGTGGCCAATGACGACAGTGAAGGTACACGCCTGAGTCTGGCGCTTAATTTCGGATTCCGATCGATGTCGGCAGGGGCTGGGTCTCAGCGCTTGCTGCTTATCTACACGTCACTGGGCAGCTCTGCCCTGATCCCCAACGGCGCTTGATGGCACGTTTGAATGAATCAGCCTGACCAGGATCGGAGCTTCATCCCAAGCTCTGTTGAATAGCCCACGGACTTACTAATGACCCGTTTATTCGCATCGAGTACGTAGTAAGTAGGAAACATCTCTATTTTATATTCAGTCAGCGTCTGCTGGGTTCCCAACAGCACCGGCACATCCAATGCTTGATCGCCAACAAATTCTGTTATCTCAGCAGGCGACTGATAGCTAAGCGCCACCGCGACCACCGCCAGAGATTTATCTGCATTGAGTTCGTTTAGGTTACCGATACTCAGCTTGCAGATGCTGCACCAGGGCGCAAAGAAGTACAGGAGGGTTCGCTCAGCCTGAATATCACCCAGACGTACCGTTTCACCCGCAAGACTGATTAGACTAAACGCGGGTGCTGCGATCGCATCCTGAAGCAGATCTTTCTGCTGCCAGGCGCTGATGCCTAGCCATAGGATGGAGAATAGCAGTAGCTGACCTACCCATGAAAAGACCTGCTGAGATGTTATCCGTTTGATGCCCTGTCCTCCTCATTTTCGCCACCTGATGAGGATAGGGAGGATATGCTCGAATGCAACCACAATCAACGCTCTGGCAGCCCCCGAACAGGCCTATACTTAAAGCTCATTACAACCCAACAGGTACGGGTTACGAACACTCTGGATCGATGGCCTCTCCGCTCAAAAAACGCGCCAACAGATCTGCAGGCTGAGGTCTGGAGAACCAGTAACCCTGAATCAGATCACACCCCATCTGCTTCAATAGCTCTCGCTGAGAGCGGTGCTCCACCCCTTCGGCGATGGTGGTCAGGCCAAGCCCCAAGGCCAACGCGATGGTGGTCCGGATGACATGCGCGCCTCTCTCCTCACCTATCGCATCGATCATCGACTTATCCAGCTTCAGGTAGTCAACCGGCAGCTCCTGCAGGTAAGTCAGGGAGCTGTAGCCGGTGCCGAAATCGTCGATCGCCAGCATAACCCCGCGCGTCTTGAGCTCATGCAGAATGCGGTTACCCTCCTCGATATTATCGATCATCATCGACTCGGTAATCTCCAAAATAAGGGTGTGCGGAGGGATCTCCGCCTGCGCCAGCACCGCATCAACGGTGGCGACGATATCGGACAGTATCAGCTGCCGTGGTGATACATTGACACTTATATGCAACTCAGGATGACCATTTTTCTGCCAGCGCCTCAGTTGCTGACAGGCGGTCGCCAACACCCAGTGACCGACCTCCACAATAAGACCGCTCTGCTCAAGCAGCGGAATAAACTCCACCGGCGAGACCATCCCCAACTGCGGATGATGCCAGCGAATTAAAGCCTCAAAGGAGACGACCCGATCATTGAGCAAAGACTGCTTGGGCTGATAATGGAGGGAAAACTGGTTCAGGCGAATCGCATTGGGCAGATCCTGCATCAGTCGGGCCTGGCGGGACGCTTTCTGACGCATCTCATCGTTATACATCTGGAACTGAGCTGCGCCACGCCCGGTAGCGTGACGCAGCGCATAATCGGCGCTTGCCATCAACTCATCGATATCCTGTGCATCATCGGGATAGACCGACATCCCGCCGCTCAGTGAGATCTCGGTGCGTTGCGTCCCCAGGCAGATCGGAGCCCGGAATGCTGCCAACAATCGCTCCCCGAGCAGCACTGCGTCTTCAGTATTGACGAGATCTTCATAGATAATAGCGAAATCATCCCCCCCAAGACGGGCCACTTTAAACGCCTCAAAATCCTCATCGAGCACCGCTACCTCATCCGACACGCGCACCGACTGGCGTAAACGCTCGGCAATCGCCATTAGCACAGAGTCCCCGGCTTTATGCCCCAGGGTATCGTTGATCGACCCAAAATCATCGATATCAACAAACATCAGACCCAATTTTCGTTTATGCCGACGGGCCCGGGCGATCGATTGACTGAGGTGTTTATAGAGCAGGTTTCGATTAGGCAGCAGCGTCAGGCTGTCATAGTGCGCCAACTGCACCAGCTCCCGATGGTGACGGCGCTGATCCCTGTTTGCGCGCCAGAAAATTGCCAGCAATGCCAGCAACAGACCGATGCGAGCACCGATCCCCAGCCACATGCTGCGCCGCAGATCACGGCCCATCAACCTAACCTCCTCGGGTGACAGGTAATGATAAAGACGCCAGGTCGGATCAAAGACCACCTTCACAGGAAGACTCTCGATGCGACCTTCTGACTGTTGTAACTGCTGTAATGATGACTGCGCGAGATGCGGATCACGTCGATCGCGGATACGAATATCATAGCTGGAGTTAAGCAGCATAAAATTCGAGGGATCCTTGGGCATCTGCCAACCCTCGGCCGCGGCCAAGGCATAATCCGCATCCGTTAGCAGGATCAGCGGCACCCCCACCAACATGGCTTCAAGCACATTAGCCCGGAGCACCGCGGAGATAATGCCTTTGAACTGCTGCGTGTGCAGGCTAAACACCGGCACCGAATACAGCAGACCGTAGCTATCGCGCACATCGCCGGTCGCGATTGAGCTGTATTGGGCATTATCGCTGGTTCGAAGCAGCGGTGAGCTGAGCGCAGGGATGCGAGAGATGTCGCCCGCAAACGACCATTCTGAAAAATTAGTTCTAAACCACTGCAACTGTTTGAGGTAATAGGCGTACTCGGCCTGTTCATACTCCTGAGGTCGATCGCTGGCAGCACCGGCCACCGTATCAGATTGGCTATCGGCGGCGTGCTCGTCAAACATAAACAACGGCACCTGCCCCTGTTCAGGGCGGAACCCATCAAGAATATAGTAAATCTCAGAGACGCTTATGCTATTAGCTAGGTTTCTATAGATCTGCTCGATCGTCTGGCGGGTATCGAGCGACAACCGCTCCTGTGCCACGACATCCTCGCTGTCACTCTGACGATTAGCGCCTTCAACCGCCCGCACACTCGGCAGCATCGAGATGGTACGCACGTGTTCATACAGGGTCTGAAACAGACTTTCGAACTCATCCCGCTTGAGCACCAGCTGGCGCTGCTGATACTCACTGACCTGCTGCTCGATCCGGTCACGGTAATCGCTGACCAACGTCCGAACATTGAGCCCCCACAACAGCAGAATCACAGCGATCATCGCCCAGACCAGGTAGGACGCGGCATAGGTACGGGCGCGGCCGAGCCACCATTTAGACAGCATATTACGAATCATCTATTGGGCTACTCTGCTATAAAATTAAGCGACATCAATTAGCTATATAGTTTCAAAGGCTGATTATTTTTACTAGACTCTAGCAGACTTACAAATAAATCCACATCAATCAACAACAATCAACAACATGACCAGACCGCCATACTACGCTTGGACGAGCAGGTTTAGGTTGATGGAGATCAATCCTCCCGCAATCAACCCATTATCAATAGTCGTTGTGATTATTGATCGCAACGCGATAACCGCCTCAGAATATTCGCAGCAAGACCGCACAAACATAGCCGATGCAGAACTCGCGCAACCGTTGTAGCAGTGAACGGGCGCGCCAGCCAGTCAAGGTCACCTGCTTTGATTGTATAAAATCCGCCTCTAATAGCTGCACCAGCGCCTGGGTTAACTCCGGATCGATCACTTCCTGGTTTGCTTCCAAATTCCAGCGCAGATTCCAGTGATCCAAGTTACAAGACCCCAGCGAAACCCAGTGATCACTCAGGCACACCTTGGCATGATTGAATCGAGGCCGGTATTCGAAGATCTTCACCCCCGCCTGCAGCAGCCGATGGTAGTAGCGCTGCGAGGCATAAAAAATTGCCCTGTGGTCGCTCTGCGGGCCGGGCAGCAGCAAGCGCACATCGACGCCGCGGGCTGCGGCCCGGCGCAATGCACGCCGGATCGACCAGCTGGGCAAAAAATACGCGGTAACCAGCCAGAGCCGCTGCTCCGAGGCGTTGATACGGCGCCGGAAGTTAATTTTAATCTCCTGCTGCTGTGGCCCTTCGCAGGTCGATACTTTCATCAGCGCCCGGGCGTTTGCATCAACGCGCACTACAGCAGCACTCAGGCTCAATGCTTGGCGGCTACAACCCCGCCAGACCCGGACAAACAGCCGCTCCCAATCACCGACCACCGGTCCGCTAATCTGCAACATCAGCTCATGCCAACCCCGCCGCCCCTCAGTATCGATAAACTCATCAGCCAAACCGCTGCCGCCGACAAAGGCGATAGCGCCATCAACCACCAGCAACTTGCGATGATCCCGGGCAAAGTTGCGATTCAGTTTGCCCGCCTGCAACGGGTTGTAGAACGCAATACAAACACCCGCCGCCCGCAACCGTGCCCGATCCTCAAGATTAAGATCTCGACTGCCAAAATCGTCCAGTAGAAAGTAGACCTCAACCTGACGCTGTCGCGCCTTCTGCAGCACGTCGATCATCCGATTCATGACCTGCCCAGAGCCGACCTGATAGAACTCCAGCAAAACCCGCCGCCGGGCTTGCTCAATCACCGCAAACATCGCGTCAAAGTAGCGGTCACCGTCGACCAGCAGCTGGACCCGATTCCCCGGATGCCAGGGCCATGCCGGATTGCGCCCAAAGGCAACCCGCTTAACCCGCCTGACTAGCTTCCCCTTCATCTACTCGCTCTCCACTATCGCTGGCGCTCATCCTCGCCATAACCCTGCCATACCAACATCCACCACCCACGCAGCTGATCAATCCGAAACAAGGGATCGCAGGCTCCCTAAGTTAAATCTGGCACTATATCTAGGAATTAACAGCTTATTTTCACTAGAATGTTTTACATCGACCTCCTTCTGGTCTTACTCTCTAAGCTCTGGAATTAGTCGCTAGCACTCTTTTTTGGGTAAAAAAAACCGCTAATGCTCGCATAAGGAGAACTAACCATGCGCTCATCCAAGCTCTATATTCTCGACACCAACGTCCTGCTCCACGACCCCAACTGCCTGACTGAATTCAAAGAACAAGATGTCGCCATCCCGATGACCGTGCTCGAAGAGCTCGATAGCATCAAAGACCGCAAAAAAAACGTCTCTCAGGAAGCCCGCTTTGCGATCAGGGCTATCGACCGCATTCTAAGCCAGGCCAAGTCCCCTGAGGAGATCTCCGGTGGGGTCAAAATCACCCTGCCGACACCTGATCCCAAGCAAAAGCTGGGCAAGTTATCGATATTTCCCGATCACGAACTCTCGATGCGCAAAGGTTTCCTGCCTGATCACAACAACAATGACAATCACATCATCAACGCGGCGCTGCATCTGCAGTCGATCTATCAGGATCGCCAGGTCATATTGGTGACCAAAGATATCAACATGCGCCTTAAAGCGCTGGGAGCAGGCCTCAAGCGTGTTGAAGATTACCGTACCGACCAGCTGATCTCCGACCTGGATCTACTCACTGCCGGTTATCGCCGGTTTAAGGGCAACTTCTGGGATCAGATCAGCGACGTCAAGACCGAACACAGTGACGGCCATACCTTCCACCGTATCGCCCGGAGTCTGCTTCCGGAAACTTACCTTAATGAATATGTGTACGACGACGAAGGCTTTGCCGCGCGGGTCGAGTCGATTAACGAGACCGAGGTCAAACTCCGGGACATCAATCAGCGCTTCCTAATGGACAATGAGAACTGGGGCATCAAACCGCTGGATATACCCCAGGGACTCGCCATCGACGCCCTGACCGATCCAAGCATTGATCTGTGCATCATCAACGGTGCGGCAGGATCGGGTAAGACGCTACTGGCGCTGGCGGCATGCCTGGAGCAGGTGATCGAACACAAACGCTACAATAAAATCATCGTCACCCGCAGCACCCCACCACTGGCCGAAGATATCGGTTTCCTGCCTGGCACCGAAGAGGAGAAGATGACCCCCTGGCTCAGTGCGATCCAGGATAACCTTGAAGCGATGCATGAAGGAGACGAACTGCCGCACAGCAGCATCAAATACGCCATCGAAAAAGCCAACATCCAGTTCAAATCATTGAATTTCATCCGTGGCCGTAGCATCCAGGATGCTCTGGTACTGATCGATGAGGCGCAAAACCTGACCCCCTCGCAGCTCAAGACCATCCTCACCCGCTGCGGCAAAGGCAGCAAGATGATCTGTCTGGGCAACCTAGCGCAGATCGACTCTAACTATTTAACTCCGCT
Organism: Motiliproteus sp.; assembly: GCA_036964625.1. Taxonomy (GTDB): domain Bacteria; phylum Pseudomonadota; class Gammaproteobacteria; order Pseudomonadales; family Balneatricaceae; genus Motiliproteus. The sequence continues at coordinate 13,883 of JBALTG010000048.1, forward strand.
AACGTCTGGACTGACCTATATTGTCGAACGCTTTAAGGACTACGAAGGCAGCGCGACGATCCACCTCGAAAGCGTGGTGCGCAGTGCGCTAGCCGAGTACGCCGAGAGCCACCTGTAATCCGAACCCTGCAGAAACGTTCAACCGGCGCGCTACCAGTTGCGCACCGGTTGATCTGTATCAACAAAATTAGCCCCCCCGCAGCCACGAAGTCGATATAATTGTCTTCTTGGTAAAAATTCGTTGATCTAAACAGACGTAACGTGGTTATTCCAGAGGTGCTATGAAGCGCAGTCGATCACTGAAGGGGTTCTTAGTGCGGATGGCCCTGCTGTTCTCCGTGCTCGGCTTTATTGCCATCTACTGGGTCACCAGCCAGGCCTACAACAGTGGCGTTCGCACTACCGCGATCAATGTCTCTAATCAACTGGCCCTGAACACCTTCAACTCGATGTTCCAGTTAATGCGTCAGGGCTGGACCCGCGAGCAACTGGAAGATTTCATTCAACAGCTGGAAAGCACTAACGACGATAAAAACCACCGCATCACGATCTACCGCGGTGAAGCTGTAGAAGCGCTATTTGGCCCCATCGAACAACCTCCGATCGACAGCTTCAATCGCCTCAGCATCGATAACAAAAGCTCGCACTACCAGCTTCAGGGCAGCCAACTGCGCTTTAGCTACCCGCTGCTCGCGCGCGACGAATGCCTGGCCTGCCACAGCAACGTGAGCAAGGGCGATGTCCTGGGGGTGATCGAGGTTACCCAGAGCCTGGATGCGATGATGTCTCACGTTCAGAGCGACCTGCTTAAACGCCTCGCCTATCTGGCTCCGTTCCCTCTGCTGCTGACGCTGCTGATCGTGTTCTATATCAACAGCCGGATCCAACGCTCTATCAACAAACTCGAGCGCCGCATCGAGTCGGTCAACAACATCTCCGATCTGAATAAGATCGACTTCCAGGATGCGGAGTTTGGCTTCAGCGAGTTAAACCAGGTCGGCCAGCAAGTTGCAAACCTGACCAACCGAATGCGCAGTTTTGCCGTAGACCGAGAGCTGCTTGAGTTTGAAATCCGGCTGTTGGAAAAATTTGTTATCACCTCAGAGGTGGTGAAGGACTGGCGCGAGTACGTCAACATTCTGCTGGTCGATATCAATACTGTCATGACCGCCTACAACCTGTTCTCGATCTTCAAGGTCGACGACGAGGTGTTTGATCTGGAGATATTCTGGTTCCGCCCGCCCACCGAGCACACCAAGGCGATGATGGAGGTCGAAATTCGCAAAGCGCTGGCATCCTCCCGCTGGTTCGGCGACCTGCTGCTGTTAACCATCAACCACTCTATCGCCAACCGGCAGTTAGAGCCGATCGAACTGGCCCTTGACGACGTCAGATTGCAGACCAAGTCACTGTTTCTGCAGACGCCAAAAATTGGCGGCATCGTGGGTATCGGGGTTCATGTGGATATCAGCCAGGATGAAAGCCGGCGCCTGGTAATGGAGAGCATTCTCTCCACCCTGATGAACGTCGTGGGCTCGGTTAAAGCGATCTATAAATACACCCAGGACCTGGAATACTACGCCACCCGTGACCCGCTGACCGACCTGCACAACCAGCGCGTGTTCTGGGAGATGCTCAACTACGAAGTGCTGCGCGCCCAACGCCATCAGTACCCCTTTGGCCTGCTGGTCATCGATCTGGATAATTTCAAATCGGTTAACGACGGCTACGGTCACAGCTTCGGCGATCGCTACCTGCAGGAGACTGCCAGAACGATCCGTGAAGCGCTCCGGGCAGGCGACATGCTGGCCCGCTACGGCGGTGATGAATTCACCGTCATCCTTCCCGAAGCGGGCCTGGAACAGGCACTGGAAGTCGCCAAACGAATCCTCCTCGGGATGCAAAACTTCGCGATTAAAGCCCCCAACGGCGATGCGCTTGAAAGCGGCATATCGATCGGCCTGAGCGTCTATCCCGAGCACGCTAGCAACAGCAAAGACCTGTTCATGTTTGCCGATAACATGATGTACAAGGCCAAAAACCAGGGCAAAAACCGGGTATATATACCGACTGAACACGATGTTATCGACGTGTTTAAAGATATCAGCGAAAAAAGCTTATTGATCACCAAAGCGATCAAAGAGAAACGGATTACGCCCTACTTCCAGCCGATGTTGCGCATCGATGAAAACGGCCCCGCTGCGGTCGAAGTACTGAGCCGCATCGTGATGGAAGATAACAGTGTCATGGGCGCGCATGAGTTTATTGAGATCGCAGAAAGCATGGGGGTTATCCATAACCTTGACTTTGTGGTGATGGAGAAAGCATTCGAGCAGGTTAATCGCGAAAACTACCAGGGACTGATTTTCCTGAATATGTCACCACGCTCGGTGGTGCTGAGCGAGTTCCTGCCCGAGGTGAAAAAACTGGTTAACAATGCCGGCATTGAGCCCGGCCGTGTGGTATTCGAAATCACCGAACGCGACACCGTTAAAAACATGAGTATGCTGCAAAAATTTGTCGGCGATCTGAAAGCGGAAGGCTTCCAGCTGGCGATCGACGATTTTGGCTCTGGTTTCTCATCGTTCCAATACCTGAAACACTTTCCAGTGGATTTCGTCAAGATCGAAGGGGAATTCATCGCCAACATGGTCAACGACGCTAAAGACCATGCGGTGGTTCGCTCCATCACCAGCCTGGCTCACGAGCTAAATGCCAAAACCATCGCCGAGTTCGTCGAGAGCGCAGAGGTACTGGAGGCGGTTAAGGCGATGAACATCACCTACGCTCAGGGATTTCACATCCGCAAACCATCACCGACCATCGGCGTGCGGCCCACAGAGCAGGACCTACAACAGTAAAAAAGGGATGGAGGGTAGCAGGCGACCGCCCCGCCCCCCTTGCAAACCCAATCCGAAGCGCCCTTACGCGATTTCTTTACAAAAAGACACTCTCTTTAAGAATAAATACAATAAATGCCGAGTATTCTGATCGTATCAGGCGTATAATAACCTCCCTTTTTCCTCTTCCGGTTGCCTTCATGTCCGACACCGTCTCATTCGGCGAGCTTAATCTCGATGCCAATATTCTTCGCGCCTTAACCGAACTTGGCTACGAAACCCCCTCGCCGATCCAGGCACGCTGTATTCCCCTACTTCTCGATGGCAAGGATGTCCTGGGCATGGCCCAGACCGGAACGGGTAAAACGGCAGCTTTCGCACTGCCCCTGCTAGGCCGCATTGACCTTAAAGCCAAGCACCCACAAATCTTGGTACTCTGCCCTACACGGGAGCTAGCGGTGCAGGTCGCCGAAGCGTTCCAGGCTTACGCCCGCTTCCTTCCCGGATTCCATGTGCTGCCGATCTACGGCGGCCAGAGCTACAGCCTGCAACTACGCCAGCTGCAACGCGGCCCACAGGTCATCGTTGGCACCCCGGGCCGAGTCATGGACCATCTTGACCGCGGCACACTGAAGATAGACAAGCTCCAGGCCCTGGTTCTGGATGAAGCCGATGAGATGTTGCGCATGGGCTTTATCGACGCCGTCGAGACCATCATGGCCAAGACCCCGGCTTCGCGTCAGACCGCCCTGTTCTCCGCCACGATGCCCAACGAAATCCGCCGCATCACCTCTAAATATATGCGCGATCCCCAACAGATCAAGATCGAGTCTAAAACCTCTACCGTCGCTAATATCGAGCAGCGTTACTGGATGATTCGAGGCGTGAACAAGCTCGACGCACTGACACGCATGCTCGAAACCGAAGAGTATGATGGCGTAATCATCTTCGCCCGAACCAAGAATGCCACCGTTGAACTGGCCGAAAAACTCGAAGCCCGCGGCTACAGCGCATCCGCCATCAACGGCGACATGAATCAACAACTTCGCGAGCGCACCATTGAGCGCCTGAAGAAAGGCGATCTGGACATCCTCGTCGCAACCGACGTGGCCGCCCGAGGCCTGGACGTCAAACGTATCAGCATCGTTATCAACTATGATATCCCGCACGATACCGAAGGCTACGTACACCGCATCGGTCGTACCGGTCGCGCAGGCCGCCAGGGCAAGGCGATCCTATTCGTATCCCATCGCGAAAAGCGCTTACTGCAAGCAATCGAGCGCGCCACTTCGCAACGGATCGAGCCGATGGAGCTTCCCAGCCGCGACCTGATCACCCAAAAGCGCGTTGGCGATTTCCGCAAGCAACTGGAACAGATATTCGCCAACCAAGATCTCAGCTACTACCGCGACCTGTGCTCACAGATGTCTGAGGAACTGACCCTGGATGCGTCAGATCTCACCGCTGCGCTACTATACCTGGCCCAGAAAGAGAAACCGCTGCAACTCCCCCCAGAGTCGTTCGCCAAAGAGCGCCCAGCCCGCAACAGCCGAGATTCTGACAATGAGCGAGGCAGACGCGCGCCGGCAAATGACGGTAAAAGACGCGAACCTAACAAAGAGGGTAAAAACCGTCCTCGTGATCGTGATCGCGGTAACGCCGAAGTTGTATGGGAGCGTTATCGCATCAGCGTCGGCCGCGATGACGGCATCGAGCCCAAGCATATCGTCGGCACGATCGCCAACGAAGCCGACCTGAGCAGCCGCCACATCGGCCACGTGAAACTCCACGATGACTACTCCACCGTCGAGCTTCCCGAAGGGCTGCCTACCGAGCTACTGAAGCATTTCCAGGCTCTGAAAATCTGCGGCAAGCCGATGAACCTGCATAGAATAAGCGAACAGGACTCAAGCAGCGACGACAAGACCGACACCAAAGCACCGCGCCGCAAGCTCAGCCACCCGAGCAAGGTAAAGACCTTTGCTGCACAGCCTAAAACGTCAGATAAAGAAGACAAAGAAGGTTAAGAGCGGCTTATAACGCCCTATAACGCCCTATAACAACACCGCTCGCTCGGTCGAGCGGTGTTTCAGATCGAACCCTGCAAACACCCGCTGTACCAAGACCCGCGCCGCCCATCAGAACCACACTAACCCGGCAAACTTTTTATCTGCACAGAAGCCCTCTCAACCGAAGGGAGCCACCACCTGCAACTGCGGAAACTCAGCGACGACGTCGGCCTCATCTGCAGCCTGGAACAACAATTTGATATTGGGCCCCGCATCCATGGTTAGATAGAGCGGTAAACCTTGTTCACGCAAACGCCAGACTCTTTGCATCGCGGCAACCGAGTCGGGTTGCCAATACAGCAACGGCGGCCAAGAGGCGATCATGGTGGCGTGCATCGATAGCGCGTTCTGCTCCGCCGTAGCGCCCAGGCTTGCAAAATCGCGCTCGGCAATCGCATCACGCAAGCGCTGCAGATCCGTAGCCGCCTGCAACGGCCAACTCTGATACAGGTGCGCGGTCTCAACAGTACGCTGCATTCCCGCACGCGAGCCCACCGATTTTTCGGCACGGGTCAAGGTTAACAAGCCAATTCGAAACTCCGGCCAGGACTGGTTCAGCGCCACCGCGTGCGAATCCATACCGTCGTCTCGCACCCCCATCTGCCACTCGACAAAGCCTTCAAAAATGGAGCGCGAAGCACTGCCGCTACCCAACCGCGCAAAGACTGACAGCTGCTGCGGATTGAGCTGCAACCCGTACAACTGATCGACCGCCTTAGCCAGGGCAGCAAAGCCAGAGGCCGAGGATGCCAAGCCAGCCGCGGTAGGGATGGAATTATGGGTTTCAACCAACAACCGCGAATCCCCCTCCTGTCGAAACAGGTCGATAAACTGCACCACCTTGCGGGCAAATTCGCTATCCCGTGCTAGCGGCTTGCCATTAAGACAGACCCGATCCTGCTCAGTATCGATTTGACTCAGGGTGGTCTGACTTCCCAGCTTTCCCAAACTGATCGACAGGCTCGGATTGACCGGAAGATTGAGCGCCTTATCCCTTTTACCCCAGTATTTACACAACGCGATATTACTCGGCGCGAACGCCTGCGCCTGCGTTACCGGCTGACGCACAGCAGGCAACTGCGATTGAACAATTTGACGCACTCTATCGATATCGGTCATAGCTCTCTCTGCTCCGCAACCTGCAATTCAGGCACAATCGCCGTCGACACACACCTCGACACCCCGCTGACTGACCCCGACCGGGATCGCTTCGAATCCGAGGGCGCTATCGGACAGCCCCAGCGAGATCACGCAATCCCCGAGTCCGGATCCGGAAATTTTGGCACCCAAAACCCGCTCACACCGGCGCAGACTATAGACCATCTCGGATAGCTTGGCGTCATTAACCCCCAGCGCATCCATCAGCCCCTGATACAGATTCATCAATCGCCCCAACTGCGGCCAATCCCCGCTCTGCGCGGCAGCACAAGCCTGCTCAGCACACTGACCCATCAGCTGATACAACTCATCGTAAAGCTGCGGCAAACACTCTCGCGCCTCCGCTACCCGCTGCAGCACCACCGGTGTTTTAACCTTATAACCTGAATAATACAGACCAATTTCAGGAAGCTGATCGAACCGCTGCCGTGCACCACTCTGGTGATAGGCGACCAGACCACCCTCAATCGCCGCCGCCAGATCAGCTCCTGAGCCACGCCCCTGAACCTCAAGCATGGCTTGCCGCGATTGCGCAAACAGCAGCTGCGTATCACCCTGCTGCCCGAGCCAGTAATTGAGCGCCGCCAGCACCGCAACCGTAACCGCCGCCGAGGAACCCAAGCCAACCTGATGCGAAAAATCAGAATCGATGCTCAGCGTAAATCCGCTCGGCAAACGCTCTTTAACCAAACCAATGGCGGCAAGCACGAAGCGAAACCGGGGATCATCTTCCAGCAACCCAAGATCACCCTCATAGCGCCCCAGCGCGGAATCAATAACGACCCCGGTCCCCGGCTGCGGAGTCAGACGCACCCGAATACGCTTATCCACAGCCAACACCAGGGCCCGGGCACCGTGCAGAACCGCATGCTCCCCCAGCAGCATCAAGGTACCCGGTGCCGAAGCCCTAATCACCAAACTGTGCGCCATGCTGATCCATCTCCAATCTCTGCCACGAATAACCCAGCGAGACAGCCGTTACAGCGCAGGTACCGGGGATATACACCAGAACCATGCCGCCCTGCTCACCACTGATCGCACCCGCGCCACTAATTTTTGCGGCACCGCCGCGCTGCTCAATGGTTTTAATAAACGCCTGAACCGATGCCGGAACCACACCGATCCGGCACAGCAAGCGGTGATTCAGGCGCAGACTGGCAACAATCTGATCGGCGTCCCGGCACTGCAAAGCGGCGGCCAACTGCCGGGTCACGGCAGCAAACTCAGACCAGATAGTACTCGCACCAAACCGCTGCCGCACCCAGCTAGTACAGCTGCCGGTTGTCGCTTGCGGCCGACCACTATCCACTCGGTACCAGTTGTTATCCAGCTGCACCGATAACCGCTCAACCACGCCTTGCTGAAATTGGAGCAGACCACCCCGGGCACATATCGCCGGATCAAGACCACTGGAACGCCCATGCTGCAGACGCTCACAGCGCGTCGTCAGCCCGATCAGCTGATCAGAGCCCAGCGGTTGCCCCAGGTGACCCGCTATTGCGGACAGAAACGCCGCAACGGTAGCGGCCGAAGAACCCATACCCGAGCCAATAGCGATCGCCGAGGTAAGCACGATCCGAGAGCCCGCCAAGGCAACGGCCGCATCGGGCCAGATAGACAGTGCGTAATGGTAAAGATCGGAGGGGCTAGGCAGAACCGCTTCAATAGCCAGCTCATCGTCGAGAAAACGTTGGTAGCGTTGTTCACAGCGGTACTGAAACACCGCAAGCTGAGAGAGATCCAGATCGCAGCGACAATCTAAATCGCTCAACCACAGCTCAAGCCGATGCGGATCTGATCCGGGAGTTATACTGACCGTCGCGTAAAGAGGCAATGCCAGCGCCAGCGCTGGCATACCATAAACAACCGAGTGCTCACCACTGAGGATCGCCTTAGCCGGTGCCCTGGCCTGCATTAGCGGGCGCAGTAGATCCGCTTGTGCTGATCGATAGAAGCCAACCGGAACGGACCGGTAGTTTGCTCTGGCATGCAGTGATCTCCGCCATCGGCGGGAAACTCGAAGTTATAAAACTTCAGATATTGGGTATAAGTCAGCTCTGTACGCGCCTCCAGCATCGCCCGATGTCGCTGAGTATGCAGACTATCACGATAACCAGCTACGACCGTGCCACTGAAAAACTCCGCAACGCAGCCCGAACCATAGCTGAAAAAGCCCACCCTCTTACCCGACAGATCTTCAGCCGCATGGTCGAACAACGATACCAAGCCGATATAGATGGACGCGGTATAGCTGTTGCCGATGGTACGGTTGTAGATCAGGGTGGGCGCGACCATCGCCGATCTGGCTGCCGCACCGCAGGAGCTCCCTGAACAACGCGCCAGCTGCGTCTGGGCCTTTTCCGCCATTCGACTAAACGGCAGGTGGTAACAGAGATAATCCAGCTGCTCGAAGCGGGCGCCATCCTGCTCGATATAATCGGCATAGGCCTGCTTCAACGCTTTGAGATAGATCTTGGTGGAGTACTTACCATCAACCAGCGCCGTCGAGCGATAGTTGGGACGCCAGAAGTCCATCACATCTTCGGTATAACGACCCGATTGCGGATGGATCTCGATCAACCGGGGATTCGAGCCGATCAACATGGCTACCGCACCGCAGCCCTGGGTCGCTTCACCCGACGAGGTGAGGTCATAGCGGGCGATATCAGAAGCAAGCACCAGAACCTTGCGCTCCGGCTCACGGGCTACGATAGCGCAGGCCATCTGCACGGCGGCTGTCGCCGAATAACATGCCTGTTTAAGCTCTACCACCCGGCAACGGCTGGGCAACCCGAGCAAGCCATGCACAAACACCCCGGCAGCCTTTGACTGATCGATTCCGGTTTCAGTCGCAAACAACAGGGTATCGATACTGGCTTTATCGCAACTATCTAACAGTGGCAGAGCCGCTGCCGCCGCCATGGTCACTACATCCTCGTCAGCCCCGACGATACCCATCCGTTCCTGACCAATACCCTGGTAGTACTTATCCGCTTCGATATTCTGGACATCGGCCAGACTCTTCAGGTCGAGGAAAAAATTCGACGTGTAAAAACTAATATCATCAATACCGATGGACATACGTAGTAAAGGTCCTATTGCTCATCCAGCAGTAACGCGCTATTCAAGCTCAGGCCGGCCATATCTGGCACCCCAAGCAGAAACATCGCTGTTACAAATTCATGTTTAACCTGTTCAATCGCTGCAATCACCGCTTCCGGTGAATTCATGGCTGGCTTTAGAAACGGAACAGCCATACCGCAAAGCGAGCCGCCGAGTATAACAGACTTCACCATATCGATACCGGTTCTAAGGCCGCCGCTGGCAATAAATTGTGCCTGCCCCATATAGGGCCGAGCCAGACGAAGCGCCTGCGGGGTCGGAATCCCCCAATCCTGGAACAACAACCCCAGAGGCCGCTCAGTAATTTGCTGGCGTCGATGGTGCTCGATCCGACTCCAAGAAGTACCGCCACAGCCGGCCAGATCAAAGTGCCGGACCCCCTGCGCCAGCCCCAATTCGATATCTTCAGGCGCCAGACCGGCACCGACCTCTTTGAGGATGACCGGCTGAGCCAACACGGCAACAATCTCACCAATTCGCTGATCAAGGTTAGCGAAGTTGGTATCGCCCTCCGGCTGAATCGCCTCCTGCAACGGATTAAGGTGCAGATAGAGCGCATCCGCGCCGACACAGTCAACCGCGGCCTGCGCCTGCTCTGCAGCAAAACCGTAGTTAAGCTGAACCGCTCCGAGATTCGCCATCAGCAACGCGTCAGGAGCATAGCGACGCAATGCAAAACTCTCACGCGCCGAAGGATTAGTGAACATCACCCGCTGCGAGCCCACGGCCAGCGCCACCCCGGTGTGCTGGGCAGCAATGGCCAAGTTCCGATTAATACGGTGCAACTGTTCATCGTCGCCGCCGGTCATCGAGGATATCAGTAACGGAAAACTGAGTTTTTTACCCAGAAACTCACAACTCGGGTCAACCTGCTGCAGATCCAACTGTGGCAGGCCGCGGTGACGGAGACGGATGCGATCAAAATAGCTTTTATTACGATCGACCTCGGCGTCGGCCTCAATCACCCGTATATGCTCGGTTTTACGATCATTGGTCAAGTCCACCATCTCAGCCCTAGCGCTCCATCGCCAAGTGCGACTGCATCAACTCACCGGGGTTGGTTTGCGCCGCCAACAGCGATAATTCACCACAGAGTACCGTCGCCGCACACCAGATCGCCAGTCGGCGTGCGTTAGCGCCCGGCTCGCGCTCCTCCTTGCAGCCCAGCAGCCGCAGGTTTTTCTCAACAAAATCGAGCCCCTTACCATTGCCAACACTGCCAACAATCAGATTCGGCAAGGTCGCGGAAAAATACAGATCCCCCTCGCGCACTTCGGCATGCACGATCCCCTGCGAGCCCTCGACAATATTGGCGGCATCCTGGCCCGTAGCCAGGTAGAAAGCCAGCAGCATATTGGCGAAATGCGCGTTAGCACTGCGCACCCCTCCCGCCAGCAGCGTGCCAATCAAGTTCTTTTTGATATTGAGTTCGACGACCTTCTCCGGCGTGGTACTCAACCGTCGCAGACACAGATCCCGGGAGATGGTGACCTCGGTGACGACATATTTCCCCCGCCCAAGGATACCGTTAACCGCAGTCGCCTTCTTATCCGAACAATAGTTCGCTGAAATAGACACATAGCGAAGCTGCGGATACTGCTCCAAGATCCACGGAAACAGCCTATCGGCAGCATTGGTCACCATATTATGACCGGAGGCATCACCGGTGGTGAACTCAAGGCGCAGATAGATAAGATTAGCGACCATCTGAGTATGGATACCGATCAGCCGGGCAAAACGGCTGGACTGAGCCACCACCTCATTAAGATCGCTCAGGCGCGACTTAAGGCTGTTAACCGCCTGCAAAGCCGCCCCGGCATGCTCAGCCTCGAGCAGAATCGAACGACTCATACGATCATCAATGACTGTCGCCCGAATCCCCCCGGCCAATTTTGTGACCCGCGCACCCCGGCCTACCGACGGCCACAGAGGGCTCTCGTAGGTTGCCAGCGGCACCATCACCTCGTCATCGACCTCATCGCCGATCACTTTGACAGGCCCTACATTACGCATAGGCACGGGAGCAGCGGTGATTTTATGTGATTTCATTCACTCAACTTATAAATAGAGGTGGCTGCAAAAAAACAAGCAACAGGCCTTTGCGGCCCCAATAAGACATTAACCGTTGCAACAGAGGGGGCGATTGTAGCCATCGCCCTATATGAATGCAATTTCAGCAGGGCAAGACGGCCTCCATGAACCTACATCACAGCCCTATAACTATAGCCCTGCGACACAGCCCTACAACGCCACCCCTTCAGAACCCGCAGGGGGAAATCCGTACCCGCCAACGCCAGCATCCCTTAACGGAGTGCGCTATGATAGGCGCACCAACGAAGGAGCCTCCATGCCCACTGCTGTAGAAGATGCGCTAGACCGGTTTATCCAGAACAGTATCAAACTGCCACACAGCCCTGACCGCTGGCACATAGAACAGGACCCCGACTGGCCGTCCGCATGCTATCGAGGGGAACCGGACGCTACCGGAATGCAGTGCTGGCAACCAACCCGGCAAGAGCAGAGCAACGATCTGTTCGAACGCCTGGAACTAGCACTGGAAACCCCGATCCACCCAGATATCAAAGCGTATTTTCAGCGCTACTGGTCCGATCCACTGCCCGCCCGTTCACCCCAGGGCCTGCTCCAGCTGTTGTTTGTCTGGAATCCAGAGGATTACGAACGCCTGCGCGCCAATCTAATCGGGCACGCCCTGGGCCGGATCAAACTCAAGCAGCCATTATCCCTGTTCTTCGGCTGCACCTACCCGGAAGAGTATGTACTCGCGGTCGACAACCAGAGCGGCCAGGTGATACTGGAACAGCCGGGCAAAAAATCCAGCGAGCCAGTCGCAGCGTCACTCGCGGAGTTCCTGGAGCAATTAACCCCAACAATTATTGAACCCTGATTTTACTGGCATCGATCGACGCTTAATCCTACACTTGCCAGCAAATTAAGGAGAGCCAACTCAAGGAGAGTGAACCATGCCAAAAGCAAGCACCGCAAAAGTAAGTATCGTTTTAACCACCCTGTTATTGATCCTGAGCGGCTGTGCTCAGAGCCCGCAGCAGATCAACTTAAACCCGCAAGTCCGGGTTAACAGCCACGTCAGCAACCAGCCCAACGTCCACCTCAGCGTAGTCGACAAACGCGCCAGCCAAAGCCTGGGAACCCGTGGCGGCACTTACAGCGACAGCAACCATATCACCCTGGCAAGCGACCTTCAGAGCATGCTACTGCCTACTGCAAATCAAGCCTTAACGCAGATGGGAATCCTCATCGACCAACCCAGCCCGATGCCGACCGTGCTGCAAATCTGGGTCGAAAAACTGCGCTACGAGGTCAACGACGACCAGCCCCTACCGATGAAGGTCACGCTGCAGGTACAGATCGCCGCAGTTGCCAACAAAGGCAGCCAACAACAGATCGCCCGCTACGAATCCAGCAAAGTGCACACGTTTTTATCGCCGCCCAGCACTGCAAAGAACGAAGAGATTATCAATGAGATTTTCTCCGCGACCCTGACTCGACTGTTCAACGACCCCAAGCTGGTCGCCATGATTGAGTAATTAGCCTCAGCCAGCTCACCGCGCAATAGGCGCTGGACTCTATTGTTTTGTATTTATACAGCCACTTTCCGGGCAGGCAGCAATTAAAGAGTTTGTTGTATTCAGCAATGACGAGATAGCGACGGGCGTCTTATCGGGCTCTTGATAAGAGCCGTATTAAGAACCCACCGCGCTATCATCCAGCAGCCTGCCGAGGGACTCAAACAGCTGCGGAGCACCGTCACAGTAGGCCGCATTAAAACGCAGCCAGGGCGAGATAACCGGCTGCGGGCTGAAGATATTCCCCGGCGCCAGCATCATATCTTGTGCCAGATCCTTATGGCACGCCATAAAACCGACCCGCAAACTGGCCGAGATCGTTTTCGAAAAACTGCTGACATAAATAACCCGATTGAGCTGATCCAAGGCCGCAAGGCGGGTGGCACGCCCCCCATGGAAATCACCGTAGATATCGTCCTCAATAAGCATCAAGTCATATTTTTCAGCCAGCTGCAGCAAGCGGTAGGCCACAGCCTGACTGGTACTGGTTCCGGTCGGATTATGCAGTACCGCTGTGGTCACGAACAACTTCGGCCTATGCTCCAGAATCAGCGCTTCCATCGCCTGCGTATCAGGACCATCGGCATTTCGCGGCACCCCCTGCTCGACCAACGGCAGACTGTCCTGAGCATTGATACTGATCATGGTCTTAAAGCCGCCTTGTTGCCGCCGTTCAAGACCGGCACCACAGCCCCATGCCCGCAAAACTGTACCCGTCAGTCAACCAATACAGTTGCAGCAATCAATCACAAAAGTGTACATGTATTGTCAGAACCAAAAAAGCTACAGTTTAGTTTCAACCTGGCCCGCCGTTGCCTTCATCCAGATAGCAGCCACACATGGACGCATCGATAATGCACAGCAGCTTGCTTTACCTGATCACAGTCATGATCTGGGGCTCGACATTTTATGCCATCAAGTTTCAGCTCGGCCTGGTCGATCCGCTGGTGTCGGTGGGATACCGCTTTATACTGGCGGGGATTCTGCTTCTGGGGTTCTGTTGCCTGACCGGGATCAATCTTCGATTTTCACTCCGGGCCCACCTGTTCATGCTACTCCAGGGTCTTAGTCTGTTCGGGATCAACTACTGGCTGATGTATCAGAGCACGGCTCACCTGACCTCGGGCCTGATCGCGCTCGCTTTTTCGACCATCGTGATGATGAATATCGTCAATTCGGCGCTGTTCTTGGGGGCCCCGATCCGGAAAGAGGTGGTGCTCGGCGGAATGCTCGGCCTGCTCGGAATCGGCCTGGTGTTTCAACCGGACGAAGGCAGTTTTGCGTTTAGCGGACAGACATTCCAAGCACTGCTGATCGTACTGCTGGGGACCTACTGCGCCTCGCTGGGAAATATCACCTCGGCCAGAAATCAGCGCGATGGACTGCCGGTACTCCAGTGTAACGCCTTTGGCATGAGCTACGGCGGCATCGCCATGCTGCTGCTGGCAGCCAGCAGCGACAAGCAACTGACGTTCGATCCCAGCGTGCCCTATATCAGTTCACTGCTCTATCTATCCGTATTCGGCTCGATTATCGCCTTCGGTTGCTATCTGACCCTGGTCGGACGCATCGGCGCAGATAAAGCCGCCTACACCACCCTGCTATTCCCACTGGTGGCGCTACAGATCTCGACGCTGATGGAAGGTTATCACTGGAGTAGCAGCGGCCTGGTCGGGATCGGCCTGGTATTACTGGGCAACTTAATCATTCTGATCTCGCCACAACAACTGCGCCACCTCCGCCAGCGCTGGCGGGCACGTATCCGGGCGTGAGGGGGGCCTCGCAAACGACAGGCCGCTACCCCGGAAGACAAGCGGGTAACGAAGCCGCGCGAATGAATGGGCCGACCTCAGAGCTGGGGGCGAGAACCTGGTACCGATCAATGTAATTACTCGCAGCGTACCTAAATCCGCATATTTCACAAAGGCACTTAGTAAAAGGCTGGAAGCCCCAGGCTTTCTGGTTTATTGAATACATCTGGCGATTACATTTTGTAATCGAGCGCGTTGATCGGTTTTCTGGCTCCGCTGGCGTTGCATTTCCCGCCATCTCCCTTGATCCTTGGAACCACCAAGGCTCGGCGGAAGATAGCAGCAACTGCTTAACCCGCGTATCCAGAAATTCCGATCCCTTCATGAAATATCCGGGATAAATCCGTTTGTGCGCAGCTCGTTTGAACGTAGAATGCTTGCCTATATATTGTCTGTTCTGTGTTATGACGTGCAGCTAGGGGAGCAGATGGTTGCCGACCTAAAACCCCTTATAAAGGCCGCCTCAGCGCAGGGAGATCGGCTTTAGCGGTGGCCAGATCTCGTTAAGCTGGCTGCGCAAAGTCGGATGTTCATGGTGCGGCAGCATCTCGATAATGTTGAAACTTTCTTTGCTGGGATCGCGCTGCCGCAGCGGGATCATCAAGCTGCCGTCTGCAGCCTGGACGCTGAAGATAACCGGAAGACTGGCTTCCACACCACGCTTTTGAACCACCGCCAGTTCATTATTGCGTAAACGCACAAAAGCCCCCGGAGGAAATAGCCCGACCTCCTTGACAAACACCTGCACCAGCTTGGGGTCTACGCTGCTACCGCGCTCCTGAAACAGGCTGCGCAGCGCTTCCCGGGTGATAAAAGCATCGCGATAGATCCGTGGCCGAATCATCGCTGTGTAGATATCAACAATCGCCAAGATCCGTGTCGTTGGCGAAAGCTGTTCGGCCTGCAGCCGACCTGGATAGCCGCTGCCATCGAGGCGTTCGTGATGCTGACCGACAGCATTGAGCCAGATTTCATCGTCCACACCCGCCTGTTCCAGTAACTCGCGGCTCTCTTGCGGATGGCGACGGATGCGCTGCCACTGGTTTTCACTCAGAGCCTCCTGCTGCCGATGCAGTTTCTCTTGCATTTGCGTGATGCCCACATCGTGGCTCGCAGCCCCTGCCACCAACGCCAACCGAGTAAACTGCGGCAAGCCCAGCCGTTTTCCCATCAGTTCACAGAGCACCGCGCAGTGCAGCGGATGAATCAAACCATAAGGAAGATCCTGGCTGACCTGCATCGCCCCCATCACCGCATCGGGGTTATCTGCGCAGATCGCCTGGATATCCACCGCGATGCGCAACATCACGAAAACAAAACCACTTCCGTCGGGCTCCCGAAGTAACTGGTAAGCATGCTCCAGGCGCGCCAGCAGAGTTTCCACCGTCTCAAACACCGTAAAGCCCTGACTAAATTCAGATTCTGAATCGCCGGAATGGTGAACGTCGTTGTCGCCTTGAAACAACCCATGTTTCAGCAAGCGATCCCGCTGCTTCTCACTGCTAACCACAAACCCTTTTCGCAGCAATAAGTTGTCATCACTATCGTAGACTGAAAAGGGCAACGGCTCGCCGACCGGGAAGTCGTGTAACGCGATAGCCCGGTGCCGGGATTGAGGTTTATTCATTCTCTATAAGACGGCTACTTGATGAAACGAGTAGTATAGAGCGCACAAGCGATAGAGTCTAAGGGGTTTATCTACGAGGATGCCCCTCCCCCCTTGAAAACATCTCAGAACGCCCCTGCAAGGAGCAACCGAACCTGCGGCCTGACCCGGTCGGCATTAACTCAGCGAGAGACCGACAACTGCTTACCCGGACAGGCTTAAAAGAGTCTATTCCTATATGGCCTCTTTGACTCGGGCGGTCACTCGAATTACCGGAACGTTAGCGCGTGTCGGAGCCCGGGGCTAGCGATGCCGGTGCGTGCCATTGTCGCTGAAACACAACAAAGTCTGGAAATACCAAAACGCTACTTGCTACTATAGCGTCCTTTAGAGAAGGATCGCCTTTAATTTCATAGGCGAATAACCGCCAGTAGGGATGCAAGGATGGTTTTTCAGCGCGCCAGCGACGCACGTTTTCATATCGAGATCAGTGACGCCGAAGTTGATTTTCAGCTGCTGTCGTTACAGGGCAAAGAAGCGCTCTCCCAGCTGTTCAGCTTTCAGCTCGCGGTGGTCTGCGACGACGCCGAGGTCGCCCTCGAATCTCTGCTAGGGCAGAGCGCAGTGGTGACCCTGCTGGATCCCGACTGTGACAGTGACCGCGACGAAGAGGCAGCGCCGCGCTTTATCCACGGGATCATCGGCAGCGCCGCCTTGGTAGAACAGGGCACGCGACTGAGCCGCTACCAGCTGACCCTGGTGCCCAAGCTGGCGCTGCTGGAGTACCGCCACAACAGCCGCATCTTTCAGCAGCGCAGTCTGGCCCAGATCCTCAGCCAGCTGCTGGATGAGGCCGGTTTGAGTGCCGACGAATTCCGTTTCGAGCTGCAACGCGACTACCCCGTCTATGACTACTGCGTCCAGTATCGCGAATCCGAGCTTAACTTCTGCCAGCGTCTGCTGGAGGCGGAAGGGATTCACTATTACTTCGAACACCAGGAC